>NZ_JAHWGR010000142.1:0-242 GCF_020873825.1 Micromonospora sp. DH13
CCCTGGAGATGATCGCCGGGGACGCCTCGGGCGGGGCCTTCATGCTGGTGGGCGACGACAACGGCGACGACAACGGCGACGGCGTCGCCCGGCCCGTGCTGTACGTCGGCTCGGAGGGCGAGGGCGGCGTCGATCGCCGCGTCGGTGTTCGGCACCGGACCACCCTAGCCCCGAGCGCGGGCCCGCCGGCCTGGGCTCCTCGCCCGGTCCCGGGCCGGGCCCGGATGGTCAGGGGACCGCAC
>NZ_JAHWGR010000143.1:0-240 GCF_020873825.1 Micromonospora sp. DH13
GACCGCACCCCCCAGAGCGAGGCCGGACCAACACCACCACCACCCCCGTGCCGTGGGCCGGCGGCGGCGGGGGGGGCCCCTCTGGGGTGCCCGCCGATCGCCGGCCCAACAGCTCCCACGCCGGGCCGTTCCGACCCTGGCGAGGTCAGTCCGGCAGTCTGGGCAAGATCGCTGGACATCATCGACCGGGCGATCTGGTGAGGTTGACCGTCGATCGAGTACCGATACGTTCGCATGAGC
>NZ_JAHWGR010000144.1:0-236 GCF_020873825.1 Micromonospora sp. DH13
TGGCGGTCCGTGAGAGTGGTGAGCCAGTCGAGCAGGGGGCGGTAGAAGCCGTCCGCGTCAACCAGCACCATCGGCTTGGTGTGCAGGGCGAGGGTGGCGGTCGTCCAGACCTCGAACAGCTCGTCCATGGTGCCGAACCCGCCGGGCAGCACCACGAACGCCTGGGCGTACTTGACGAACATGGTCTTGCGGGCGAAGAAGTAGCGGAAGTCGATGGCCAGGTCGACCCAGTCGTT
>NZ_JAHWGR010000145.1:0-232 GCF_020873825.1 Micromonospora sp. DH13
ACCCTGAGCTGGACCGCCTCCGTCACCGGCTGCTGCGCCATCACCAACTACACCATCATGTATCCCGAGCCGTTCAGCGACGTCATCCCGACCACGACGGTCGGAAACGTCACCACGGCCACGATCACCCTCAAGCCGGCCACGCAGTATCTCGTCGTCGTGAGCGCCAGCGACTCGGGCGGGCACAGTTCGCCGTCGTCGAACTCGCTCACCATCGTCACCCCGGCAACCG
>NZ_JAHWGR010000146.1:0-232 GCF_020873825.1 Micromonospora sp. DH13
ACCCTGACCTGGACGGCCTCCACCCCCGGTTGCTGCGCCATCGAGGCCTACGTCATCGAGTACGCCCCACCGTTCACCGACGCGATCCCGCTGACGATGGTCGGGAACGTCACCACGGCCACGATCAACATCTCGCCGACCCACCAGTACAACATCAGGGTCGCGGCCAGGGACTCGGCCGGACACACCTCCCCCTGGTCGAACCAGATCATCGTGGTGGCTCCGGCCACCG
>NZ_JAHWGR010000147.1:0-228 GCF_020873825.1 Micromonospora sp. DH13
CAGGCCCGAACATCTGCCCCACCGCAAGCCTGCCAGTGCCCTGCGCCAGCAGAGACTTACGGAACAGCCGGGCCGCTGCGGTGCGCGGCGAGCACGGAGCTGACGACGATCGCGCCGAGCCCGAGGATCGCGGCGACGCTGATCTGCTCGCGGAGGAAGATCACGCCGAAGGCGACGGCGAAGGCTGGTGACAGGTAGAACGCCAGTGCCGCGCGGGCGGGGCCGACG
>NZ_JAHWGR010000148.1:0-227 GCF_020873825.1 Micromonospora sp. DH13
TTCTACCTGTCACCAGCCTTCGCCGTCGCCTTCGGCGTGATCTTCCTCCGCGAGCAGATCAGCGTCGCCGCGATCCTCGGGCTCGGCGCGATCGTCGTCGGCTCCGTGCTCGCCGCGCACCGCAGCGGCCCGGCTGTTCCGTAAGTCTCTGCTGGCGCAGGGCACTGGCAGGCTTGCGGTGGGGCAGATGTTCGGGCCTGGGGGCGATAGTTGGGCCGCTATGATCA
>NZ_JAHWGR010000149.1:0-225 GCF_020873825.1 Micromonospora sp. DH13
TGGTGGCCAAAGGCGTGATCCGCCTCAAGGCGACCACCACGAGCGACCTCGACCGGCTACCCCGTTACGATGCACCGCCCGATGTGTCGCCCCTTGACCTGCTGCTGGCCGACCGCGAGGACGACGAGCGGATCGGCTACAGGCCGAGAACCTGTCGGACGCACTCTTCGACGCGGTGGAGCTCTGCCGGTGCCAACCTGCCGAGTCGTCGGCGCAGGCGAGGTT
>NZ_JAHWGR010000150.1:0-217 GCF_020873825.1 Micromonospora sp. DH13
GCGACCTGTCGCAGAAGATCACCGTGGACGTGCGCGGCGAGATCCTGGAGCTGAAGGTCACGATCAACACGATGGTGGACCAGTTGTCGTCGTTCGCCGACGAGGTGACCCGGGTGGCCCGGGAGGTGGGCACGGAGGGGCGGCTCGGCGGGCAGGCCCGGGTGTCCAACGTCGGCGGCACCTGGAAGGACCTCACCGACAACGTCAACGAGATGGC
>NZ_JAHWGR010000151.1:0-213 GCF_020873825.1 Micromonospora sp. DH13
TCGGTTTCGCCGAGACGGCACCGGCGCGGCAGAGCGTGTGCCAGGGTTCGGTGACGTTCTCGGCGGAGGGGGGTGGGCCGGCGGCGACGAGTGACCGTTTTCCGGTGGGTACGCGGTTGCGGGTGACGAACCTGGACAACGGTCGGGCGGTGACGGTGGTGGTTACCGGCCCGTCGGGCAGCTGTGTGCTGCTGAACGTCGCCGCGATGGACC
>NZ_JAHWGR010000015.1:0-152398 GCF_020873825.1 Micromonospora sp. DH13
GGGCGGGGGTTGCTCCTGGGGGCCGCCCGGGGCGGTGAAGTCGAAGGTGGCCAGCTCGTCGTCGAGGTCGAGCCGGGCCGTGGCGAACGCCACCGGGTCGGTGAAGTCGTCGTCGGAGGGGAGCAGGTCGGGGTGGCCCCAGACGGCGTCCCGGCCGGCGATGCCCCGGTGCTCGGTCAGCGCCGCCCACAGGGTCGCCGCCTCGCGCAGCCGGCGCGGGCGCAGCTCCAACCCGACCAGCGCCGCGAACGTCTGCTCGGCCGGCCCGCCGGCCGCCCGTCGACGGCGGAACGCCTCGCCGAGGCGTACGACGTTGGGCAGGCGCTCACCGGCGGCGTCGTCCACCACGTGGCAGACCCAGCCCTCCACCAGGGCGAGCGCGGTCTCCAGCCGGGCCAGCGACGCCTTCTGCGCCGGCGTGTCCTCCGGGGTGAAGATGCCCTCCAGGGCGATCGCCTGCATCGACTCCGGGTCGGTCGGGTCGACCCGGCCCATCGCCTCCTCGATCGCCTCCCGGTTGACCCGGATCCCCGAGGCGTACGTCTCGACGGCGGTGAGCACGTGCCCGCGCAGCCACGGCACGTGCTCGAAGAGCCGTTGGTGGGCCGCCTCGCGCAGGGCCACGTACAGCCGGACCTCGTCCTCGGGCAGCTCCAGGCCCTGGCCGTACACCCGGATGTTGGCCGGGATCAGCGCGGCCGTGCCGGCCGGGCCGAGCGGCAGGCCGATGTCGCCGGCGGAGAGCACCTCGGCGGCGAGCGAGCCGAGGGCCTGGCCGAGCTGCCCGCCGAAGAGCGCGCCGCCCAGCGTCGCCACCATCGACTGCATCGGGCCGAGCTGGGCGCGGGCCTCCGGCGGCACCAGGTCGCCCATCGCGCCGACCATCCGGCTGGCCACCGGGTCGCACAGCTTGCGCCAGACGTCGAGCGTCTTGTAGATCCACTCGTTGCGGTTCCAGGCCAGCGAGGTGCGGATGCCCGTCGGCCAGGCGGTGGCCGGCTCCAGCCAGAGGTCGGCCAGGCGCAGCGCCTCCTCGACGGCGTGCCGCTCGTAGGGTGAGGCCGCCGGGTCCCCGGTGGCGGCGAGCTGACTGGCGGCCACCTGCCGGGCCAGGTCCCAGTTGACCGGTCCGCCGCCCTGCGCCGAGAGCAGGTGCTGCAACTGCGACATGAACTGCTGCATCGCCGCGGGATCGTTGGGGTCTGGTGGTTGCCCACCCGGGAGCGCGAAACCGAACGGAATATCAGGCACGACCTCTACGGTACGCGGGCTGCGCCCCAGGCAGCCGCCACCGGCGTTGCGCTGAGGGCGAAGTCCCCGTCACCCTCGGGCATCCCGCCGCGGCCTCGGTACGCTCACCGCCATGAGACGTCGCGGCGTGACCGTCCTCCTGGGTGCCCTGCTGACCGCCCTGCTCAGCTTCGGCGTGCTCAACGCGCCCATCCCGTACGTGGTGCTCGGCCCCGGCCCGACGGTCAACACGCTCGGCACCGTGGACGGCAAGGAGGTCATCCAGGTGACCGGGCGGGCGACGTCCACCTCCGCCGGCCAGCTGCGGCTGACCACGGTCGGCGTGCAGCCCACGGTGCGGCTGCGGTCCGCGCTGGCCGGCTGGTTCTCCGCCGACGAGGCGGTGGTGCCCCGCGAGCTGGTCTACCCGCCGGGGGAGACCCAGCAGGAGGTCGAGCAGCGCAACGAGGAGGACTTCCGCAACTCCCAGACCAGCGCCGAGACCGCCGCGCTGCGGGAGCTGGGCTTCCCCGTCCAGGTGCTGGTCAAGACCGTGACGGCGGGCGGCCCGTCGGAGGGGGTGCTCTCCCCGGGCGACATCGTCACTTCGGTCGACGGCACGCCGGTCACCAGCGCGGGCAAGCTCACCGAGCTGATCCGCGCCAAGCCGGCCGGCACCGGCCTGACCGTCGGCTACACCCGCGCCGGTGCCGCCGCCACGGCCCGGATCACCAGCCGGGAGTCCGACGGCCGGCCGCGCATCGGGGTCGAGATCGACCAGCAGCAGCCGCACCCGTTCACCCTCTCCATCGACCTCGGCGACATCGGCGGGCCGAGCGCCGGCCTGATGTTCGCCCTCGGGATCGTGGACAAGCTGGAACCGGCCGACCTCACCGGCGGGACGATCATCGCGGGCACCGGCACCATCGACGACGAGGGCCGGGTGGGCCCGATCGGCGGGATCGCCCAGAAGCTGGTCGGCGCGAAGGACTCCGGGGCGAAGGTGTTCCTGGTGCCGGAGGCGAACTGCGCGGAGGCGGTGCGTAACCCGCAGCCCGACCTGCCGTTGCTCAGGGTGGGGTCGCTGGCCGACGCGCTCACCGCCCTGGAGACCCTCCGCGCCGGGGGCCAGCCCACCCGCTGCTGACCGATGTGCCCGCCCGACCCGCCGCCCGGCGTGACCGTGGGCCGACACTCTCAGGAACACCCCGTACTCTGGGTGCCTGGTCGGAGCCGATCACATCGAGCGTGCGGAGCCAAACAGTGGTCATGCGTAGCAGCCCCCTGCCGAGGATGAGCCGGCGCGGACGCGTCACCATCGGAGTCCTGGTCGGGGTGTTCGTTCTCTTCACCCTCCTCGGTTGGGGGGTGCAGGCGTGGACGGACTGGCTGTGGTTCGACGAGGTGCGATACACACAGGTCTTCACCGGCGTGCTGGCCACCCGGCTGCTGCTCTTCCTCGTCGTCGGCCTCGCGATGGCGCTGGTCGTCGGCGGCAACCTCTGGCTGGCGCACCGGCTGCGCCCCAAGCTGCGGCCCCACTCGCTGGAGCAGGCCACCCTGGAACGCTACCGGATGGTGCTCGGCCCCCGGCTCGGCCTCTGGATCAGCCTGGTCGCCCTGGTGGTCGGCCTCTTCGCCGGGCTGTCGGCGCAGAGCCGGTGGAACCAGTGGCTGCTGTTCCGCAACGGCGGCGACTTCGGCGTCAAGGACCCGGAGTTCGGCGTCGACGTCGGCTTCTACGTCTTCCAGCTGCCGTTCTGGCGCTACGTGCTGGGCGTCGGCTTCACGGCGGTGGTGCTGGCCCTGCTCGGCGCGCTGGCCGTGCACTACATCTTCGGCGGCGTGCGCCTGCAGGGCGTCGGGGACCGGATGACCAACGCCGCGCGGGCCCACCTGAGCACGCTCGTCGCGGTCTTCGTCCTGCTCAAGGCCGTGGCGTACGTGTTGGACCGGCGCAGCATGCTGCTGGAGTACAACGAGGGCGCGAAGCTCTACGGCGCCGGGTACGCCGACATCAACGCGCTGCTGCCGGCCAAGGAGATCCTCGCCTACATCTCGGTCGTGGTCGCCATCGCGATCATCGTGTTCTCCAACGCGGTGATGCGGAACCTGGTGTGGCCGGGCATCTCGCTGGCCCTGCTCGGCGTCTCCGCCGTCGCCATCGGCGGCATCTACCCGTGGGCCGTGCAGACCTTCGAGGTCAAGCCGAGCGCCAAGGACAAGGAAGCGCCGTACATCGAGCGGAGCATCGACGCCACCCGGGCCGCGTTCGGGCTGGCCGACACGAAGATCCAGCCGTACGCGGCGAGCAACCTGGTGCCACCGCAGAGCCTGGGCACCGACGCCTCCGTGGTGCCGAACGTCCGGCTGCTCGACCCGCAGCTCGTCTCCGAGACGTACACCCAGCTCCAGCAGGTCCGGGGCTTCTACGACTTCGGCCCGAAGCTGGACATCGACCGGTACGCGGTGGGCGGCAAGACCTCCGACTACGTGGTCGGCGTCCGGGAGGTCAACTACGGCGAGTTGACCGATCAGCAGAACACCTGGATCAACCGGCACACCGTCTACACCCACGGCTACGGGCTGGTGGCCGCGCCGGCCAACCAGGTGGTGTGCGGCGGCCAGCCGTACTTCGTCTCGGGCTTCCTCGGCGAGAAGACCCAGGAGGCGTGCTCGGCGCAGACCGAGCAGATCCCGGCCACCCAGCCGCGCATCTACTACGGCGAGCGGATGGAGCCCGAGGACTACGCGATCGTCGGGCAGGCCAACCCGGAGCGCAACGCCGAGTTCGACCGGCCGACCCAGACCGGCGGCGAGCAGTACTACACGTACACCGGCGAGGGCGGCGTCGAGATCGGCTCGTTCAGCCGCCGGCTGCTCTACGCCATCAAGGAGCAGGAGTCCAACTTCCTGCTCTCCGAGGCCGTCAACGAGAACTCGAAGCTGCTGTACGTGCGTAACCCCCGGGACCGGGTGGAGAAGGTCGCGCCGTTCCTCACCCTCGACGGCGACCCGTACCCGGCGGTGGTCGGCGGCCGGGTGCAGTGGATCGTCGACGGCTACACCACGGCCGCGACCTACCCGTACGCCGAGCGGGTCAACCTCCAGTCGGAGACCACCGACGAGCTGACCGGCCGGGGCACGTTCCAGCTCGCCCGGGAGAACGTCAACTACATCCGCAACTCGGTCAAGGCCACGGTCGACGCGTACGACGGCACGGTCCGGCTGTACGAGTTCGACCAGACCGACCCGGTGCTCAAGGCGTGGAACAAGGCGTTCGGCGGGGACCTGGTGCTGCCGAACGACAAGATCCCGGCCGAGCTGCGGGAGCACTTCCGGTACCCGGCCGACCTGTTCAAGGTGCAGCGCAACCTGCTGACCAAGTTCCACGTCACCGACCCGGGCGACTTCTACTCGGCGCAGGACTTCTGGCAGGTGCCGAACGTGCCGGACAACCCCGACGGCGGGCAGAAGCAGCCGCCGTACTACCTGTGGACGCAGTTCCCGGGGCAGGCCGCGCCGCGCTTCCAGCTCACCTCCGCCGTCACCCCGAACGGCCGGCAGAACCTCGCCGCGTTGATCTCCGGCTCGTACGTCGACGGCAAGCCACAGCTGGAGGTGCTGGAGCTGCCCGACCAGACCCGGATCTCCGGGCCGGTGCAGGTGCACCAGCAGATGACCAACAACGCCAACATCCGGCAGCAGCTGAACCTGCTCTCCTCCAACCAGGCCCAGGTGCAGTACGGCAACCTGCTGTCGCTGCCGTTCGGCGACGGGATGCTGTACGTCGAGCCGGTCTACGTCAAGAGCAACCAGCAGGACGCGTATCCGCTGTTGCAGAAGGTGCTGCTCTCCTACGGCGACGGCGGCTCGTACGTGGTGCTGGCCAACAACCTGACCGACGGCATCAAGCAGCTCGTCGAGCAGGGCAAGCAGGCCGCCGAGGGCGGGACCCCGCCGCCGACCGGCGGTACCCCGCCCCCGGGCGACGGCAGCAACGCCCCGCCGCTGACCGGCGAGCTGGCCGAGGCGGCGGCCAAGGTGCAGTCGGCCATCGCCGAGGTCAAGGCCGCGCAGACGTCCGGCGACTTCGAGCGGTACGGCCGGGCGCTCAAGGCCCTGGACGAGGCGATGACGGCGTTCCAGCAGGCCCAGCAGGCGGCCAGCCCGGCCGCCCCGGCCGCGCCCTCGGCGTCGCCGTCCGCCTCGCCCAGTGGCGGCTCCGCTCCGTCGCCGTCGGCGCCGGCAGGGGGATGACCAGCGGTTACGCCCCGCCCCGTGGGCCGTTTTGCGGCCCGCGGGGGCGGTGGGTTAGGGTTAACGAGCCGACGCGGGGTGGAGCAGCTCGGTAGCTCGCTGGGCTCATAACCCAGAGGTCGCAGGTTCAAATCCTGTCCCCGCTACTCGTTCGGAAAGGCCCCGGAGTTCGCTCCGGGGCCTTTCGCGTGACAGCCTTCCACGTGCTGGCCCTTCGCGCGCCGGCTTCTCGCATGCTGGCTTCTCGGACGGGGCGGGCGGCTTTCGGGGGGCCCGCTGATCTCCGCCGCGGGGATGGGCTAAGCTATAAAAGCCGACGCGGGGTGGAGCAGCTCGGTAGCTCGCTGGGCTCATAACCCAGAGGTCGCAGGTTCAAATCCTGTCCCCGCTACTCGTTCGCAAGGGCCCCGGAGTTCGCTCCGGGGCCCTTCGCCTATTCCTGCGCGCGAGGCTCCGTGTCTCCTCCTCGCGCGAGGCCCTGTCCAGCTCTCGGCCGCGAAGCTGGGGCGATGCCGTCCGTCGTGCCGTCGGGCGATGCCGTCGGGCGCATCCCCGGCCGTCCCGCGTGCCCCACTTGCGTTCCTCGGCGAGGATGGGGGCATGTCTTCGTGGAACAAGTGGTGGGGCCGGCTCAGCACGGTCCTCGGTGCGGTCGTGCTGTCGGTCTTCGTCCCGGTCGCGGCCTGGGCGTCCACCGGCACGGGGGAGCTCGTGGTGGAGGCCGCCAAGCGGCGGTCCCGGGGCGGCGGCGTCGGCTTCCTCGGGCTGCTGTGCTGCCTGGTCGTCGTCGGCGGGATCGTCCTGCTGGTGCTGCTGCTCATGCGCAACCGGCGAAACCGCCCGCCGCGCTGACCCGTCCTGTCGGCGACGCCGGGCGACGGAACGACGCGGGTGGTCAGGAGGCCAGGGCGGCCTCGGCCTGGGCGACGAACCGGGTGGTGGCCGCGCGGATCCCGGCCCGGCCGGAGCGGACGCCCTCGGCCGTCTCGACGAGCAGGGTCCGGACCCGGGCGTGCCCCTTCGGCGGCGGGCCGGGGGCCGGGCCGAGCTGGGCGGCCACGGCCTCCGCGAGGGCGGCGGCGGCCTGCTGCCCCGGGTCGGCCAGGCTCTCCCGCACGTACCGGCGGATGGCGAGGTTGGGGCTCACCCCGCGTTCGTGGCCGAGGGCCAGGCCGGCCTCCATGTTGTTGGTGAGGAACTGGATGACGTCGGCCACCAGTGCGGGGTGCCGGGTGCCCCGGAAGCCCGCCCAGTACATCGAGGCGCGCGGCCACTGCGCCGCCGGTGGCCCGGGGAACGCGGCCAGGGCCAGCTCGTCCCTGGTCTGCCGCCGGAACTCGGGGAACTGGTGGGCCCAGGCGAACGACGCGGCCGTGTGGCCGGTCACCACCAGTTGCCGGGTCGGCTCTCCGCCGTCGGCCTGGTCCACCAGGGCGGCGCTCGGGGTGGCCTGCCGGGCCCGCGCGTTCTGCCACAGCTCGAACCAGTCGACCAGCTCGTTCGCGCCGAAGCCGAGCTGCCGGCCCTGGTACAACTCGGCGCCCCGGGACCGCAGCCACAGCCAGAGCGCCCGGTGGTCGCCGGACGGGTCCATCGTGCCGGCCACCCGGCCGTCGGCGGCCCGGGTGACCCGCGCCGCCCAGTCGACGTACGCGGGCCAGGACATGCCGGTGCGGGGCTCGGCGACCCCGAGCCGGCGCAGCAGGCTGCGGTTGTAGACGAGGGCGGCGGTCGTCTGGGCGGCGGCGACCGCCACGGTGCGCCCGTCCACCTCGCCGTAGCGCGCCAGGTCCGGCGGGAGCCCGCGCAGGTCGAGCCGCTGGTCGGCGACGTATCCGCCGAGGTCGAGCAGGATCTCCCGCCGGGCGTACTCGGCGAGGACGGTGTCGTCGAGCTGGATCAGGTCTGGCACGTTGCCGCCGGCGGCCTGGGTGGCCAGCCGGTCGTAGTAGCCGGGCAGGCCCTGCCAGGTGACCCGGAAGCTGACCAGGTTGTTGCGGGAGGAGTAGAGCCGCAGCGCCTTCTCGGTCAGCTCGGCCCGGGCGGCGGTGCCGTACCAGAAGACCGACAGCTCGACCGGCCCGTCCTCGACCGGGCGGTCCTCCTCCCGGCTGCCGCAGCCCGCGAGGCCGGTCGCCGCGAACGGCGCCCCGAGCAGCGCACCGAGCAGCCGCCGCCGGCCCGGGTCCGGGCCGGTGCGGTTCGGTGGGGTACGGGCGTCGGGCACGGGCGCTCCTGATCTTTCCAACGTGGGGTCGGACCATTTACACAGCCGGCGCGGGCGGGTGTCAACGGCCGTGCGGCCCGACGGGTGGCCGTCCCGGGGCGTCTGCCGGCCCGTGGTGTACTAGGGCGCGTGGAACTTCTGCACTCGGGCAAGGTCCGGGACGTCTACGCCGACGGCGACGACCTGATCCTGGTCGCCTCCGACCGGATCTCGATCTACGACGTGGTGCTGCCGACCCCGGTGCCGGACAAGGGCCGCCTGCTCACCGCGCTGTCCCTGTGGTGGTTCGAGCAGCTCGCCGACCTGGTGCCGAACCACGTCGTCTCCGCCACGGACGTGCCGGCGGAGTTCGCCGGCCGGGCGATCCGCTGCCGGCGGCTGGAGATGGTCCCGGTCGAGTGCGTCGCGCGGGGCTACCTCACCGGCGGCGGCCTCGCCGAGTACGAGCGCACCGGCGCGGTCTCCGGCGTGCGGCTGCCCCGGGGCCTGGTCGAGGCGTCGATCCTGCCCGAGCCGATCTTCACCCCGTCGACGAAGGCCCCCAAGGGCGAGCACGACGAGCCGATCTCCTACCAGCAGGTGGTGGACAAGGTCGGCGCGGAGACCGCCGCGCGGCTGCGGCAGATCACCCTCGACATCTACTGCCGGGGCGCGGAGCTGGCCGCCGACCGGGGCATCCTGGTCGCCGACACCAAGATCGAGCTGGGCTGGGCGGCGGACGGCACCCTCGTCCTCGGCGACGAGGTGCTCACCTCCGACTCGTCGCGGTTCTGGCCGGCCGAGTCGTACCAGCCGGGCCGGGCCCAGTTCTCCTACGACAAGCAGTACGTCCGCGACTGGGCGACCGGCGGCGGCTGGGACAAGCGGCCACCGGCCCCCGAGGTGCCCGCCGAGGTGATCGAGGCGACCCGGGCCCGCTACGTCGAGGTCTACGAGAAGCTCACCGGCAGCACCTGGTCCTGACACCCGCCGGTCCGGCGGCGGGCCGGTGCCGGGCCGACCGGTGCCGGGTCAGTCCACCCAGTCGAGGGTGCGCTGCACGGCCTTGCGCCACTGGCGCAGCTCCCGGTCCCGCTCGTCCGGGTCCATCGCGGCGGTCCACTGCGCGTCGGAGCGCCACTGGGCGCGCAGGGTGGCCAGGTCCGGCCAGAAGCCCACGGCGAGGCCCGCCGCGTACGCGGCGCCGAGGCAGGTCGTCTCCGTGATCCGGGAGCGGACCACCGGCACGTCCAGCACGTCGGCGAGGAACTGCATGAGCAGGCCGTTGGCGGTCATCCCGCCGTCGACCCGCAGCCGGCGCAGCGCCACGTCGGAGTCGGCGTTCATCGCGTCGACCACCTCGCGGGTCTGCCAGGCCGACGCCTCCAGCGCCGCCCGGGCCAGGTGCCCCTTGGTGATGTAGCCGGTCAGCCCGGCGACCACCCCGCGCGCGTCGCTGCGCCAGTGCGGGGCGAACAGCCCGGAGAACGCCGGCACCACGTAGCAGCCGCCGTTGTCGTCGACCGTGCGGGCCAGCTCCTCCACCTCGGCGGCGGTGGAGATCAGGCCGAGGTTGTCCCGCAGCCACTGCACCAGCGAGCCGGTGACCGCGATCGCGCCCTCCAGCGCGTAGGCGGCGGGCTGCCCCTCGATCCGGTACGCGAGGGTGGTCAGCAGCCCGTGCGAGGAGATCACCGGGCTCGCGCCGGTGTTGAGCAGCAGGAAGCTGCCGGTGCCGTACGTGCACTTGGCCTCGCCCGGGCCGAAGCAGGTCTGCCCGAACAGGGCGGCCTGCTGGTCGCCGAGGGCGCTGGCCACCGGCACCCCGGCGAGCGGCCCGTCGGTGGCGGTGCCGTAGACCTCGGCCGAGCTGCGGATCTCGGGGAGCATCGCGGCCGGCACGCCGAGCGCGTCGAGCAGCTCCGGATCCCAGTCGAGGGTGTCCAGGCCCATCAGCATGGTGCGGCTCGCGTTCGTCACGTCGGTGACGTGTCGGCCGGTCAGCTTCCAGATCAGCCAGCTGTCCATGGTGCCGAACAGCACCTCGCCCCGCTCGGCCCGCGCGCGCAGCCCGTCGACGTTGTCCAGCAGCCAGCGCAGCTTCGGGCCCGCGAAGTAGGTGGCCAGCCGCAGCCCGGTGCGCTCGCACAGCCGCTGCTCGCCGTACGCCTCGTCGAGCGCGCGCAGCTGCGGCCCGGTGCGGGTGTCCTGCCAGACGATGGCGTTGGCGACCGGCCGGCCCGTGGCGCGGTCCCAGACGACGGTGGTTTCCCGCTGGTTGGTGATGCCGACGGCGGCGAGCCGTTCCGGGCCGGTGCCGGCCGCGTCGAGCGCCTCGCGGACGACGAGCCGCACGTTGTCCCAGATCTCCTCGGCGTCGTGCTCGACCCAGCCCGGCCGGGGGAAGTGCTGCCGGTGCTCGCGCTGGGCCACGGAGACGATCTCCCCGGCCCGGTCGAAGACGAGGCACCGGGACGAGGTGGTGCCCTGGTCGATGGCGGCGACGTACTCTCCGGTCACCGCAGCACCGTACCCGCCCCACCGCCGGTCCGCCGCCCACCGCCGCCCGGCCGGGGCCCGGCGGGTCAGTCCGGGGCGCGCTCGCCGGCGCCGAGGGCCGGGGCGAGGGGCATGCCGATGCGGACCGTGGTGCCGGCCGGGCCGGTCTCGACGTCCATCGCGTCGCTCAGCTCCCGGGCCAGCCAGAGGCCCCAGCCGCCCGCGGTGTCGGGCGCGGGGCGGCTCCGGTCGTCGAGCCGCCGGGAGCTGATCCCCCGGCCGTGGTCGGCGACCTCGCAGACCAGCCGCCCCGGCTGGCGCCACAGCCGCAGCCACCCCCGCCCGCCGCCGTGCCGCACCGCGTTGGTGAGCAGCTCGTTGACGGCCAGCACGAAGTCGTCCAGCCGTTGCCCGCGCAGCCCGACGGCGCGGGCGCAGGAGGTGACCGAGTGCCGGAGCTCGGTCACCTGGGCCTGGTCGAAGGCTTCGGCGATCAGGAGGGTGGTGTCGATGGGCACAACCGTACGCCGTGTCGGTCGGGGCAGCCATGATCGTCCGCCCTTCCCGGGGCAGGTGGCGGCGGGTCGCGTCCCGCCCGAAGGACGATCACGGCTGGGGAGGGGGCGTGTGGCATCGTGTCGGGGTGCCGTCGACGCCCGGTGGATTCGAGGTCCCGCTCTGGCGGGCCGTCGCGGTGTTCCGGTTCGCCGCCCTGGCGTACGTCGGCCTGATCGTCGCGCGCGACGCCCGCGGGTACGCCCACCCGGTGGTCGCCGGCGTCGTCCTGCTGGTGATGCTCGGCTGGACGGTGACCACCGCGCTCGGCTACGCCCGTCCCGCCCGACGGGGCTGGCCGCTGCTGGTCGCCGACCTCGCCGTCGTGGTCGGGGTGCTGCAGGTCAGCCCCTGGGCGGTCGGCCGGGCGGCCCTCGCGACCGGCGCGCCCAGCCTCGCCGTGGTGTGGCTGGCCGGGCCGGTGCTCGCCTGGGCCGTCTCCGGCGGCCGGCGGCGCGGCACCGTGGCCGCGCTGGCGGTGTGCGCGGCCGACCTGGCGGCCCGGGAGCGGATCGGCCAGTCCGCCCTCACCGGCTCGATCCTGCTGCTGATGGCCGGGGCGGTGGTCGGGCACGTCGCCCGGCTGGCGGTGACCGCCGAGCAGCGGCTGCACCGGGCGGTGGAGCTGGAGGCCGCGACCCGGGAGCGGGAACGGCTGGCCCGGGACATCCACGACTCGGTGCTCCAGGTGCTCGCGCTGGTGCAGCGGCGCGGCGCCCACCTGGACGGGGAGGCCGGCGAGCTGGCCCGGCTGGCGGGGGAGCAGGAGGCCGCCCTGCGCGCCCTGATCGCCGGGGCGGCGCCCCCCGGCGACGCCGACCCGGTGGGGCAGGACACCCTCGACCTGCGTGCCCTGCTCGGCCGGTACGCCTCGGCTACGGTCTCGCTGTCGGCACCGGCCACCGGCGTCCCGCTGCCCGCGCTGGTGGCCCGGGAACTGGCCGACGCGACCGGGGCGACGCTGGACAACGTGCGCCGGCACGCGGGTGGCCGGGCCTGGGTGCTCATCGAGGACGAGGGGGAGACGGTGACGGTCTCGGTACGCGACGAGGGCCCGGGCATCCCGGCGGGCCGGCTCGACGAGGCCGTCCGGCAGGGCCGGCTCGGGGTGGCGCAGTCGATCCGGGGCCGCGTCGCCGACCTGGGCGGCACGGTCACCATCACCTCCACGTCGGGAGCGGGCACCGAGGTCGAGCTGACCGTGCCGAGGACGCCCCGGTGAGCGCCGCCGACGCCCCGCCCCCGCCGACCGGCCCACGGTCGCCGGCCACCGGCCCGGACGCGCCCGCCGCGAACGCCCCGGCCGGCGTGCGGGTGATGGTGGTGGACGACCACCCGATGTGGCGGGAGGGGGTGGCCCGCGACCTCACCGAGGCCGGGCACCTCGTGGTCGCCACCAGCGGGGAGGGCCGCCAGGCCGTGCGGGTCGCCCCCGCCGCCCGGCCCGACCTGGTGGTGCTCGACCTGCAACTGCCGGACATCTCCGGGGTGGAGGTCATCCGGGGGCTGCGCGCGGCGCTGCCCGAGGTGCGGGTGCTGATGCTCTCGGCCAGCGGCGAACAGCAGAGCGTCCTGGACGCGGTGAAGGCCGGCGCGACCGGCTACCTGGTGAAGTCGGCGGCCCCGGCCGAGTTCCTGGACGCGGTGCGCCGCACCGCCGCCGGCGAGCCGGTCTTCACCCCCGGCCTGGCCGGCCTCGTGCTCGGGGAGTTCCGCCGGCTCGCGGCGGGCGCGGGCGGTCCCGCCGCGAGCCGGGGCACCGCCGCGGTGGACCGCCACGCCGACGCGCCCCGGCTCACCGACCGCGAGACCGAGGTGCTGCGCCTGGTCGCCAAGGGGATGTCGTACAAGCAGATCGCCGAGCGGCTCGGGCTGTCCCACCGGACGGTGCAGAACCACGTGCAGAACACGCTCGGCAAGCTCCAGCTGCACAACCGGGTCGAGCTGACCCGCTACGCGATCGAGCGGGGCCTCGACGACTGAGGCGTCGGGGCCGGGCGCGACCGACCCGCAGGCCGGCGCAACCGGCCGGGCGCGGCGGGCCGGTCAGTGCGCGCCGGGCGGCCGGGTCTCGTGGATCGCCAGCTCCTCGGCGCTCGCCCCGCCGCCGGCGGATCCCGCGTCGTACGCGACGTTGTCGGTCTCCAGGTCGCTGTGCGCCCCCTCGTCCGGTTCCACCAGCCGGCCGACCTCGGCGTCGGCGACGCTGCCGAGCTGGCCGTGGTCGTAGATGGAGACGGGGGATTGCGGGTCCGAGGTGGGGCCCGGGTCGATCACGTCGGCGTCGAGCTGCGCCTGGGCGGCGGCCTCCTCGCTGTCCGCCTCGGCCGCGATGTCCGGGTCGACCGGTCCGGCCAACGGGTCGTCGGCGGGGCGCTCGAAGCTCTCCCGCTGGAGCTTGTAGTCCAGCGACTCGCCGTCGAGCTGCTCCTCGGCGGTGGTGCCGTACCGGTCCACCGCCACGGGCGTGCGGTCGCCGGGCAGCTGGGCCGGCGCCGGGCCGTCCGCCTCGCGACCGGTCTCGACGTCGTCGTTGGCCGTCGAGTCGTCGTCGGCGGTGTCGGGCAGGCCGTCGGCCTCCGGGTCGGAGACGGGGGTCGGGTACTCGTCGTCGCGCATGGCTGATCACTACCCACTGCCCACCGCCCGTAACCGATCCGCCTGCCGGTGTCCGGGCCGGCACGTGGGGACCGCTGGGGCGGCGGTGACAGGAGTCAGCCCGGGGTGCGCGCGAGGTCCAACACGGCCCAGACGAGCTTGCCGTCGGGCAGGAGGGTGCTGCCCCAGCGGCGGGCCACCGTGTCGATCAGCAGCAGGCCCCGACCGCCGGCCAGGTGCGGCGGGGTCACCCCGGTGTAGCGCGGCTGCCGCCGCGACTGGTCGCGTACGCCGAGGTGCAGCGTGCCGTCGCCGGGGGCGAGCCGTAGGGTCATCGGGGTGCGCGCGTGCGCCACCACGTTGTTGACCATCTCGGTCACCGCGATGCAGCCCGCCTCGGCCAGAGCGCCGATCCCCCACCGGGCGCAGCCGTCGGTGACCAGCGCCCGGGCCTGCCGGGCCGCGCCGACGACCGGTGGCAGCGCGGTGGTGGTCGCCGCGGCCATCGGGGACCGGGTCAGCGCCGCCGTCGCCTCCGCCAGGGTCGCGCAGACCGGCAGCCCGGGGCCCGCCGCCGCCCCCGTCGGGTCGACGACCAGCAGCCCCGCCGCCGGCCAGTCGGCGATCTCGCGGCGCACCTCGGCGAACAGCCCCCGGGCAGGGGCGGCCAGCCGCAGCCGGGTCAGGTCGACCACCACCGGGCCGGGGCGGTCGCAGAGCCGCAGGAGCAGCGAGTCCCGGACGGCGGCGGTGCCGGCGGCGTCGAGCACCCCCGTCAACCGGAGCACTCCGGACGACTCGTCCGTCTCCACCACGCAGCGCAGGTCGGTCGGCATGATCGTCCCATTGTGCGCCGTGGCGACGAACCGCGCATCCTGCCGGTCGGGGGAGTTCATCAGCGCGCCGTCCGGGTCCGCCGGGCCCGGGCCGCCAGCGTGCCGACCGCCGTGCCGGCCGCGGCGAGCCCGAAGGCGGTCGTCATCCGGACCAGTTGCCGCCGCCGGCCGTGCCACCCGCCGTCCCGCCGTGCGGCCGCGTCGGCGGCGAAGACGTTGCCGGTGCTGTCCGGCCGGCCGGCGGGCCCGAACTGGGTGCGGTGGACATACCAGCCGAGGACCCGTTCGGCCAGCGCGGGGGCCAGCCGCCACTGCGCGCCGAGCAGCCGGGCGGCGCCCCCGGCGTACGCCTCGCGGCGCGGCCGGCGCAGCACCCGGACGATGGTCTCGGCCACCAGCTCCGGCGGGTACACCGGTGGGGGCGGCACCAGCTCCCGCCCGGTGTGGTTGGCGGCGTGCCGGAAGAACGGGGTGTCGATGCTCGCCGGCAGCACCGTGCACACGGAGACGTTCCCCCGCCCGGTGAGCCGCAGCTCCTGCCGCACCGTGTCGGCCAGCCCCCGGATGCCGTGCTTGGTGGCGTTGTACGCCGACTGGTAGGGCATCGCCACCTCGGCCAGCACGGAGGCGTTGTTGACCAGGACCCCGCCGCCGGCCGCCGCGAGGTACGGCAGGGCGGCCCGCATGCCGTGCACGGTGCCGAGCAGGTTCACCTCCAGCACCCGGCGGAACTCCCGCACCGGTATCTCGTCGAACAGCCCGACCGCGCTCACCGCCGCGTTGTTGATCCAGGCGTCGATCCGGCCGAACTCCTCCGCCGCGCGGGCGGCGAGGATCTCCACGGCGACCGGGTCCGTGACGTCCGTGGGCACGACGAGCGCCTGGCCGCCCAGCTCCCGGCACCGCGCCGCCACCCGCTCCAGGGCGTCCTCGCTGCGGGCCGCGAGCGCCACGGCCGCGCCCCGCCGGGCGAGGGCGTACGCGGTGGCGGTGCCGATGCCGCTGGAGGCGCCGGTGAGCACGACGACGGCGTCGTCGAGGGTGCGGGTCAGAGGCATTCCACGCCCGTACCCCGGTGGGCCCCGCTCATGCCGGCGGCCCGGACCGGATCGGCGGCCGGCGACCGGCGGCCCCGGCGGGGGACTTGCCAGGTTTCGGCTCCGAGCGGCGCGGTTAATGGGACCCTCTGACCGGGAGGACCCACCAGCTCAACCAACCGCATGGAGGTGACCCATGCGCGTCGGCCTAGTGTGCGCGCACTCCGGCCCGTCGCGGCCCGCCGACGGCCCGGTGGTCGGCACGCGCGAGCACATCGCGCGGGTCGCCGCCGAGCTGGCCGGGCGCGGCCACGACGTGCACGTGTACGAGCGCCGGGACGATCCCGCGCTGCCCGCCACGGCGGAGGTCGACGGCTACCGGGTGGAGCGGGTGCCGGTCGGCCCGGCCGCGCCGATGCCCACCGCCGAGCTGGTCGGGCACGTGTCGGAGTTCGGCCGGTGGCTGGCCGACCGGTGGGCCGGCGGGTGGTCCCCGGAGGTGGTGCACGGGCACTACTGGGTCGGCGGCCTGGCCGCCGCGCACGCGGTGCGCGAGACCGACATCCCCGTCGTGCAGACCTTCCACTCGCTCGGCGTGGAGCAGCTGCGCCACCTCGGCCCCGGCTACGACGGCCCCGGCACCCGCATCCCGCTGGAGCGGGCCCTGACCCGGGCGGTGGACATCGCGGTCGCCCAGTGCAACGACGAGGTCGACGAGCTGACCCGGATGGGGCTGCAACGCAGCTCGGTGGCGATGGTCCCCACCGGGGTGGACACCGACCAGTTCCACCCGGACGGCGAGGCGGCCCCGCGCGACCAGCGCTCGCGCATCCTCTCCGTGGGCGGCCTGACGCCCGGGCACGGCCACGACGACCTGATCCGGGCGATGCGGCTGGTCGGCGACGCCGAGCTGGTGATCGCCGGCGGCCCGCCGGCCGACCAGCTCGCCGGCCACGCCGAGGCGCGCCGGCTGCGCGAGCTGGCCGAGCGCACGGGGGTGGCCGAGCAGGTGACGCTGGTCGGCGCGGTGCCGCACGACCAGATGGCCACCTGGTACCGCTCGGCCGACGTGGTCGCCTGCACCCCGCACTACTCCTCCGCAGGCCGGGTCTCGCTGGAGGCGATGGCCTGCGGCGTGCCGGTCGTCGGGTACGCGATGGGCGGCATCGCCGACGCCGTCGTCGACGAGGTCACCGGGAAGCTGGTGCCGCCGGGCGACGTGCGGGCCCTCGGGATGACCCTGCGCCGGCTGCTCGCCGACAACGCGGGCCGGTTCGCGTACGGGCACGCCGCCGTGGACCGGGTCCGGTGCAGCTACACGTGGGAACGCACGGCCGGCGCGCTGGAGCGGCTCTACGAGCGGGTGGTGCTGCGGCGCAGGCCGGTCGAGGCGGCGTAGCCCGAACCGGCCCGGCGTGCCCGGACCGGCCCGGCGTGGAGGCTGCCGGGGCGGGCCGGTCAGCGGCGGGGGCGGGCCGGTGCGCCGGCGGGGAGCATCCCCCGGGCGTGTTCCCGGGCCGCCACCTCGTGGTGGTGCTGCGGCTCGGCGTAGCGCGTCAGCCCGATCACCGCGGCCAGCGTGGCCAGGAAGCCGAGGGCGGCCAGCCACTCCCGGCCCGGCCAGATCTTGTCGTTGAGCAGGAGCAGCCCGACGATCGCGGCGGGCACCGCCCCGGCCGCGTCCATCGCGGCCACCGCCGCCGTGGTCGAGCCGCGCTGCATGGCCAGGCCGAGCAGGAGCTGACCAACCAGCGAGTGGGCCACCAGCAGGTAGAGCAGCGGGTCCCGGACGAACCCCTCCACGCTTGTCACGGCGGCCAGCGGGCGGGCGGCCACCGCCGCGGCGGAGAAGGCCAGCCCGGCCAGCGAGCCGAGCGCCACCGACCCGGGCGAGCCGTGCAGCCGTACCGCGAAGAAGCCGACCACGGCGATCACCGCGAGCGCCGCCGCCAGCGCGACCAGGCCGGCGGGCCCGAGCGGCCGGGACTGCGCCGGCTGCGCCGACAGCACCAGGCCGGTGACCCCGACGACGAGCAGCACCAGCAGCGCGACCTCGGCGGTGGGCAGCCGCCACTTGAGCACCAGCACGCCGAGGATCGCGGTCACCCCGAGCCCCGCCGCCACGCTGGCCTGGACCAGGAACAGCGGCAGGTCCCGGCGGGCCAGGAAGGCCAGCACGAAGCCGCCGACCTGGCAGGCGAGGCCCACGAGGTACGTGCGGTGGCCGGCCAGCCGCAGCAGCAGCCCCGGATCGAAGGTGTGGTGCACGGTGGTCCGCGCCGCGGCGACGGACTGGAGCAGGTTGGCGAAGCCGTACGCGACGATCATCGCCGCCAGGAAGCACCAACCGGAGGACACCACCTGGCGAGGATAGAGGCTGGCGGCGCTCAGCGCTCGGCCGGCCGACCCAGCCTCGCCAGGATGTCGGCGTGCAGCGGCCCGTTGCTGGCCACGGCGCTGTTCTCCACCGAGGCGTCGCCGCCCGGGGCGGGCCGCCCCGCGAGGTCGGTGAACGTCCCGCCCGCCTCGGTCACGATCGGCACCAGCGCGGCGACGTCCCACAGGGACAGTTCCGGCTCGACCATCACGTCCAGGGCGCCCTCGGCGAGCAGCATGTAGCCGTAGAAGTCGCCGTAGGCCCGGCTGCGCCAGGTGTCCCGCATGAGCTGGAGCACCGGCTCCAGCAGGCCGGCGGACTCCCACCCCGACAGCGACGAGTAGCAGAAGCTGGCGTCGGCGAGGCGGGTCACCGCCGACACCCGGATCGGCGTGCCGTGCGCGGCGTCCGGGCCGGCGTACGCGCCCGCGCCGAGCGCGCCCCACCAGCGGCGGCCCAGCGCCGGCGCGGAGACCAGCCCGAGCACCGGCCGGTCGCCCTCCAGCAGGGCGATCAGGGTGGCCCAGACGGGCACCCCCCGGACGAAGTTCTTGGTGCCGTCGATCGGGTCGACCACCCAGCGCCGCCCGCCCGGGGTGGCCGGGGGCTGCCCGCCGTACTCCTCGCCGAGCAGGCCGTCGCCGGGGCGGTGCGCCGCCAGCAGCGCCCGGATCTCCCGCTCCACGGCGGTGTCGGCGTCGGAGACCGGGGTCAGGTCCGGCTTCGCCTCCACCCGCAGGTCGAGGGCCCGGAACCGGGCCGTGGAGATGGCGTCCGCGGCGTCGGCGAGCAGGTGGGCGAGGGCGAGGTCGTCGGCGTACCCGGTCATGCCGCAAACGGTAGCGGCGGCCCGGTCACGCTTCTGCCGGCGGGTCGCCGGTCACGACCCCTCCAGCGGGTCGCCCGGGTTGCGCTGGTCGGGCTCGCGGCTGTCGCCCTCCCCGGACCGGGAGGCCAGCAGCCGGCGGTACGAGGCGAGCCGGCGCTCGTCGGCCTTGCCGGCGGCCACCCACGCGTCCAGCGCGCAGTCGGCCTCCTCGGCGGTGTGCTGGCAGTTCGCCGGGCAGTCGACCGTGCCCTCCACCAGGTCGGGGAAGCCGTGCAGCAGGCTGTCGGCCGAGACGTGCGCCAGCCCGAAGCTGCGCACCCCCGGGGTGTCGACGATCCAGCCCGGGTCGGCGACGATGCCGGGGCGGGGCGGCAGCCGCAGCGCCACCGCGCTGGTCGAGGTGTGCCGGCCCCGGCCGATCGCGCTGACCACCCCGACCGCCCGGTCGGCGTCCGGGACGAGGCGGTTGACCAGCGTCGACTTGCCCACCCCGGAGTGGCCCACCAGGACCGACACCCGGCCGGCGAGCAGGTCGCGCAGCGCGTCGAGGTCGGCGTCGGGCCGCAACAGCACGTACGGCAGCTCCAGCTCGGCGTAGTAGCCGAGCACCTGCTCCGGGCCGGCCAGGTCGGCCTTGGTGAGGCAGAGCAGCGGCTCGATGTCGGCGTCGTACGCGGCGACCAGGCAGCGGTCGATGAACCCGGTGCGCGGCGGCGGGTCGGCCAGCGCGCTGACGATGACGAGCTGGTCGGCGTTGGCCACCACGACCCGCTCCAGCCGCCCTTCGGCGGTGTTCTCGTCGTCGTCGGCGGTGCGCCGCAGCACCGAGGTGCGCTCGGCGATCCGGACGATGCGGGCCAGCGCGCCGTCCGCCCCGGAGGTGTCCCCGACCAGGCCCACCCGGTCGCCCACCACCACCGACTTGCGGCCCAGCTCCCGGGCCCGCATGGCGGTCACCAGCGGGGCGTCGGGGCCGGCGTCGGGCAGCACGCACGTGTAGCGGCCCCGGTCCACGGCGATGACGAAGCCGTCGACGGCGTCGGCGTGCCGGGGTCTCGTGCGGGTGCGCGGGCGCGACGACCTGCCGGGCCGGACCCGTACGTCGTCCTCGTCGTACTCCCGCCGTTTCGTCGCCAGGACGCCCTCCGCCGTGTCAGCTCTCTCCGGTCACCATCGCCGACCATAGCCCGGGGAACTCCGGCATGGTCTTCGAGGTGCACGACACGTCGTCGAGCTCGATGCCGGGGACCGCCAGGCCGGTCACCGCGGCGGCGTGCGCCATCCGGTGGTCGTGGTACGTCCGGAACTGCCCGCCGTGCAGCGGCCGGGGCCGGATCTCCAGCCCGTCGGCCGACTCGGTGAGGTCGGCGCCGAGGCCGGTGAACTCGCGGGCGAGCGCGGCGATCCGGTCGGTCTCGTGCCCCCGGATGTGTGCCACGCCGGTGAACCGGGACGGCGAGTCGGCGAGCACGGCGAGCGCGGTCAGCGCCGGGGTCAGCTCGCTGACGTCGGAGAGGTCGGCCTCGATGCCGTGCACCACGCCGGTGCCGCGCACCGTCAGCCCGTCGGTGGTGAGGACCACCTCGCCGCCCATCCGGTGCAGCAGCGTGCGGAGCTGCTCGACGGGCTGGGCGCTGCCGCGCGGCCAGCCCCGCAACGTCACCTCGCCGCCGGTGACCAGCGCCGCGGCGAAGAACGGCACCGCGCCCGACAGGTCGGGCTCGATCTCCCAGCCCCGCCCGGTCAGCGGCCCCGGCTCGACGACCCAGACGTCGGGGGTGCCGTCATCGACGGCCGCCCCGGCGGCCCGCAGCATCTGCACGGTCATCCGCAGGTGCGGCGCGGACGGCACCGGCGGGCCGACGTGCCGGACCACCACGCCCCGGTCGAAGCGCGGCGCGGCCAGCAGCAGGCCGGAGACGAGCTGGCTGGAGGCGGAGGCGTCGATGACCACCTCGCCGCCGGCCACACTCCCGGTGCCGAAGACGGTCAGCGGGAGGCTGCCGGTGGCCGGGGACTCGACCCGCACCCCGAGGGAGCGCAGCGCGTCGATCAGCGGGCCCAGCGGGCGGGTGCGGGCCTGCGGGTCGCCGTCGAAGGTGATCCGCCCCTCGGCGAGCCCGGCGACCGGGGGCACGAACCGCATGATGGTGCCGGCGAGGCCGACGTCGACGTGCGCCGGGCCGGCCAGCGGGTGGGGCCGGACCAGCCAGCGGTCGTCGTCGGTGATCGACATGTGCGCGCCGAGGGCCCGCAGGCCGCCGGCCATCAGTTCGGTGTCGCGGGCGCGCAGCGGCCCGGCGATGGTGGAGGGGCCGCCGGCCAGGGCGCTGAGCACCAGCGCGCGGGCGGTCATCGACTTGGAGCCGGGCAGCCGCAGCGTGGCAACCACCGGGTCGGACGCGGTCGGAGCGGTCCACGGCCGTAGCGGCCGGGTCGCGGTCGTGTTCCCCACGGTCACATTCTGCCGTGCCCCGGCCGCCGCCCGACCGGCCGCCGGGCGGGCTCCCGGTGGGCGGGACGGCTTCCCCGGGGCCGGGCCCGCGACCGGGACGGCCGTCGGCGGGACAGCCGAACGCGGCCCGGGGCGTTAGCGTGTGCCCCATGTGCGGGAGGTACGCCACGACCCGGAGCGCGGTCGACCTGAGTGCCGTGTTCGAGTCGTCCGACGAGACGCAGGGCCGGGCCCGGTCGAGCCACAACGTCGCCCCCACGACGACCGTGCCGTTGGTGCGGCTCACGCCGGAGGGCCACCGCGCCCTGTCCGCCGGCCGCTGGGGGTTCCTGCCGCCCTGGTCGAAGTCGCCCGCCGCCGGGGCCCGCATGATCAACGCGCGGGCGGAGACGGTGGCCACCAGCCGGGCGTACGCGCCCGCGTTCGCCCGTCGGCGCTGCCTCGTGCCCGCCGACGGCTGGTACGAGTGGGTCCGGCTGCCCGAGGGCGGTCGGCAGCCCTACTTCATGACCCCGGCCGACTCGTCGGTGCTCGCCCTGGCGGGCATCTGGTCGGTCTGGGAGGGGCCCGCCGGGCCCGTGCTCACCTTCAGCGTGCTGACCACCGCCGCGGTGGGCGAGCTGGCCCGGGTGCACGAGCGGATGCCCCTGCTGCTGCCCCGGGGCCGGTGGGCGTCCTGGCTGGGCCCGACCGACGAGCCAACGGACCTGCTGACCCCGCCCGATCCCGGGTGGCTGGCGGGGCTGGAGATCCGGCCGGTCGGTTCGGCGGTCGGCAACGTCCGCAACGACGGGCCGGAGTTGATCACGCGGGTGCCCGCCCCGGCCGCCCCGGCCGCCGAGGTGACGCTTTTCTGACAGTTGCCGGGGGCATTGTCGCGTGCTGATTTGCCAGAGTTGCGGGCGAATCGTCGGCCAAGCTTTTAGTCATCTTTACGGAAGACTCTTGTCCCGGTGTCTGAAAGTGCGATACAACACAGCGCCGGTAGTGGGTGACGATTCGTACGGTGCGAACGGCACTCATCGATCTTTCCGGTCCCACGGGGGAGGTGGGTGGATGACACGGGCGCGTATGCCCCGCCCGCATGAGGTGGCTGCCGCACGACGAGATCCGCGACTGTTGCGGGCGTTGCGTGAACGGCGGCACGACGAAGCCTGGCGCACCAGAGGCACCTGCCAGAGCGTGGATCCGGAGACGTTCTTTCCGGCGCCCAACGAGCCGGCCGACGCGGCCGTCGCGCTCTGCCGCAGCTGTGACGTGCAGGGATCGTGCCTGGCCTGGGCGCTGGAGGTCGGTGACTGCCACGGCGTGTGGGGCGGCACCACACCCCGCGAACGCCGGGCCATGCTGGTCGCCTGGCGCAGCGAGGTCGACCCAGACCCGGACGCGGCCGACGAGGCCGGCCCGCCGGTGCGGGACCGGCTGCTCACCCTGGTCCCGCTGAGCTGACCGCCCCGGCCGTCCCGCCCACCGGCAAGGGCGGGACGGCCGGCGGCGGTCCGACCAGGGCGGTCCGACCAGGGCGGGGCGGCCGTGGTGCCTGCCTCCGGGCGGCGTCGGTGCGGTGCGCCGTCGGCTCGCGGCGGTGACCCGCAGAATGGGCCCGTGCGAGACGCGGACGAGATCGTCACCCCGCGCGGACCGGCCCGGGTCGACACCGACCTGCCCGCCGGCCCGCCGAAGGCGCTGCTGGTGCTCGGGCACGGCGCGGGCGGTGACGTCGACGCGCCGGACCTGGGCGCGCTACGGGACGCGGCGGCCCCCGCCGGGCTCGTCGTGTGCCGGGTGACCCAGCCCTACCGGGTCGCCGGACGGCGCGCGCCGGCCCCCGCCGGGCACCTCGACGAGGCGTGGACGGCGGTCCTGGCCGAGCTGCGCCGACGGCACCCCGCTGTGCCCACGCTCGTGGTCGGTGGCCGGTCCAGCGGCGCCCGGGTGGCCTGCCGCACCGCGACCGCCGTCGGCGCGGACGCGGTGGTGGCCCTGGCGTTCCCGCTGCATCCGCCGGGTCGGCCGGAGCGCTCCCGGGCGGCGGAACTGGCCACCGGGCTGCCGACGCTGGTGGTCAACGGCGACCGGGACCCCTTCGGCGTGCCCGAGCCCGGCCCGGGGGTGCGGGTGGTGGTCCGGCCCGGCGAGCGGCACGACCTGGCCGGCGATCCGGCCGGGACGGCCGCGGTGGTCGTCGACTGGTTGCGCGCGCGGGGCTGGGCGTCGCCCTGAGGCGCCCCGGGCCGTGACCCGGGGCCGTACGCCTCGTTGTCTCCGATGGTGTCGGAGGCCCGGTCCGGGCGGCCGGCACCGTCCCTCCCAGGCCCTTCCTGGTCCCAGCGCCGACACCCGCCGGAGTCGGGGCCGGGACCAGGAACGGGGCCGGCGGGCCGGAATGCCGGGGCCCGCGCCCCGCGTTACCCCCCACGGAAGAGACTTCTGCTTCAGGGGGGTGTGACCGGTGCCGACCGAGACGCGGAGCCGGGAACGGGACGAACGGGAGGCGCAGCAGCTCAGGAAGCTGCTGGGCGGACCGGAATGGCCCGTGGTGGCGGGGCCGGTCGGGCCACGGTGGCCCGCCGTGGTGAGGACCAGCACACCGGCCGAAAGTGAATCTGCGGGCAGTGTCAGGCGCGTATCCTCGGCGGGAAAGCATCCGACGCGAGGGGATGTGCGGTTGACCACCGAGAAGACGGACGAGCGCAGGGCCCGCTTCGAGCGGGACGCGATGCCATTCGTCGACCAGCTCTACGCTGCCGGGCTGCGGATGACGCGCAACCCGGCGGATGCCGAGGACCTGGTCCAGGAGACGTACCTGAAGGCGTACGCGGCCTTCCACCAGTTCGAGCAGGGCACGAACCTGAAGGCCTGGCTGTACCGGATCCTGACCAACACCTACATCAACTCCTACCGCAAGCGGCAGCGCCAGCCCATCCAGGCGCCGACCGAGGAGATCACCGACTGGCAGCTCGCCGAGGCCGAGTCGCACACCTCCAGCGGGCTGCGTTCGGCCGAGACCGAGGCGCTGGACCGGCTGCCGGACAGCGACGTCAAGGAGGCCCTCCAGCAGTTGCCGGAGGAGTTCCGGCTGGCGGTCTACCTCACCGACGTCGAGGGCTTCTCCTACAAGGAGGTGGCCGACATCATGGGCACGCCCATCGGCACGGTGATGTCGCGGTTGCACCGGGGTCGTCGTAATCTGCGCAAGCTGCTCGAGGGCTACGCCGCCGAGCGCGGTTTCAGCGCTGCGCGGTCCCCGAAGGGCTCGACCGCCGCCGCCGGCCGGGAGGTGTGACGTGAGCTGTGGGAAGCCGCACGAGACGGACTGCCGTGAGGTGCTCGCCGAGGTCTACTTCTACCTCGACCTGGAATGCGCCGAGGAGCGCCGCACGCTGATCCGGCGGCACCTCGACGAGTGCGGGCCGTGCCTGCGCGAGTACGGCCTGGAGCAGGAGGTGAAGGCGCTGGTGGCCCGCTGCTGCGGCAACGAGACCGCGCCCGAGCAGCTGCGCGAGCGGCTGCGGGTGCGCCTCACCGAGCTGGTGGTCTTCGAGACGAGCGAGTCCCGCGAGCTGGCCGACTGACGGCCGGTGCACCTGGACGTGCCGGTGGCCCGGGTCGGAATCCGACCCGGGCCACCGGCGTCTCCGGCCATGGCCGGCGAAGAGCACTGAGCGGTCGGCGGTCGCCCGCCGCGCGACTCAGGAGTTGGGGCGCTTGCCGTGGTTCGCGCTGCTCTTCTTCCGGGCCTTCTTCTTGCGGGCCTTCTTCGCCATGCTGACCTCCTCGGGTGCTGGTCGGTGTCCGCCGGCGGCGAGCGCGGCGGTGGTCGCGTACCGGTCGCCCGGTCACCCGGGGCCGACCCGCTGATGCTAGTGCGGCCCGCGGCGGCCGTGGTCCGCCGGGGCACCGTGGCGGGCCCGGTTCTCCGTCGACCGGGCCCGGTTGCGGTGGCCCGCGCGACGGGTACCGCATGTCGGGGGCCGCCGACGCGCCCCGCGACGGTCCGGCACGTGATTGGATACCGATCGCAGACACTGGCGGAAGAGGGAGGACCCGGAGATGGCCGACGAGATCCGCGCCGAGATGGTGGCGAACGTGTGGAAGGTCGTCGCGTCGGCCGGGGACACCGTGTCCGAGGGGGACACGCTGGTGATCCTGGAGTCGATGAAGATGGAGATCCCCGTCGTCGCCGAGTCCGACGGCGTCGTCCAGCAGCTCGCCGTCAACGAGGGTGACGTGGTGCAGGACGGTGACCTGATCGCGGTGATCGGTTGACCGGCCTGCGGGTCAGGCGGGCCACCCCGGCCGACTTTCCGGCGGTGGCCCGGCTGACCGTGGCCGCGTACGAGGCGGACGGTCAGCTCAAGGGCGAGCACGGCTACGGTGTCGTCCTCGCCGACGTGGCGACCCGGGCGGAGAGCGGCGAGGTGCTGGTCGCCGTCGATGGGGCCACCGGCGAGCTGCTCGGTTCGGTCACGTTCGTGCTGCCGGGCACCCCGTACGCCGAGCTCTCCGGCCCCGGCGAGGCCGAGTTCCGGATGCTGGCCGTGGACCCGGCGGCCCAGGGCCGGGGGGTCGGTGCGACGCTGGTCGAGGCATGCCTGTCCCGCGCCGCCGCGCTGGGCTGCTCGGCGGTGGTGATCTGCGTGCGCGGCGGGCTCGCCGAGGCCGCCCACCGGCTCTACGAGCGGCTGGGCTTCGTCCGCACGCCGGAGCGGGATTGGTCTCCGCTGCCCGGGGTGGACCTGCTCGGCCTGCGGCGGGAGCTGCCCGGCCCGAGCTGACCTGACCCTGCGCCCGGTCGGCCCGCCGCACCGGCCCTAGGGCTCCCGCCGCGCCGGCCCTACGGACTCCGCCGGCTGCGGCGCGGGGTCCGGCCGGACGGTGTCGGCTCAGCCGTCGGCGATGCGGGCGAGCAGCTCGTCGGCCACGTCCAGGGCGATCTTCCGCCGCTCCTCGTCGGTGACGCGCGGGGCGCGGATGGCGAACCAGCTGCTGTGCACGGCGAACAGCGACAGGGCGGCACGCAGCTGGGCGGCGGGCGACTCGTCGCCCCGGGCCAGGGCGTCGGCCAGTCGGAACATCCGGTCGCGCATCTGCTGGCCGGCGGCCAGGCTCTTGAGCGCGGTCTGGTTCTGCTCGAAGAAGCGCATCACCGAGGGCTGTTCGGTGGCGAACATGCTGTCGGCGTAGCGGGCGATCAGCTCCCGCCGCGTCGCCAGCGTGGAGGGCTGCTCGTCGGCCCAGGCGATCAGCGCGTCCATCCGGTCCAGCCGCTCCTCGACGAAGCTGCTGACGATCTCGTCCTTGCTCTTGAAGTGGTAGTAGAGGGCGGCCTTCGTCACGTTCAGCCGCTCGGCGATCTCGCGCAGCGATGTCTTCTCGTAGCCCTGCTCGGTGAAGAGTTCGAGGGCCACGGCCTTGATGCGCTCCCGCGTGCCTGTGCTCTCTCTCACCCGAACCACCCAACTCGCTTGACGACCAGTTGCCTCCCAACTTACCGTGCGGCTAGTAAGGTAACTAGCCGGCCGGCAAGTAAGTCGGTCACATCCCGGGGGGAGCTTACCGATGAGTCAGGAAGTCGAGGGCGCGGAGCGACGACCCAACGTCCGGGTCGTCCTCTTCGGCCTCATGATCGCGATGATGCTCGCGATGCTCGACAACATGATCGTCAGCACCGCGCTGCCGCGCATCGTCGGCGAGTTCGGCGGGGTGGACCACTTCACCTGGGTCGTCACCGCGTACGTGCTGGGCACCACCGTCTCCACCCCCATCTGGGGCAAGCTCGGCGACCTCTACGGCCGCAAGGCGGTCTTCCTGACCTCCGTGGGCATCTTCCTGGTCGGCTCCGCGCTGTGCGGGATGGCCGGCTCCGGCGTGTTCGGGGGCGCCGACAGCGGCATGATCGAGCTGATCGCCTTCCGGGCCGTCCAGGGCCTCGGCGCGGGCGGGCTGATGGTCGGCGTGATGGCGATCATCGGCGACCTGGTCCCGCCCCGGGAGCGGGGCCGCTACCAGGGCATGATGGCCGGCATCATGGCCATCGCCATGGTCGCCGGGCCGCTGGTCGGCGGCTTCATCACCGACAACCTCTCGTGGCGCTGGGCGTTCTACGTCAACCTGCCGCTCGGCGGCGTCGCGCTGCTGGTGCTCGCCACCACCATGCACCTGCCGAAGTACCGCACCGAGCACCGGATCGACTGGCTCGGCGCGGGGCTGCTCTCGGTCGGCATCACCGCGATCGTGCTGATCACCACCTGGGGCGGCAGCTCCTACGACTGGGCCTCGCCGCAGATCCTCGGCCTGTCCGCCCTGGCCCTGGTGAGCCTGGTCGTGTTCGGCTTCGTGGAGCGGCGCGCGGCGGAACCGATCCTGCCGCTGGGGCTGTTCGCCAACCGCAACTTCGCCCTGATCTCGATGATCGGCTTCCTGCTCGGCTTCGCCATGTTCGGGGCGATGAACTTCCTGCCGCTCTACCAGCAGACCGTGCAGGGGGCGTCGGCCACCAACAGCGGCCTGCTGCTGCTCCCGCTGATGTTCGGCATGCTGGTGGTCTCGCTGGTGGTCGGCCGGGCGATCACGAAGACCGGCCGGTACCGGATCTTCCCGATCGTCGGCGGCGTGGTGATGACCCTCGGCCTGGCCCTGCTGACCCGGCTCGACGTGGGCACCGGCAAGGCGGAGTCCTCGCTCTACATGATCGTCCTCGGCGTCGGCATGGGCTTCCTCATGCAGACCTCGATGCTGATCGCGCAGAACAGCGTCGAGCAGAAGGACCTCGGCGCGGCCAGCGGCGCGGCCACCTTCTTCCGCTCCATCGGCGGCTCGTTCGGCATCTCGCTGTTCGGCGCGATCTTCGCCAACCGGCTCGCCGACTCGCCCGCCGGGTCCGCGTTCAGCGGCGGGGGCGGCGAGGGCGGCCAGATCGACCTCGACAAGCTCAAGGAGCTGCCGGCGCAGGCCCGGGAGCTGGTGCTGAGCGGTCTCGCCGACGCCATCTCGCACGTCTTCTGGTGGGCGGTGCTGTTCACCGTGCTGGTGCCGGTGCTGGCCTGGTTCATCCGGGAGATCCCGCTGCGCTCGACGAACGACGCCCCGCCGGCCGCCACGCCGGAGGAGCAGGCCGAGACGGCCCTGGGCAAGGCCGCGGCGGTCTGACCCGGCCACGGCCGCCCGCCCCGACCGGGGCGGGCGGCCCGGGTCGGCAGCGCCGCCGGGGTCGGCCTCAGCCCCGGCGGCGGGTGAGGCGGTCCCAGAGGCGGCGCAGCCGGCCCGGTCGGGACCGGCCCGCCGCCGGGCCCGAGATCAGCTCGCCGGCCAGCGCGGCCGTGGCCGGGTCGAGGGCCGGGGTGGCCAGCGCCAGGTACGCCAGCGAGACCGCGATCGGCACGCTCCGGTCCCGGGCCACCGCCGCCGCGTCGGCGAGCCGGTCGGCCACCACGCCGGCCACGTCCTCGCGGACCGAGGGGTCCACCCAGGCGGCGGTGACCAGGGCGAACAGGGCGGCCTCGGTGATCCAGTCCTCCACTCCCCAGACCAGCTCGACCAGCGTCCGGCGACGGGTGGAGGACGCCCACGGCTCGTCCGTGCGGTGGTGCAGCAGGCCCAGGCACGCCCACACCTGCACGCAGCGGACCCAGAGCGACGGGTCCTGCCCGGCCAGCACCCGGCCCAGCCCGGTCGGCGGGGCCGCGGGCGGGTGCACCAGCAGCCCGAGCAGGTCGGGCAGCCCCAGCGTGGCCAGGCCGACCGCCGCGTCGTACGCCGCCGGAGGGTGCGGCCACGCCGGGTGGGCGAGCTGCCGGATGCGGTCCGCCGCCTCGGCCGAGGGCGCCGGCACCGCCGGGGCGGCGACGGTGCCGTCCCAGCGCCACAGCGGCCGGTCGGTGGCCCGGCGGGGCTCGCGCGGATCCGGCTCGGCCACCTCCGCCACCTCGACCCGCAGGTCGGGCGCGGCCGCAGCCACGGTGCGCAGGGCGCTCGGCGGCTCCAGCGTCTCCAGCCGTACGGTCGCGCCGAGGGCGTCCTGCTCGGCGGCCAGGGCGTGGCGCAGCACGGCGACGGCCGCCCCGGCGGCCGGGGTGACCTGACCCAGCCACGGCCGGCTGCGGCAGCACTCGGCGAGGTCGCCGTGCTCGTGCGAGTCGTCGGGATGGTCGCGGACGAAGTCGGCCAGCGCCACCAGGTGCGCCACGTCGCCGTCGCGCTGGAAGCGCAGCCGGTGCGCGGTGTGCACGGCGCAGTCGAAGGCGGGGTTCCGGGCGAGGGCGCGGTCGGTCCACTCCAGGGCCTCGTCGAGCCGGCCGGTGTCGGCCAGCGTGCCGGCGATGTCGGCGTAGACGGCGAGGTCGTCCGGGTCGTGGTCGACGGCCCTGCCGAGCGCGGCGAGGGCCTCCCGGGTGCGGCCGGCGCTGCGGTACGCGTACCCGAGCCAGACCTCGCCGAGCTTCGACGGGCGCGCCCGTACGCCGCGGCTCGCCCAGCGGACCGCCAGGGTGACCTCGCCGAGGCGCCGGGCCAGCGCGGACGCCGCGCCCAGCAGCAGGGCGTGCTCGGGATGGACGGTGACCGCGTTGTGGGCCAGGGTGAGGTACGGCGTCAGGGGCGCCCGGTCGGCGCGCGGCACCGGGTCGGGCGTGGCGGCGCACACCTGCATCAGCACCTGGGCGATGCCCTCCGGGTCGAGCCGCTCGGGCAGCTCCGGGGCCGTCACCCAGGGCACCCCGGCCCAGTCGGCGCTGCGGTCGTGCCCGGTGGCGGCGGCCAGCAGCTCCAGCCCCTCGGCGGGCCGCCCCGCCGCGGCGAGCAGGTGCGCCCGGGCCACCACCGTGCCGACGAAGGCGCGCTGGTGCAGGGGGAACAGGTCGAGGCCGCCGCCGCTGACGGCGGCCAGCCGGGCCAGCGTCTCGTGCGCCTCGGGCAGGGTGGGCGACCGGGTCAGCGCGCTGGCGACGTGCCCGGCGGCGTGCGCCAGGTCACCCTCGTCCAGCGCGAGCCGGGCCAGGGCCAGCTCCTCCTCCGCCGACAGCGGGGGATCGTCCCTTCCCTCGGACACGTGGGCCTCTCGGTGGTAGGTGCGGGTGGCCGGGCGACGGATGCGTCCCCCGTCGCAGTGTCGCCGGGCCGGGCAAGCGTAGGTGATGTTGGCTCGGCTTGGTGATCCACTGCGCAATGCTGCTCGCAAGATTGTTCACGTACGCCGAAACATGCAAGACTGAGCAGGAAACGCGCGGCAATCGCGCAGGGAAAGGGGCACTCCGTGACGCGTGCAGGGGCCGGCATGGCCGCCGACATCTCCGAGCAGCCGGCCGGCTACGAGCGGCTGCTCTCCGCCGAGCACGCCGGGGCGATCGCCGAGGTGGCCGCCGTCGTCGCGCAGCGCCGCCCCCGGCACGTGGTCTTCACCGCCCGGGGCACCTCCGACCACGCCGCCCTCTACGGGGCGTACCTGACCGAGATCCGGCTCGGCCTGCCCGCCGGGCTCGCCTCGCCCAGCGCGGTCACCCTCTTCGGCGCGCGCCCCGACCTGTCCGACGCGCTGGTCGTCGGCGTCAGCCAGAGCGGCGGCTCACCCGACCTGGCCGAGGTGCTGCGCACCGCCCGCGCGTCCGGCGCGCTCACCCTCGCCGTGACCAACAACCCCGACTCGCCGCTGGCCGGGATCGCCGAGCTGAGCATCGACATCGCCGCCGGACACGAGCGGGCCGTGGCGGCCACCAAGACGTACACGGCGGAGCTGCTCGCCCTGCTGCTGCTCGTGGAGGGCGTCCGGGCCGGCGACGGGGCGCTGCCCGCCGCCGAGCGCGCCGCCCTGGCAGCCCTGCCCGAGCTGGCCGCCCGCACCCTCGACGACCCCACCCCGGCCCAGCTCGCGCCCCGCTACCGGTTCGCCGCCCAGCTCGTCACCACCGGCCGGGGATACGCGTACCCGACCGCCCGGGAGGCGGCGCTCAAGCTGATGGAGACCTCGTACCTGCCGGCGCTCGCCTTCTCCGGCGCGGACCTGCTGCACGGCCCGCTCGCGATGACCGACCCGGACGTGCCGGTGCTGGCCGTCGTCGGCTCCGGCCCCGGCGGCCGGTCCATGGGCGAGGTGCTGCCCCGCCTCGGCGAGCGCCGCGCCGACGTGGTCGTGGTCGGCTCGGCCGACGTGCACGGGGCCACCCGGATGGCCGTCCCCGAGGTCGACGAGCGGTACGCCCCGCTGCTGGACATCCTGCCGTTGCAGCGCCTCGCCCTGGCGCTGGCCCTGGCCCGGGGCGAGGACCCCGACGCGCCGCGCGGCCTGAAGAAGGTCACCGCGACGATGTGAGCGCCCCGGGCCGGCCGGCGGACGTGGGCGGGCCTGCGGAGGTGAGCCGGGCGGGCCGGCGCGCGGGTCGACCGGTGTGAGCCCGGCCGGCCAGCGGGACGGGGCCCGCCTGGGCGTGGCACGCTGTGCATCGTGTCCACGTTGCGCGACCTCGCCGAGGAGCACACCCAGCTCCGCCCCGCCGACATCGACCACCTGCACCGGATCGCCGGAGACTGGCAGCTGCTGTCCGACCTGTCCTTCGCCGACCTGCTGCTGTGGGTGCCGGTGGACCGCGACGGCACCTTCCTCTGCGTGGCCCAGGTCCGCCCGACGACCGCGCCCACCGCGTACCAGGACGACCAGGTGGGGCGGATCGTCGGCGGGCCCGAGGTGGCCCACCTGGAGGTCGCGTACGGCCAGGGCCGGATCTGGCGGGAGGGCGACCCGGTCTGGTACGGCGACGTGCCCGCCCGGCACGAAGCGATCCCGGTCCGGTTGCGCACCGCCGACGGTGAGGCCGGCGAGGTGATCGCGGTCGTCGGCCGGGACACCAACCTCTCCACCGCCCGCACGCCCAGCCAGCTCGAACTGAACTACCTGACCACCGCCGACGACCTCGCCCAGATGATCGCCGACGGCACGTTCCCGCCGCCCCGGCACCCCGGGGAGACGACGTCCGCGCCCCGGGTCGGCGACGGCCTCGTCCGGCTCGACGCCGGCGGCAAGGTCACCTACGCCAGCCCCAACGCGCAGTCCGCGTACCGGCGGCTCGGCTTCGCCGCACACCTGGTGGGGGAGGACCTGGCCAAGCTGCACCGCCGGCTGGCCGGCGACCCCCTGGAGGGCACCGAAGCGGCCAACGGCATCCTCGCCGCGCTGCGCGGTGAGGGCCCGCCCCGGCGGGAGATCGACGCCCGGGGCGCGACCATGCTCACCCGGGCCCTGCCGCTGATGCCCGCCGGGGTGCCGATCGGCGCGCTGGTCCTGGTCCGCGACATCACCGAGGTACGTCGCCGCGACCGCGCCCTGATCACCAAGGACGCCACCATCCGGGAGATCCATCACCGGGTGAAGAACAACCTGCAGACCGTCGCCGCGCTGTTGCGCCTCCAGGCCCGCCGGGTGGCCATGCCGGAGGCCCGGGTCGCCCTGGAGGAGTCCGTACGCCGCGTCGCCTCCATCGCCCTGGTGCACGAGACGCTCTCCATGTCCAGCGACGAGGCGGTCGAGTTCGACGGCATCGTCGACCGGGTGGCCAGCGCGGCGACCGAGGTCGCCGCGACCGAGCAGACCGTCGGCATGCGCCGCCGGGGCAGCTTCGGCGTGCTGCCGGCCGAGATCGCCACCTCGCTGGTCATGGTCCTCAACGAGTTGCTGCTCAACGCCGTCGAGCACGGCTTCCCGCCGGCCGCTGAGTCCCCGACCGGGCCTCCGGCTGTACCCACGGCCGGATCCTCGGCCGGATCCTCGGCCGGGGCGGAGGCCAGCGGCGGTGCCGGGGCCGCTGGGGTGGGCGTCGGTTCCGGGTCCGCCGCGCTTGCCGGCGCTTCCGGGGCGACCGGGGTTTCCGGGTCGGCTGGCGGTTCCGGGTCGGGCGGGGGTTCCGGGTTGGCCGAGGGGTCCGGGTCGGGCGGGGTCCTTCCGCAGGTCGCCGCCGGGGTCGAGTCGACGGTGCCACCCGAGGTGGTCGTGTCGGCACACCGGTTCCGCAAGCAGCTGCACGTCACCGTCGCCGACAACGGGCGTGGCCTGCCGGCCGGGTTCGACGCCGAGCGCGGCAGCCGGCTCGGGCTCCAGATCGTCCGGGCGCTGGTGACCGGCGAGCTGCGCGGCACCATCGAGCTGCGCAACGGCGCGGAGGGCGGCACCGAGGCGGTACTGGTGGTCCCCCTCGTCCGCTCCTGACGCCCAGGTGCCCCGCGCCGCCCTGCTCCGCGCCGCGCCGCCTCGCGCCGTCCTGCCCCGCGCCGCCCCGCCCGTCGGGCCGAGGCCGCTTGATCGACTCCATGTCGGCGACATGGCGGCATCCCGCCGCCCCGGATACCGCCATGTCGCCGACATGACGCGGGCGATCCCGGGGCGGCCGGACGGCCGAGGGACGGCCGAGGGGCCGGGCAGCCGGGCAGGCCGGCTCAGCGGGTGAGTAGTGCCACGGTCAGGCCGGGGCGCTGCCAGACCCGGTCGACGGCGAAGCCGTCGTCCCGTAGCGCCGCCCCTTTCGCGCCGGGTACCGCGGCGACCGGGTCCGTTCGCCGGCCGGCGACCACCAGCCAGACCCGCCGCGCCCCGGCCAGGCAGGCGGCCGGGTCCGGGCACTCGTCGGCCCAGTAGTCGCCGCGCGCGTCGCGACCCCGTACGGCCAGCGCGTCCCGGGGCTGCCGGTCGCCGAGGTGGTAGCCGATGCCGAGGTCGGTGAAGAGCCAGCCGTCCCGGGGCGAGAAGACGATCACGTCACCGGGCCGGCGGCCCGCGTCGATTACCCGGGCGGCCCCCCGGTAGTCGACCAGCGCGCCCCGTGGCCACTCGTGGCTGTGCCGCAGCGCCGCCTGGTCGGGCAGGCCGAGCAGGCCGGCGAGGAGCACCACGGCCAGCGCCGCCGGCAGTGCCGCCGGCAGTGCCGCCGTGGCCAGCGCCGCCCCGGCCAGCAGGCAGGCGAACGGCACGACGAAGAACAGGTAGCGCGGCACCCACAGCGGTACGGCCAGCCCGGCCAGGAAGACCAGGGCCACCGGCAGGACGAGGCAGGCGGCGGGAAGCAGCCCGGCCCGGCCCGACCGGGCGGCACCCAGGGCGGCCAGACCCAGCAGCAGCCCGCCCACCGTGCCGCTCTGGGTCAGCGCGCCGGGCAGGGCGACAAGGTCGGCGGGGCGGGCCTGGTCCACCCAGTCGAGCTGCCGTCCCCGCTGCCCCGCCGCCAGTAGCACCAGGGGGGTCAACACGACCGCCGCCGGCAGGAGCGCGAGCAGCCAGCCCCACACCGGTCGACGCGACCGGTGGCCGGCGGCCGGGAGAAGGCCGGCCCGGTCGGCGGCACCATGGGCGGCCAGGTGGGCGGTGCCCGGGACCGCCCGGTCGGCGCTGCCCGAGGCGGTCCGGTCGGCGTTGCCCGGTGCGTCCCGGTCGGCGGTGCCCGGAATGGCCTGGTCGGCGGCACCGTGGGTGGCCCGGTCGGCGGTGCCCGGAGCGGCCGGGTCGGCGGTGCCCGGGACAGCGCCCGAGGCGGTCCGGCCGGCGGCCAGCACGGCTGCCGCGTGGGCGGCGAGCAGGGTGAGGGCGACCAGGTGGGTCAGGCCGAGGGCGGCCACGGCCGCGGCGTACCCGGCCCAGCGCCGCCAGCCGGGCCGCTCCAGCGCTCGGACCAGCAGCAGTGTCGCCAACACCGCGAAGAGGGCGACGAAGGCGTACGGGCGGGCCTCCTGGGCGTACCGGGAGGTGCCGGGCAGGGCCGCGAACAGCAGGCCACCGGTCAGGCCGGCGTGTCGCCCGAGCAGCCGTGCGCCGAGCGCGGCGGCGAGCCCGGCCGTTCCCGCCATGGCCAGCGCCGACGGCAGCCGCAGCGCGGCGGGGGAGTCCCCGCAGAGCGTCACCCAGCCGTGCATGAACAGGTAGTACGGCCAGGTGGCCGCGTCGATGGTGCCGGCCATCCGGGCCAGGTCGCCCAGCGGCCGGGTGGCGGCGCTCCAGGTGGCCAACTCGTCGCGCCACGGCTGGGCCGAGCCGATCCCCGCGCCGGTGACCGCCAGCGTCGCCAGGGTCGGCCACAGCCAGACCGCGCCGAGCCACCCCGGCAAATGCCGCCTTACAGGCAATCCGCCCACGATGCCGAGCCTTCCACACCCGAACGGCCCACGCCCCCACCCCGGCCCCCAACCCGGTGATCAAGAGGAAAGCGTCACCGTCGAGATCAACTCTGACGCTTTCCTCTTGCTCACCGGGGCGAGGGGTGCTTGGCCTGTTCGGGGGCGGTGTCGGCGCGGTGGCGCATCGGTGGCCCGTGATGTGGGATCACACTCACGGTCGGTGGTAGGTCCACCGCCGGTGTGCGAGCATGGTCGCATGCTTGCCGCTGTCGTCCGTCGCTTCGTGGCCCGTCGCCACGTCGACTACGGCCGCGTGCGCAGCGCCATCTGTCCGGCCCACTGACGACGCCCGACCCATCCGTCTCGGGCGCGTAGTCGCGCCGGCCGTCCGACACCGCTGTCCACGGCCCCGTCCCACGGGCCGGCCGCGCGCCCGCGTCCAGAGGCACAGCAGACAACGGAGGACGCCGCGATGGCGGTCAGCAGCACCCCCGCCCGACCCGAGGCACCCACGGCACCCGTCGCGCGGGCGCCCCGCCGCCCCCGTGGGGAGGGCCAGTGGGCGCTCGGCCACCGCGAGCCGCTCAACGCCAACGAGCGGATCAAGAAGGACGACGATCCGCTGAACGTCCGGGCCCGGATCGAGAACATCTACGCCCACGGGGGCTTCGCCTCGATCGACCCGCAGGACCTGCGCGGCCGGTTCCGCTGGTGGGGCCTCTACACCCAGCGCAAGGCCGGCATCGACGGCGGGCGCACCGCCGTGCTGGAGCCGCACGAGCTGGAAGACGAGTTCTTCATGCTCCGCGTCCGGGTCGACGGCGGCCAGCTCACCCTGGACCAGCTCCGGGTGGTCGCGGACATCTCCCGGGAGTTCGCCCGGGACACCGCCGACATCACCGACCGGCAGAACATCCAGTACCACTGGATCCGGGTCGAGGACATGCCGGAGATCTGGCGTCGGCTGGAGTCGGTGGGCCTGCAGACCACCGAGGCGTGCGGCGACTGCCCGCGCATCGTGCTCGGCAGCCCGGTCGCCGGGGTGGCCGAGGCCGAGCTGCTCGACCCGACCCCGGCGCTGGAGGAGATCGTCCGGCGGTACGTCGGCGACAAGCGCTTCTCCAACCTGCCCCGCAAGTTCAAGACGTCGATCTCCTGGCTGGTGGACACCCCGTACGAGGCGAACGACATCGCATTCCTGGGCGTCGACCACCCGGAGCACGGCCCCGGCTTCGACGTCTGGGTCGGCGGCGGCCTGTCCACCAACCCGATGCTGGCCAAGCGGCTCGGCGTCTGGGTGCCGCTGACCGAGGTGCCGGACGTCTGGGCCGGCGTGGTCGGCATCTTCCGCGACTACGGCTACCGCCGGCTGCGCAACCGGGCCCGGCTGAAGTTCCTCGTCGCCGACTGGGGCGTGGAGAAGTTCCGCGAGGTGCTGGAGAAGGAATACCTGGGCCGCACGCTGCTCGACGGGCCCGCCCCGGAGCTGCCCGCCAAGCCGGTCGACCACATCGGGGTGCACCGCCAGCGCGACGGGCGCGCCTACGTCGGGGCCGCCCCGGTGGTGGGCCGGGTCTCCGGCACGCAGCTCGCCCGGCTCGCCGACGTGGTCGAGGCGCACGGCAGCGGCCGGGTGCGGCTCACCCCGTACCAGAAGCTCCTGGTCCTGGACGTGCCCCCGGAGCAGACCAACTCGCTGGTGGCCGAGCTGAGCACGATCGGCCTTGAGGCCCGGCCGTCGGCCTGGCGGCGCGGCACGATGGCCTGCACCGGCATCGAGTTCTGCAAGCTGGCCATCGTCGAGACGAAGGCGCGCGGCGAGGAGCTGGTGGCCCGGCTGGAGGAGCGCCTGCGCGACTTCGACGCGGACATCTCCATCCACCTCAACGGCTGCCCGAACGCCTGCGCCCGCACCCAGGTCGCCGACATCGGCCTCAAGGGGCAGCTCGTGGTCGGCCCGGACGGCCGCCAGGTCGAGGGCTTCCAGGTGCACCTGGGCGGCGGCCTGGGCATGGCGCAGGGCCAGACCGCCGGTTTCGGCCGCAAGCTGCGCGGCCTGAAGACCACCGCCGACGAGCTTCCGGAGTACGTGGAACGGCTCGCCCGCCGCTACCTGGCGAGCCGGACCGAGGGCGAGTCCTTCGCCAACTGGGTGATCAGGGTAGACGAGGAGGAACTCCGATGAGTGAGACTCGTTCCGCGCCGCTGTACTGCCCCTACTGCGGCGAGGAGGACCTGCGGCCGAGCGAGGCCGGGCACGGCGCGTGGGAGTGCCACGCCTGCGCCCGGGTGTTCACGGTGAAGTTCACCGGCCTGCTGACCGAGGCGGTGACCCGGTGACCGCCCTGGTGTCGGCCGCGACCCTGGGGCTGGTCGGCCCCGGCGGCCCGACTCCCGCCGATCCCGCCCGGCGCAGCCCGCAGGAGCTGCGGGAGCTGGCCGAGCGGGCCGGCCGGGAGCTGGAGGGCGCTCCGGCGCTGGAGATCGCCCGCTGGGCGGCCGAGACGTTCGGCGACCGGTTCTGCGTGACCAGCTCGATGGCGGACGCCGTGCTGGCCCACCTGGTCTCCCGGGTCGCGCCCGGGGTCGACGTGGTCTTCCTCGACACCGGCCTGCACTTCCCGGAGACGCTGCGGGTGCGCGACGAGGTGGCCCGCCGGCTGCCCGTCAACGTCCGGTCGATCCGGCCCCGGCTCACCGTCGGCCAGCAGGACGGCGAGTACGGCCCCCGGCTGTTCAACCGTTCGCCGGACGACTGCTGCCAGCTGCGCAAGGTCGAGCCGCTGGAGCGGGCGCTGGCCGGGTACGACGCCTGGGCCGCCGGGCTGCGCCGCGACGAGTCGCCGACCCGGGCCAACACGCCGGTGGTGACGTTCGACGCCCGCCGGGGCAGGGTGAAGGTGAACCCGATCGCCGCCTGGAAGCAGGCCGACGTGGACGCCTACATCGCCCGGCACGACATCCCGGTGAACGAGCTGTTCAAGCGCGGCTACGGCTCGATCGGCTGCTGGCCCTGCACCCGCCGCACGAAGGCGGGGGAGGACCCCCGGGCCGGTCGTTGGGCGATGTTCGAGAAGACCGAGTGCGGGCTGCACCTCTGACCGTGTCCGGGCCCCGGGTGCGGTCGGTCGCGGCCGGCGACCCGGTGGTCCTGGTGGCGCACGGCAGCCGGGACCCCCGGGCGGCCGAGGCGACCCGGGCGCTGGCCCGGGCGGTCGCGGCCGTCCGCCCCGGCGTGGCCGTGTCGGCGAGTTGGCTGGACCACACGGACCCGGGGCCGACGGAGGTGCTGCGGTCGCTGGCGGCGGCCGGGCATCCCCGGGCGGTGCTGGTGCCGCTGCTGCTCACCGCCGCGTACCACCGGCGGGTGGACGTCCCGGCGGCGGTCGCGGCGGCCCGGGAGTCGGGCCCGCCGATCGACGTGCGCGTCTCCGACGTGCTCGGCCCGGCCGACGGCGTGGTCGACGGGGCGCTGCTGGCGGGGCTGCGGCGGCGGCTGGCGGAGGCGGAACCCGGCCGGTTCGACGCGCTGGTGCTCGCCGCCGCGGGCACCCGGGATCCCCGGGCGCGGGGCTCGGTGGGCCGGGTCGCGGCGGCGCTCGGCGCGGAACTCGGGGTGCCCTGCCGCGTGTCGTACGCCTCGGCGGCCCCGCCGGACGCGGGCGCGGCGGTGTCCCGGCTGCGCGCGGCGGGCGCGCGGCGGGTGGCCGTGTCGGCGTACTTCCTGGCCCCGGGGCTCTTCCACGACGCGGTGCTGGCGGGGGCGCGGGCGGCCGGCGCGGTGACCGTCTCCGGGCCGCTCACCGACGCCCCGGAGCTGGCCGATCTGGTGCTGCGTCGGGCGGACGCCGCGCCCGTCGAGTGATCCGGGCGGCCCGACGCGCGGGCCGGGCGGCTGCGGCACCGGCGAGGGCGCAGCGGGGCACGAGGGCTCCGCACAGCAGAACGCCCCGACAGGGGTTGCCCTGTCGGGGCGTGGAGCTGTGGTGCGTGCAGTAGGTCAGGCGGAGTGAGCGCGCAGCACCCGGAGGCCACCGCGGCGCTTGACGGCGCGCCGCTCCTCCTCGCTCATCCCGCCCCAGACGCCGGCGTCCTGACCGGACTCAAGTGCCCACTGGAGGCACTGGTCGGTCACGGAGCAGCGCCGGCAGACGGCCTTGGCCTGCTCGACCTGCAGGAGAGCCGGACCGGACGTCCCGATCGGGAAGAACAGCTCCGGGTCCTCGTCGCGGCAGACAGCATGGTGACGCCAGTCCATGGCGGCAACACTCCTCATTCTGGATGGGTGGCAGATATTGCGTTGGTGCGTTTTCCTTTATGCATCCGCACGCCGATGGTCACGGTTCGCATCCATCAATTCGGCGCTGCGTGAGCAGGCTCTGGTAGCCACTGGGACCTGCTCGAACACCTCAACACAATGAGCATGTCCAAGCAATGTCCCGGTAACTCAAGTTCGCTTGTGAATACTTTCACGAACTCACGCGATGTCAAGGGTGACGCTCGGAAAAACTCCGAGCGGTGAGCAAGCTCACGACCCCTTTGTCCGGTTTGCAGGGAGTCCTGGTTACCCGGCGTACCACAGTCGAGGATCAATATAGTACAGTCTGCGTGACATTGCTGACATTTCCGGCACCTCACCCTCGGTGTGGCGGCCACCGCATCGACAGCGGTGGGGGGACCGCGCTCGACCAAGGGCTGTACCCGAGACCTAGCAGATTACTCTCAGTGCGGCCGGAACGGATGCGAATCTGACTTTTTTCCGCTCGCCGAGATAGTCCCCGTCGAGCTGGAAAGCCTGAGGACGGCTCGCGACCAGGGTGAACTCGGCCAGGTCGTGCAGCTGCAGCACCTGACGCCCTCGCGGATTGGGCGTGTGGGAGAAGAACTGGGTCACTGTGCGTGCCGTGCTCGCCACGCGGAGCTGCCGCATGGCCAGCACGTCGAGCCCGAGGTCGAAGGACGCCGCCGGATTCGGGTTGATCTCCCGCTCGCCCAGGTACGTCCAGGGCGCGGTGTTCTGGATGATGACCGTGGCCAGATCACCCTCGGTAACCTCGCCGGGTCGCTCCAGTGAGATCGTCGGATGGCGGCGGTCCGAGCCGAGGAAGTACTGGTTGACCGTCGAGCGCAGATAGAGCGCCGGCGTGGAGACCCGGCCGCGCCGGCGGGCCCGCTCCACCCGGTGGATCACCGCCGCGTCGAGGCCGAAGCCCGCGCAGAAGGTGAAGTAGCGGTCGTCGGCCCGGCCCAGCCCGATCGTGCGGGACCGCCCGAGCCGCAGCCCCTCCAGGATCATGCTGGTGCCCTCCGGCCACTCCCGGGGCAGGCCGAGCGCGCGGGCGAACACGTTCGTGGAGCCCCCGGGGACGGTGGCCAGCGCCGGCAGCCGCTCGGCGGGGCTGCCCCCGGTGCGGATCGTCGGCGGCTCGGCCGCCATCAGGCCGTTGACCACCTCGTTGACCGTGCCGTCGCCCCCGAGCGTCACCACCAGGTCGACGCCCTCCTCGGCCGCCTCCCGGGCGAGGTCCATGGCGTGACCCCGCCGGCGGGTGTACCGCACCGACAGGTCGACTTCGCTGCGCAGCGCCCGGACCAGGACGTCCCGGCTGCGTTCGCTGGTGGTGGTGGCCTTCGGATTGACCACCAGGACGGCCCGCATGGGCGGCACTGTACCGCGCCCCACCACCGGTATCGTGGCGCGCGTGACCATCGACTCGGACCAGGACCCGACCACGCTGCGCTGGGCGGTCCGGCTGCTTCGGGCGGAGGCGGTCGCCCTCGGCCTGGTCGCCGCCTGGCTCGTCTGGGCCGACCTCACCGCCACCACCACCGACCTGCCGTCGGCGCTGCTGGTGACCGCGTTCGCCCTCGGCGGCGCGGCCGCCCTCTGGGCGCTCGGCGGGGCGCTCGGCCGCCGCCGCGCCGGGGCCCGCGCCCCGGCGATCGTCCTGCAACTGATGCTGCTGCCGATCGGCTGGTACATGATCCAGGGCGGGCTCGGCTGGCTCGGCGTGCCGCTGATGGCGCTCGGCCTCGGCGTCAGCGCGCTGCTCGTCAGCCCGCCGACCACCCGGGCCCTCGGCCTCGCCTGAGCCGGGCGGGCGCGGGCCCGCCGGGCGGCCCGTGGCGGGCGAGAAGAGCCGGCGCGGCGGGGGTCAGTAGCCGGCGCGGCGGGTCAGCAGGGAGATGGTGGCCCGGCCGTTGGCCGCGCTCGCCGAGGCGGCCGTGGTGAGGGCCGTCAGCACCTTCCAGGCGAACGACGACTCGGAGGGCAGCGTCGCCCCGCGCACGGTCGGCACGGTCACCTCGACGGTCAGGGCGTCCTCGGTCACCTGGAACCGGCACTCCAGCTCGGCGTCGCGGGTGGCGATCGCGAGGAGCATGGCGCACGCCTCGTCCACGGCGATCCGCAGGTCCTCGATCTCGTCGAGGGCGAACTGGAGACGGGCGGCGAGGCCGGCCGTGGCGGTGCGGAGCACGCCGAGGTAACCGCCGTCGGCGGGCACCGTGAGGTGCACGATGTCGTCGTCGGTGGCTGGCTGGCCGGTCAGTTGAGTCACGCCTCATCCCCCCGGTGGGGGACTCTACCCCGTCAGGCGGACGGACGCGTGGGCGCGGCGCTCGCCGGTGGCGTCGCGCCGGCCGCGAGCGCGGTCAGGGCCGCCCCCGTCAGCCGGTACGGCACCCACTCCGCCATGGGGGACGCGCCGATCGAGGCGTAGAACCGGGCCGCCGGGTTCCAGTCGATCATCGACCAGTCGAGCCGTCGGTAGCCCCGCTCGACGCAGATCGCGGCCAGGGTGGCCAGCAGCCGCCGGCCCGCACCGGTGCCCCGCGCCTCGGGGCGGACGTAGAGGTCCTCCAGGTAGATGCCGTGCACGCCGGCCCAGGTGGAGAAGTTGAGGAACCACAACGCGAAGCCGAGCGGCCGGTCGGCCCCGTCGACGGCCACGTGCCCGAAGAGCGCGGGCGCCGGGCCGAACAGGGCCTCGGTGAGCTGCCCGGCGGTCAGGTGACACTCGTCGGCGGCCCGCTCGTACGCGGCCAGCTCGTGCACCATGGCGACGACGGCCGGCACGTCCTCGGGACGCGCCGGCCGTACCGTCGGTGTGGACCCGGGGGTCACGCCTGCTTGGTCTCCCAGAAGATCTTCGAGATCTCCTCGATCTTCGCCAGCAGCTCCTCGGCCTTGGCCGGGTCGGCGCTGCCCTTGGCGCCGCTGGCGCCCGCGAGCTTGGTGGCCTCGTTGAACAGGGTGTGCAGGTTGGGGTACTTCTCGAAGTGCGCCGGCTTGAAGTAGTCCGTCCACAGCACCCACAGGTGGTGCTTGACCAGCTCGGCGCGCTGCTCCTTGATGATCAGCGCCCGGGTGCGGAACTCGGGGTCGGTGTTCGCCTGGTACTTCTCGGCGATCGCCTTGATCGACTCGGCCTCGATCCGGGCCTGGGCCGGGTCGTAGACGCCGCACGGCAGGTCGCAGTGGGCGCTGACGGTGACGCTCGGCATGAGGATGCGCGGAAGTCGCATCGGGATCCTCCATGGGAAGTTTGCGATGATCCAGGACGACATTACTCCTGGAGATGCTGCCCAGCGGTGCGGAGGTGAAACAGGTGCCCGCCGACACTCCCGCCGCCGACCGGCTGCGGGGGCCGCTCACGGCCGTACTGGTGACCGGCCCGTCGATGGCACCCACCCTGCGCCACGGCGACGCCGTGCTGGTGCGGCGCGGGGGCCGCCCGATCCGCCCGGGCGACGTCGTGGTCGCGGTCTTCCGCAGCCGCCCGGAGCTGCTCGTGGTCAAGCGCGCGGTCCGTCCCGCCGACGGCGGCTGGTGGGTACGCGGCGACAACGACCTCGTCACCGACGACTCCCGGGCGTACGGCGTGGCCGACGTGCACGGCCGCGTCGTGGCCCGCTACTGGCCCCGGCCGGGCCGGCTGCCCCGCCCCGCCGGCTACCGGCGAGTATGACCCTACTCACATCCGACTTGTGCTCCCGACACTATGCTCGGCAGGTATCCGGGTGACCCCCGCACCGTGCCACCGCCGCTGGCCGCCTCACCTCGCGCTGGCGCCGGTCGCCTCGTCTACCCGACAGATTCCTGGAGTCACCATGTCTTCGTCCACCGTGGACCCCGCTGATCCCGTCTTCCAACTGCACGTCGGCGGCAAGCTGGCCGTCGCCTCCACCGTCCCGCTGAGCAGCCGCGAGGACCTCTCCCTCGCGTACACACCAGGGGTGGCCCGGGTGTGCGAGGCGATCGCCGCCGACCCGGCGCTGGCCGACGACTACACCTGGGCGGGGCACACCGTCGCCGTCGTCACCGACGGCTCGGCCGTGCTCGGGCTGGGCAACATCGGCCCGCGCGCGGCGCTGCCGGTGATGGAGGGCAAGGCGGTGCTGTTCAAGCAGTTCGCCGACGTCGACGCGGTGCCGGTCTGCCTCGACACCCAGGACGTGGACGAGATCGTCGCCGTGGTGAAGGCCCTCGCCCCCTCGTTCGGCGGGATCAACCTGGAGGACATCAGCGCCCCGCGCTGCTTCGAGGTGGAGCGCCGGCTCGACGAGGCGCTGGACATCCCCGTCTTCCACGACGACCAGCACGGCACCGCCATTGTCGTGCTCGCCGCGCTGCGCAACGCGGCCACGCTGCTCAACCGCAAGCTCGGCGACCTGCGGGTGGCGGTCAGCGGCGCGGGCGCGGCCGGGGTGGCGGTCACCCGGATGCTCATCGCCGGCGGCGTCGACCCGGCCCGGGTCGTCGTCTGCGACTCGAAGGGCATCATCGGCCGGCACCGCACCGACCTCACCGGCACCAAGGCGGACCTCGCGGCCGACACCAACGCCGAGGGGCGGTCGGGCGACATCGCGGAGGCGCTGCGCGGCGCCGACGTGCTGGTCGGCGTCTCCGGCGGCGAGATCTGCGAGGCGGCGGTGGCCGGGATGGCCCCCGGCGGGATCGTCTTCGCCCTGGCCAACCCGACGCCCGAGGTGCACCCCGAGGTGGCCGCCCGGCACGTCGCCGTCGTGGCCACCGGCCGCAGCGACTACCCCAACCAGATCAACAACGTGCTGGCCTTCCCCGGGGTGTTCCGGGGCGCGCTGGACGCCCGGGCGACCCGGATCACCGACGGGATGAAGGTGGCCGCCGCCGACGCGATCGCCGGGGTGGTGGCCGACACGCTCACCGCCGACGCGATCGTGCCGTCCCCGCTGGACCCGCGCGTCGCCCCCGCGGTGGCCGAGGCCGTCGCCGAGGCCGCCCGCCGCGACGGCGTCGCCCGCGCCTGACGTGCAAGGAGGGGCACCCTGTTAACGCTTTCGGTATAGCGGGGGCCCCTTCTTAACACCCCCACTCCTTGTTACGGTGCGGATCATGCGTGCCGCCTTCGCCTCGAGCTTCGACGCCGACAACCCGCTCGCCGCGCTGACCGTCGGCGAGCAGCCCGAGCCGACCCACCCCGAGGACGACTGGGTGACCGTGCAGGTGCGGGCCAGCTCGATCAACCACCACGACCTGTGGTCGCTGCGCGGCGTCGGGCTCGGTGCCGACCGGCTGCCGATGATCCTCGGCTGCGACGCCGTCGGCACGGCCCCGGACGGCACCGAGGTGGTGGTCTTCCCGCTGGTCGTCGACCCGGGTGACCCGCGCGGCATGTCCATCCTCTCCGAGCACTTCCCCGGCACCTTCGCCGAGCGGGTGGCCGTACCCCGGATGAACCTGCTGCCCCTGCCGGCGGGCCTGTCGGCGACGGACGCCGCCTGCCTGCCGACGGCCTGGCTCACCGCGTGGCGGATGCTGACCACCAAGGGCCGGGTCGACGAGGCCGACGCCGTGCTGGTCCAGGGCGCGGGCGGCGGCGTCGCGACGGCCGCCGTCGCGCTCGCCGTCGCGCTCGGCAAGCGGGTGTACGCGACCAGCCGCGACGCCGGCAAGCGGGAACGGATCGCGCAGCTGGGGGCGACCGCGCTGGAGCCCGGCGCCCGGCTGCCCGAGCGGGTCGACGTGGTGATCGAAACGGTCGGCGAGGCGACGTTCGACCACTCCCTGAAGTCGGCCGCGCCGATGGCCCGGATCGTGGTCTCCGGTGCGACGGCCGGGCACGAGCCGAAGGTCAACCTGCGGCGGGTCTTCGCCATGCAGCTGGAGATCCTCGGCACCTCCATGGGCACGCCGGGGGAGCTGACCGAGCTGCTGACGTTCTGCGCCGAGCACGAGGTGCGCCCGGTGGTGGACAGCGTGGTGCCGTTCAGCCGGATCGAGGAGGCGTTCGCCCGGCTGCACTCGGGCGCGGCGTTCGGCAAGATCGTCATCGATCACACGGCGTGAGCGGGCGCCTGCCGGGAGCTTGTTAGGAGGGGCCCTTCCTATACCGAATGCGTTAACAGGGGGCCCTTCCTTACAGGCGGTCGTCGAGGGTGGCCACGCCGCCCCGGGTGGCCTCGTCCGGCAGCCGGCGCTTCGCCGCCGCGTCCCCGTACAGGGTCCAGCGCAGGAACTCGACGCAGGTGTCCGAGACCACCCGCAGGGCCGCGCCGTCGGTGAGCAGGGCCCGCCCGTGGTCGCCCTTCGGCAGGCTGAGCATCGCCTTGGGCCAGGGCACCCTGTCGTACGCGGCCTTGCCCGAGGCGTAGTCGACCACCTCGTCGGCCTCGCCGTGCACGAACAACTGCGGGGCGGCGGCCCCCGCGAACGCGGTGCCCACGCCGAGGCCGGTGCCGGCGAAGACCACCCCGGCGTCCAGTCGGTCGTCCCGGCCGGCGGTGAACAGGCCGATCGTGGTCACCCCACCGGCCGAGTGCCCCGCCGCCGCCACCCGGTCGGTGGCGAGCCGGCCGCGCAGCGGGTCGCCCGCCTTCGCGTCCAGGGCGAGCACCCGGGTCAGCGCGTACGACACGTCGGCCGGCTGGTTCAGCACGTCCAGCACGTTGGTGTCGGTGCCCCGGGCGGTGTGCGGGAAGGCCGGCGCGGCCACCACGAACCCGGCCGCCGCCCAGCGGGTGAGCAGCAGCTCGTAGTCCTCGGGCCGCCCGTTGAGGCCGTGGCTGAACATCACCACCGGGAAGCGCCCCGTCGCGGCCGTCGCGGACTGCTGCGGCGTCCCGCCCGCCGCGCCCCGGGCCGGATACCAGATCGTCACCGGCAGCGGGCGGTCGCCGTCGCGGTTGAGCTTGAGCTGACGTACGCCGACGGCGAAGCTCTCGCTCGGCGCGCTGCCGGCGGGCACGCGCGGGGCCGGGGTGGTCGCCTTCGGTGCCTGCGTCGGGGCGGCCTCGCGCCAGGCGGGCTCCGCGTCACCCGAGCAGCCCGCCAGGCCGGCGGCGAGCAGGGCGGTGGCCAGCAGGGCGGCGGTACGACGGCGGCGGCACATGAAACCGATTGTGCCTCGCCGGACTGGGGCGCCGACCCGCATCGCACCGCAGGTCAGGGCGCGCTCACCCCGGGCGACGGTGGCGGGCCCGGAGCCGGGCGAGGTCGGCGGCGTCCTTCGGGCGGCGTGGCCGGTCCGGCATCCAGACGGGGAACATCTCCTTGAACTCGATCTGCGCGGCGACGGCGACGACCGGCGCGGCCAGGTCGCCGATGCGGCCGGGCGGCGCGTCGAGCATCCCCGCCGGCAGCGGTGTGCCGGCCCACGGCCCGGCGCCCACCACCACCTGCCCCGCCGCGTCCCGGCTCAGGTAGGCGACGCTCAGCTCCACGTCGTCCCGGACGAGTTCGAGCTGCACGTCGACCGGCAGCCGGGGGGCGACCCGCCAGCCCCGTGCGCCCAGCGCCTCGGCGAGCCGGTCGGCGTCGTCGCGCCAGCAGTACCAGTCGACGTCGACGTGCGGCCGGGTCACCTCGCCGAGGGCGAAGTCCATCGCCCACCCGCCCCGTAGCCACAGCGCGACCCCGACCGCCCGGGCCACGGTGACCGTCTCCGCGATCGCCGCGAGCTGCCGCGCTGCCAGCCCGTCCCGCCCACCCCGCTCGCCGTCCCCGCCCACGCCGCGACGGTAGCGCCCGATGGGTGCCCCCGCGAGAGGGTTAGGAAGGGGCCCTTCCTATACAGAAAGCGTTAACAGGGGGCCCTTCCTTGCAACTCCAGTGGGTGGGGAGGGTGGCGTCCGTGGGGAGGCGGCGCAGGGCGGCCCGGTCGCCGTACAACGCCCAGCGCAGGAAGTCCGTGGTGGTGGCGAGGACCTGGGCGAAGCCGGGGCGGCCCGGGGTCAGGTAGCTGCCGTGGTCGCCCCCGGTGACGGTGAGGAACCCGGCCGGGCCGGGCGTGCGGGCGTACGCGGCCCGGCCGACGGTAACCCCGACGACCGGGTCGGCGTCGCCGTGCACGAACAGCACCGGCGCGGTCGGCCCGGCGAACGCCCCGGCCAGGCCGCCCCCGGCGAGCACGATGCCCGCCCGCAGCCGGGGCGGGTGCCCGGAGGTGAGCATCCCGGCGGTGGTGAAGCCGCCCGCCGAGTGGCCGGCGGCGGCGAACCGCGCGACGTCCAGGTGGCCGGCGAGCGGGTCGCCCCGGCGGGTGTCGAGGCGCACCAGGTGCCGGATCAGCCGCCACCCGTCGGCCGGCTGGTGGCGTACGTCGGCGCGGGTGAACCGGGCCGCCCCGCGCCGGGTGTGCGGATACGCGGGCGCGGCGACCACGAAGCCGGCGGCGGCCCACCGGCTGGTCAGCGGGGCGTGCAGGGCGGGCAGGCTGTCGAGCCCGTGGCTGAACACGACGACGGGGAACCGGCCGGGGGCCACCCCGCCCCGGGCAGCCGGATACCAGACGGTCACCGGCAGCGGGCGCGCGCCGCCCGGGTCGAGGGTGAAGGTGTGCACCCCGACCGGGTACGTCGTCGCCGGGGCGGGGCCGGCCGACGGGGCGCCGCGGGACCCCGGGGCGGCGGTTGCCGTGCCGCAGCCGGCCAGCAGCGCCGTCATCGTCGCGGCGACCAGCCGGCGTACCCACACGCCCTCACGGTAGGCGGCCGGCGGCGCCCGGCGGCCCCGCCGTCCGGACCGGTGGGCGACGCCACCCGGTCGGGGTGGCTCCGCCGATCCGGCGGTCCTGCGGCGTGCCGCCGGGTAGGGCGGGCGCGGGGTGGACCGTCTTGGCTAGGGTCTGGCCATGTCTGACAAGCACATGGACCCGAGCGGCAACACAGAGCAGTTCCGGGCGTTCGCCCACGCGCCGGAGGGCGCCGCCCCGGCCGCCCCGGCGTCCCGGGTTCCGCTGGTCGCCGGAATCGCGGTGGCCGTGGTGCTGCTGGTCGCCGTCGTCGCCTGGCTCGCGCTGGGCTGAAGCCCGGCAGAGACGGGCTGGGCTGCAGCCTGGCGGAGGCTGGGCCGTGCTGACCGCCTCAGCCCGTGGCCTCGGCCACCGCGCGGGCCTCGCGGGCGATCTCGCGTTCCTCGTCGGTGCCGACGACGCAGACGGCGACCTCCGCGCCCGCCGGGGAGATCACCCGGTCGCCGGTGCCGTCGTTGTGCGCCGGGTCGACGGCGATGCCGAGCCGCTCCAGGCCGGCCAGCGCGGCGGCCCGCACCGGCGCCGCGTGCTCGCCCACCCCGGCCGTGAAGGTGACCGCGTCCACCCGGCCGAGCAGCGCGTAGTACGCCCCGACATAGCCGGTGATCCGGCGGGTGTAGACGTCGAACGCGAGCGCGGCGGCCGGGTCACCGGCGGCGCGGCGGGCCAGCACCTCGCGCATGTCGTTGACCCCGGCGAGGCCGAGCAGGCCGCTGCGGTGGTTGAGCAGGTCGTCGATCTCGTCGACGCCCATCCCGGCCTCGCGGCGCAGGTGGAAGACGATCGTCGGGTCGAGGTCGCCGCTGCGGGTGCCCATCACGAGGCCCTCCAGCGGGGACATCCCCATCGAGGTGGCCACGCTGCGCCCGCCCTGCACCGCGCAGGCGCTCGCCCCGTTGCCCAGGTGCAGGGTGATCGTGTTCAGCTCGTCGTACGGCCGGCCCAGCAGCTCGGCGGTGCGCCGGGAGACGTACGCGTGGGAGGTGCCGTGGAAGCCGTACCGGCGGATGTCGTGCCGCCGGGCGGTGTCCCGGTCGATCGCGTAGGTGGCGGCGGCCTCGGGCAGGGTGTGGTGGAACGCGGTGTCGAAGACGGCGACCTGCGGCACCCCGGGCAGCGCCTCGCGGGCGACCCGGATGCCGGCCAGGTTGGCGGGGTTGTGCAGCGGGGCGAGCGGCACGAGTTCCTCGATCGCCGCGAACACGGCGTCGTCGATGAGCACCGGCTCGGTGAAGCGCCGCCCGCCGTGCACCACCCGGTGCCCCACGGCGGTCAGCCCGGCGAGCCCGTCCGGGCCGAGGCGGTCGAGGATCTCCCGGACGGCCGTCTCGTGGTCGGCCGGCCCGCCGCCGGGCTCGCCGACCCGCTCGACAGTGCCCTTCGCCAGGACCTCGTCGCCGTCGTAGAGCCGGTATTTCACCGACGACGAGCCGCAGTTGAGGACGAGCACCCGACTCATGACGACTCCCCGGCGGCGGCCTGGATGGCGGTGATGGCGACGGTGTTGACGATGTCGGGGACGGTCGCGCCCCGGGACAGGTCGTTGACGGGGCGGCGCAGGCCCTGCATGACCGGGCCGACGGCCACCGCACCGGCGGAGCGCTGCACCGCCTTGTACGTGTTGTTGCCCGTGTTGAGGTCGGGGAAGATGAACACGGTGGCCCGCCCGGCGACGGCGCTGTCGGGCAGCTTGGTGGCCGCGACGTGCGGGTCGATCGCGGCGTCGTACTGGATGGGGCCCTCGACCAGCAGCTCCGGCCGCCGCTCGCGCACGAGCCGGGTGGCGGCGGCGACCTTCTCCACGTCGGCCCCGGCCCCGGAGTCCCCGGTGGAGTAGGACAGCATCGCCACCCGGGGTTCAATGCCGAATCGGGCGGCGGTGTCGGCCGAGGAGATGGCGATGTCGGCGAGCTGGGCGGCGTCCGGGTCGGGGTTGACGGCGCAGTCGCCGTAGACGAGCACCCGGTCGGCGAGCAGCATGAAGAACACGCTGGAGGCCACCGACACCCCCGGCACCGTGCGGATGATCTCGAACGCGGGGCGGATGGTCGCGGCGGTGGTGTGGGTGGCCCCGGAGACCATCCCGTCGGCGTGCCCGGTGTGCACCATCATCGTGCCGAAGTAGTTGGGCTGCGCCACGATGTCGTGGGCCAGCTCGGCGGTCATGCCCCGGTGGGCGCGCAGCTTCGCGTACGCCTCGGCGAACTCGTCGCGCCAGGGGCTGGTCGCCGGGTCGACGACGGCCGCCCCGGAGATGTCGACGCCCAGCTCCCGGGTGCGCCGGGCGATGTCGTCGGGGCGGCCGAGCAGGGTCAGGTCGGCCACGCCCCGGCGCAGCAGGATCTCCGCCGCGCGCAGGATCCGCTCCTCCGCGCCCTCGGGCAGCACGAGGCGGCGGCGGTTGGAACGGGCGCGGTCGATCAGGTCGTACTCGAACATCAGCGGGGTGACCCGTGCGGAGCGGCTGACCCGCAGCCGGCGGGCGAGGTCGACGGTGTCGACGCAGTCCTCGAACGCGCCGAGCGCGGCCTCGACCTTGCGCGGGTGGGCCATGCTGGGCCGGCCCTCGATCCGGCTGGACGCGGCGACCGTGTCGTAGCTGTCGCTGCCCACGGAGAGCACCGCGAGCCCGGTGTTGAGCCCCTCGACCAGGCGCATCGCCCTCGGGTCGGGCCGCTCGCCGAGGGTGAGCACCAGCCCGGCCACGGAGACCTGGCCGGCGACGTGCGCGGCGCTGGCCGCCACCAGCAGGTCCGCCCGGTCGGCCGGGGTGATCACCAGCGCGCCCTCGGTGAGGTGGTCCAGCAGCGTCGGCACGTGCGCCGCGCCGACGACGTAGTCGAGCACGTCGCGGCCGAGCGCGGCGTCGTCGCCGGCCAGCAGGGTCGCGCCGAGCGCCGCCGCCACCTCGGCCACCGTCGGCGCCGACACGGCCGGCACCTCCGGGATCGCGTACGCGGGGACGGGCAGCTCGGGCAGCGTCATCGGCCCCGGCACCCGGTTGGCGATCACCGCCAGCACCGTCGCGCCGAGGTCCACCAGATCGTGGTACGCCCCGCGCGCCGCCGCCGCGATCGCCTCCGGCTGCTGCCCGAAGCCGTCGACGACGGGCACCACGACGCTGCCGAACTCGGTGGCCAGCCGGGCGTTGAACGCCAGCTCGCGGGGGCCCGCGCCGTCGCCGCCGTCGGCGAAGTCGCTGCCCACCACGACCACCGCGGGGCAGCGCCGTTCGACGTCGCGGTACCGCTCGACGATCCGGGAGATCAGCTCCTCCCGGCGGCCGTCGGCGACCAGCGCGCCCGCCTCGGCGTAGCTGCAGCCGTGCAGCTCGTCGACCGGGATCTCGATGCGGTAGCGCTCGCCGAGCAGGGCGAGGATCTGGTCGGGCCCCCGCCCGGGGACCAGCGGCCGGAATGCGCCGATCCGTTCGACCTGCCGGGAGAGCAGCTCGGCGAGGCCGAGCGCGATGGTCGACTTGCCCCCGCCGGAACCGACGCTGGTCAGATACACGCTCCGGGCCACGCCCCCACGCTACAAGATCGCGCCCAGGGCCGCCCGGGTCCTTGGACCCGGGCCGGCGGGGGCTGGCCGCCCGTCGCCGAGGTCAGTCGTCGTCGGGGTCGTCCAACCGGGCCAGCCAGGTGGCGAAGCGCTCGATCGGCGTCTCGAACTCGGGGTTCAGGTCCACGAAGTCGCGCAGGCGCTCGCCCAGCCACTCCACGCTCACCTGTTCCTCGCCCCGCCGCTCGACCAGCTCCTCGATGCCACGGTCGGTGAAGTACATCGTGCGTCCTCATCGGTTGTGCCGGCCCGGGGCCGGGTCGTGCGGTCAGGGATGCGAGCGGGGGAGCGCCCGTCGTGGTGACGGTCGCTGCCCCGGCGCACGGCGGTGCGGTCAGGTCACGGGCGGGGCAGTGCCGCCTCGATCAGCGCGTTCTGCTCGACCTCGTGCATCTTCGCCGAGCCGACGGCCGGCGCGGCGGCGGCGGGGCGGGAGATGCGGCGCAGCCGGACCTCGCTGAGGTGCTCCAGCAGGTTGAGCGCGACGAAGCTCCACGCGCCCTGGTTGGCCGGCTCCTCCTGCACCCAGGCGAAGTCCTCGGCGTTCGGGTACTGCGCGAGGGCGGCCCGGATCTCCTCGACGGGCAGCGGGTAGAGCTGCTCCATCCGGACGATCGCGGTGTCGGTGACGCCGCGCTCGGCGCGAGCCTGGAACAGGTCGTAGTAGACCTTGCCCGAGCAGAGCAGCACCCGCTTCACCTGCTCGGCGGGCGGGGCGGCGGTGTCGGCCAGCACCGGGGCGAAGGTGCCCGTGGTGAAGTCCTCCACGCCCGACACGCAGAGCTTGTGCCGCAGCAGCGACTTCGGCGTGAACACCACCAGCGGCTTGCGCTTCGGCGACAGGGCCTGGCGGCGCAGCAGGTGGAAGTAGTTCGCCGGGGTGGTCGGGATGGCCACCCGCATGTTGTCCTCGGCGCAGAGCTGGAGGAACCGCTCCGGGCGGCCGGACGTGTGGTCCGGGCCCTGGCCCTCGTGGCCGTGCGGCAGCAGCAGGGTGACGGCGGAGCGCTGGCCCCACTTCACCTCGCCGGAGGAGATGAACTCGTCGATCACCGACTGCGCGCCGTTGACGAAGTCGCCGAACTGGGCCTCCCAGCAGACCAGCGCGTTGACGTTCTCCACCGAGTAGCCGTACTCGAAGCCCATCGCCGCGTACTCCGACAGCAGGGAGTCGTGCACGAAGAACCGGGACCGCTCGCCGTCGGCGGTGAGCGACTTCAGCGGCAGGTAGTCGTCGCCGGTGCGGGCGTCCACCACCGAGGCGTGCCGCTGCACGAACGTGCCCCGGCGGGAGTCCTGCCCGGCGAGCCGGACGGTGACCCCGTCGTGCAGCAGCGCGCCGAACGCGATGATCTCGCCGTACCCCCAGTCGATGTTGCCCTCGACGGACATCTTCGCCCGCCGGTCGAGCAACTGCTGGATCCGCTTGTGCGGGGTGAAGCCCTCCGGCAGGTGGGTGTGCGCCTCGCCGACGGCCTTGACGACCTCGGCCGTGGTGGCGGTCGCCACCTGCGGCTCCGGCTCCTCCTCGCGGCGCGGCCGGGTTGCCTGCTTCGGCGCGGAGGCGGCGTCGCGGGTGGCCTTGAAGACCCGCTCCAGCTGCGCCTGGTAGTCGCGCAGCAGCTCCTCCGCGTCCTCCACGGTGATGTCGCCCCGGCCGATCAGCTCCTCGGTGTAGAGCTTGCGGACCGACCGCTTCGAGTCGATGATCTTGTACATCTGCGGGTTGGACATCGACGGGTCGTCGCCCTCGTTGTGCCCGCGCCGGCGGTAGCAGACCATGTCGATCACGACGTCCTTGTTGAACGCCTGCCGGTACTCGAACGCCAGCCGGGCGACCCGGACCACGGCCTCGGGGTCGTCGCCGTTGACGTGCAGGATCGGGGCCTCGATCATCCGGGCCACGTCGGTGCTGTAGAGGCTGGACCGGGAGTGCTCGGGGGCGGTGGTGAAGCCCACCTGGTTGTTGACCACCACGTGCACCGTGCCGCCGGTGCGGTAGCCGCGCAGCTGCGACAGGTTGAGCGTCTCGGCGACCACGCCCTGGCCGGCGAAGGCGGCGTCACCGTGCACCGCCAGCGGCAGCACCGTGTAGCCCTCCAGCTTGAGGTCGATCCGGTCCTGCTTGGCCCGGACGATGCCCTCCAGCACCGGGTCGACGGCCTCCAGGTGCGACGGGTTGGCCACCACCGACACCTTGACGGCGTGCTCGCCGTCGGGGGTGGTGAACTTGCCGTTCTGGCCGAGGTGGTATTTCACGTCGCCCGAGCCCTGCGTCGAGCGCGGGTCGAGGTGCCCCTCGAACTCCGAGAAGATCTTCTCGTACGGCTTGCCGACGATGTTGGCCAGCACGTTGAGCCGGCCCCGGTGGGCCATGCCGATGACGACCTCGTCGAGCCCCGCCTCGGCGGAGGACTCCAGCACCTCGCCGAGCAGCGGGATCAGCGACTCGCCGCCCTCCAGCGAGAAGCGCTTCTGGCCGACGTACTTCGTCTGGAGGAAGGTCTCGAACGCCTCGGCGGCGTTGAGCCGGTTGAGCACGTGCTTCTGCTCGTCGGAGGAGGGCTTCTCGTACTTGCGCTCGATCCGCTCCTGGATCCAGCGCCGCTCCTCCGGGTCCTGGATGTGCATGTACTCCACGCCGACCCGCCGGCAGTAGGAGTCGCGCAGCACGCCGAGGATGTCGCGCAGCTTCATCCGCTGCTTGCCGGCGAAGCCGTTGACCGGGAAGACGCGGTCCAGGTCCCACAGGGTCAGCCCGTGCTGGAGGACGTCCAGGTCCGGGTGCTTGCGGATCTTGAATTCCAGCGGGTCGGTGTCGGCCATCAGGTGGCCGCGCACCCGGTACGCGTGGATCAGCTCGTGCACCCGCGCGGTCTTGTTGATCTGGCCCTCGGAGTTGACGGCCACGTCCTGCATCCAGCGCACCGGCTCGTACGGGATGCGCAGCGAGGTGAAGATCTGGTCGTAGAAGCCGTGCTCGCCGAGCAGCAGCTCGTGCATGACCTTGAGGAACTCGCCGGACTGCGCGCCCTGGATGATCCGGTGGTCGTACGTGCTGGTCAGCGTGATGATCTTGCTGACGGCCAGCTCGGCGAGGGTGGCCTCGCTCATCCCCTGGTAGGGCGCCGGGTACTCCATCGCGCCGACGCCGATGATGGCGCTCTGCCCCGTCATCAGGCGCGGGATCGAGTGCACCGTGCCGATGCCGCCCGGGTTGGTCAGCGAGATCGTGGTGCCCGAGTAGTCCTCCATGGTCAGCTCGTTGCGGCGGGCACGCCGGACCACGTCCTCGTACGCCTGCCAGAACTGCCGGAAGTCCATCGTCTCGCAGCCCTTGATGGACGGCACCACCAGGTTGCGGCTGCCGTCGGGCTTGGCCAGGTCGATCGCGATGCCCAGGTTGACGTGCTCGGGGCGGACCATCGCCGGCTTGCCGTCGACCTCGGCGAAGGAGTTGTTCATCTCCGGGTGCTCGACGAGCGCCCGGACCATCGCGTACCCGATCAGGTGGGTGAAGCTGACCTTGCCGCCGCGCCCCCGGGCGAGGTGGTTGTTGATCACGATGCGGTTGTCCACCAGCAGCTTGGCCGGGACGGCGCGCACGCTCGTCGCGGTCGGCACGCTCAGCGAGGCGTCCATGTTCTGGACGATCTTCGCGGCGACGCCGCGCAGCGGGGTGGTCTGCGGGCCGGACACCGTCGGCTTCGCCGCCGCCTTCGCGGCCGGCTCGGCCTTCGCGGCCTTGGCTGGCGCCGGCTTCGTGGCGGGCTTCGCCGCGGGCTGCGCCGCGGACGCGGCCGCCTTCGGCGCGGGGGCCTTCGCGGGGGCCGGCTCCGCCTTCGTCGCCGGCTGGGCGACGGTGGCGGCGGCCTCCTGCTGCCCGGCCGGCTCCGGCGCGGCCTTGGCGGCCTTGGCCGCCTGGCCGTCCGGGCGCGCCGTGGCGGCGCCCGGCGCGGGGCGGTAGTCGGCGAAGAAGTCGTGCCAGGCCGAATCGACGCTGCTCGGGTCGGCGAGGTAGCGCTGGTACATCTCCTCGACGAGCCACTCGTTAGGGCCGAAACCCGCCAGTGGGTTCTCCTGCGAAGTCTGCTGGGTCGACACGGCCGGTAATCGCCTCTTTCACGCGGGTTTGTGTGTCACGCGGTGTCCTCCGACGCCCCGATTGCGAGGGGCGGACGGGGGACGGCTCCCAGGCTACGCCGTACGAATACGCTAGGCATTTCCGGCTCGGGCGCGTGGTCGGTTTCACAGAAGATGACACAAGTTCGGTCAGCGCCGCGTGTCCCGTTGACTCCGGCCCGGAACCGTGCCGGCCCCGGGCGCGATCCGTGATCACGCTCCGGGGCCGGTCGCCGACTCCGCGAGGGGTCAGGAGATGTCCCGCCGCCGCATGGTGAGGGTGCCGATCACGCCGGTCACCACGGCGTACCCGATCAGCACCGCCGCGCCCGCCCAGCGCGGCGGGTTGCCCGGGATCTGGGTGCCGCTGACCATCAACGACGAGGCCAGCGAGGGCACCAGCACCTGGAGGTTGTTGATCCACTCGCCCCAGCGGGCGGCCAGGATGCTGATCGCGATGGCCGCGCCGATCGAGCCGCCCAGGTAGAGCAGGATGCCGGTGACCGTCGCGCCGATCTGGCTGCGGATCAGCACGCCGATGCCGACGCCCAGCACCGACCAGAGCAGGTACGCCAGCGCGTTGAGCGCCGTCGCCGTCCAGACCGCGCCGTTGCCGAGCTGGGAGCCGAGGTCGACGCTGTTGAGCACCAGCACGCCGAGCACCAGGTTGAGCCCGGTGGTGACCAGCCAGAACAGCATCGCCAGCACGGCCGCCGCCACCAGCTTCGCGGTCATCACCGCCGTGCGGTGCGGCACGGTGAGGAACGTGGTGGTCACCGTCTGGTGGAAGAACTCGCTGGTCACCACGATGATGCCGAGCAGCATCACGATGAGCAGCCCGAAGAACTGCCCGTTGGTGTAGATGTTGGCCGCGAGGCTGTCCACGGACTGCGCGGCCGTCACCTGGTCGGCCTGCTCGGCCGGCACGTCGCCGAAGTTGCCGCTGGCCAGCGCGTCGGTCTGCAGCCAGTTGATCAGCGCGGTGAGGGCCCACAGCGGCAGCGAGATGAGGCCGAAGATCCACCACGTGTTGGTGGTGCGGATCTTGAGCAGCTCGGATCGGACGAGGTTCATCGGATGCCCGCCTTTCCGGCCGTCAGCTCCAGGAAGACCCGTTCCAGGTCGGGCCGCTCCGGGGTCAGTTCGTGCAGCTCCACACCGGCGGCCAGCGCGGCCTTGCCGATCGCCGGGGCGTCCGCCCCGGTGACCAGCAGCACGCCGTGCTCGCCGGTCTCCACCGTCGCCGACTGCGCGCGCAGCGCCGCGACCAGCTCGTCGGCCTGCGGGGTGCGCACCCGCACCCGGCCGCCGCCCTGCGCCATCGAGCCGAGCACCTGCTCGACCGGCCCCTGCCGGACCAGCTTGCCGGCCGCGATGATCACGACGTCGTCGGCGAGCAGCTGCATCTCCGACAGCAGGTGGCTGGAGACCAGCACCGTGCGGCCCTCGTGGGCCAGCCCCTTGAGGAAGCCGCGCATCCACCGGATGCCCTCGGGGTCGAGCCCGTTCGCCGGCTCGTCGAGGATCAGCACCCGGGGGTCGCCGAGCATCGCGGCGGCGATGCCGAGGCGCTGCTTCATGCCCAGCGAGTAGCCCTTGAACTTGCGCTTCGCCGCCGGGGTGAGCCCGACCAGGGCGAGCGCCTCGTCGGCGCGCGACTTCGGCAGGCCGGCCGCCGCGCAGATCACCCGCAGGTGGTTGATCCCGGTGCGGCCCTTGTGCGCGCTGGACGCCTCCAGCACCGCGCCGACGTGGCGCAGCGGGTCGGTCAGGTCCGCGTACCGCTGGCCGCCGATGGTCGCCGTGCCGCCCGTCGGGGTGACCAGGTTCAGCAGCATGCGCAGCGTGGTGGTCTTACCGGCGCCGTTCGGGCCGAGGAAGCCGGTGACCCGCCCCGGTTCGACCGTGAACGACAGATTGTCGACCGCCCGGACGTTCTTGTACTGCTTCGTCAGGCCGGACACCACGATCTGACCGCTGCCGGTTGTGGGGCTTCGCTGCCCGTCAGACATCTTTCTCCTCCCGTGCACGGCGCGCGGAGCGCGCCGAGGTGTGCGGCGCTGTTGCGGACGCGCCGTGGCACAGCCTGGCAAGGCCGCGCAACCAGGTCAATCAGGCGCGACACCTACCTCCGCCTCCACCTCAGGCAGGAGCCGGTCCTCCCCAGGGACGAGATCGTCCCGCCCGGGGTCCCGCCCCTCGACCCGCCGGTCACGCCTCCGACAGGGCGATCCAAGCGGCCAGGGCCCGGCCCAGCAGCCGGCCGTCCGGGGCGTAGAGGCTGGTCCGGACCACCGCCTTGCGCCCCCACACGCCGTCGGCCACGCCCGTCACCACGCACTCGTCACCCGGCGCCGGCAGCCCGTCCAGCACGGCGGTCATCCGGCCCAGCACGTACGGCCGGCCCGGGCCGATCACCGCCCAGCCGCCGGGGCAGTCCAGCGCCGCCCATACCGTAGCCGCGCCCACCTCGGCCGGTGCGGTGAACGGGGCGGCGGTCCGCCCGTCGGGCAGACGACCGGGGAAGATCCGCAGCCCGTCGGCCCGGCCGGGCCCGCAGACGAAGCAGCCGGGGAACGGGTGGTCCACCAGACCCGGGTACGCCGCCGAGGCGGCCCGTGCCGTGTCGAGGTCCACCGGGGGCACCGCCTCCGGCGCCTCGTCGACGCCGCGCACCTGGGCGATCAGCCGGCCGTCCGGGTCGTGCACCTCGCCGCCGCCGAGGGCCAGCGGGGTCTCCAGCGGCGGCGGCTGCCGCAACGTCACCTCGACGGCGCCGCCGAGCCCGGACGCGGCGGCGAAGACGCCGGCGCACCAGCCGCCGTTGCCCGACCCGGGCGGCCCGTTGTATCTCGCGGGGATGATCACGCGCACCTCCTCCGCGCAGCCTCGCACGCCCGGTTTGATGCAAGGAAGGGCCCCTTGTTAACGCCTGAGGTATAGAGGGGTCCCCTTCTCACCCCGCCGGGTGGCGGCCCGGCGAGCGACGCGCGCGGGTGCGCGGGGCGGGCCGCCGACCCGGCTGGGGCAGTCCGCCCGGTGGCGTTCACCGGATCGACACCGGTCGTCCCCGCTCGCGGCATCCGGGGCACCTACACAGAGCTCATGGCTGTTCTGCCCGTCGCTGGCGTTCCCCTGACGACCAGCGGATACACCGTGTCGATCGCCGACGACCCCCGCCAGGTCGCGGCCGCGCAGCGCCTGCGCCACGAGGTGTTCGCCACCGAGCTCGGGGCCACCCTGCGCCCCGGCCCGGTCGGCCTGGACGCCGACGACCTCGACCCCTACTGCGACCACCTGATCGTCCGCGAGGAGCGCACCGGCGCGGTGGTCGGGACGTACCGGCTGCTGCCGCCCGGACGGACCCCGCGCCGGTACGCGGAGGCCGAGTTCGACCTCGCCCCGCTCGATCCGCTGCGGGACGTCCTGGTGGAGGCCGGCCGGTCCTGCGTCCACCCCGACCACCGCTCCGGCGCGGTGATCAACCTGATGTGGACCGGCATCACCCGCTACCTGCACCTGCGCGGGTCGCGCTGGCTGGGCGGCTGCGCCTCCGTCCCGGTCGACGACGGCGGGCTGCTCGCCGCCGGCGTCTGGGAGCATGTCCGGGCCCGGCACCTGGCCCCGCCGCCGCTGCGGGTCCGGCCGCTGCGCCCCTGGCTGGCCGAGCCGCGAGCCACCGCCCCGCACGCCACCGCCCCGCACGCCACCGCCCCCGGCGACCCGCGCCCGGGCGGGCGGGTCGCGCTGCCGCCGCTGCTGCGCGGGTACCTGCGCCTGGGCGCCTGGGTGGCCGGCGAGCCGGCGTACGACCCGGACTTCCGGGTCGCCGACTTCTACGTGATCTTCTCGCTGGACCGGATGAGCCCCCGCTACCTGCGGCACTTCCTCGGGGACGGGGGCGAGCGGTGACCGCCCGCCACGACCTCTGGCGACCGGTCTCCGGCTGCGACGCGGGCTGCCTGCCCGGCCCGGGGGAGACCTCCGCCGTCCCGGTCGCCCGCCGGCTCGGGCGGCTGGCCGCCGTGCTCCTGATGCTGGCGGCCGGCGCGTTGCTGGCCGGGCTGCTGCCGGTGCTGCCGGCCCGGGAGCGGCGGGCCGCGCTGCGTGGCTGGGCCCGGGGCGCGACCCGGGCGTTCGGCGTGCGGCTGGTGGCCCGGGGTCGGCTGCCCCGGCGGCCGTCGCTCGTGGTGGCCAACCACGCCTCGTGGCTGGACGTGCTCGCGTTGCTGGCCGTGGCGCCGGCCCGGGTCCTGGCCAAGCGCGAGGTGCGCCGCTGGCCGCTGGTCGGGCCGCTGGCCGTCGCGGGGGGCACCCTCTTCGTGGACCGGGCGCGCCCCCGGGCGCTGCCCGCCGCCGTGCGCCGGGTCGCCGCCGTGCTGCGCGCCGGTCACCCGGTCGCGGTCTTTCCCGAGGGTACGACGTGGTGCGGCGCGGCCCTGGACTGCCGGCCGGGCGGCGGGTTCCGTCCTGCCGTGTTCCAGGCGGCGGTCGACGCGGGCGCGCCGGTCGTCCCGGTCCGGATCGGCTACCACCTCGCCGCCGCCGCTCCCGCGCCTGGCCTTTCCTCCGCTCGGGCCGGCGGGCCGACGACCGTCGGCGCCTTCCTCGGCGCGGAGAGCCTCGGGCGGTCGGTCTGGCGGGTCCTCGGGGCCCGGGGGCTCACGGTGACGGTGACGGCCACCGCCGCGCTGCACCCGGGGCGGGACGCGGACCGACGGCGGCTCGCCCGGGCCGCCGAGTCGGCGGTCCACCTCGTGCCGCCCCGGGCCGCCGCTCCGGCCGTCCCGCCCCGGGCCGCCGTCCCGAGGCTGCCGCTCGCGCCCGTGTCGCCCCGGGCCGCCGCCCCGGAGGTCGGCCTGGCGGCCTGACGTCCCTCCGACACGCGACAGTCTTGTTCAGTCGCGATGTATCGCGTTAGCCTTCCCCCGGAAGGAGCGCGCCGCCGGGGCGCGCCTGCCGGCGGGAGGATGCATGCCCAGGTGGACCGTCGACCGCCCGCAGCGGCTCACCCTCGACGAGCCGGTCACCGCCCTGCACGTCCGGCTGGTGACCGGGCGGCTCAACGTCGTCGCCGCGGACGGCCCGGCCCGGGTGGACGTCACCCGGGTCAGCAGCCGACCCGTGATCGTCGAGCAGCGCGACGGGGTGCTGACCGTCCGGCACGAACGCCACCCGAGGACGCCCGGGCTGCGCTGGTGGCTCGGCCGGCTCGGTCGCCGCTTCCGGGCCGACGTCTCGATCGCCGTACCCGCCGACGTGCTGGCCGACCTCCGGCTGGTCGACGGCCCGCTGGTCGCCTCGGGCCTGCGCCGGGAGACGCGCGCCGACGTCACGTCGGGCCAGATCACCCTGATGGGCGTGCGGGGTCGCACCGCCGCGAAGATCGTCTCCGGGCCGGTGGAGGCCCTGGGGGTGGCCGGGGACCTGAGCCTGGAGACCGTCTCCGGGGAGGTGGTCCTCGCCGACAGCACCGCCGGCACGGTGCGCGCGCACACCGTCTCCGGCGAGATCACCTGTGACCTGGACAATCTGCGCGGCGGCGAGATTCAGCTGAGCACGATCTCCGGCGCGATCACCGTCCGGGTCCGCGAGGACAGCGACCTCGCCGTCCGCCTGCACACCACCGCCGGCCGGATCACCAGCGGGTTTCCCCAGGTGCGCGGCGGGGGTGGCCTCAGCGGCGTACGGGACAGCGCGGGGGTCCTCGGCACCGGCGCGGGTAGGCTCTGGGCGTCCGCGACCTCCGGCAGCATCGCGCTGCTCGCCCGTCCGGTCGACGACGACGCCGAGGAGCTGCCGTGACCGCCGTGTTCAGCCACGGGCGGCTCCGGCTCTACCTGCTCAAGCTCCTCGACGACGGCCCCAAGCACGGCTACGAGCTGATCCGTCTGCTGGAGGACCGCTTCCTCGGCCTGTACGCGCCGAGCGCCGGCACGATCTACCCCCGGCTCCAGCGGCTGGAGGCCGAGGGACGGGTGACCCACACCGCCGCCGGTGGCCGCAAGGTCTACGAGATCACCGAGGCGGGCCGGGCCGAGCTGCGCCAGCGGGCCGGCGAGCTGGCCACCCTGGAGTCCGACATCAGCTCCTCGGTGGCGGACCTGTCCGCCCTGGCCGGCGAGATCCGTTCCGAGGTACGCGGCTCGGTGCGCGACCTCAAGCGGGAGCTGCGCGAGGCGACCCGGCGGACGCGGCAGTCCCGGCGTACCCCGTGGGAGGCCGCGCCGCCCCCGGGCCCGGCGCGGTCCGCCGCCCCCACCGGATCCTCGCCGCTGCTGGCCGAGCTGGACGACCGGTTGGCCACGTTCACCGTCGAGGTCGACGCGTTGACGCGGGCCGGTCGGCTCGACGACGTCCAGCTCCGCGCGGCGATCCGGGTCCTCGACGGCGCCCTGGACGGGCTGCGCCGGCTGCTCCGCTAGGCGGGCGACGAGCCGCTCCGAGTTCTCAGGGAGTTTCCAGCAACCGCCCAGCGCCGACGCAGCGAGGTCACGGATGATGGTCGGCATGGCCGCTACCCAGACCGAGGCGCGACTGCTCGTCGTCGAGGACGATCCCAACATCCTCGAACTGCTCTCCGCGAGCCTCCGCTTCGCCGGCTTCGACGTGGCCACCGCGACCAGCGGGAGCGCCGCGCTGCACGCCGCGAAGGACCACCGCCCCGACCTGGTGGTCCTCGACGTGATGCTCCCCGACCTCGACGGCTTCGAGGTCATCCGGATGCTCCGCGAGGGCGGCACCCGCACCCCGGTGGTCTTCCTGACGGCCCGGGACGCGACCGACGACAAGATCCGCGGGTTGACCCTGGGCGGCGACGACTACGTCACCAAGCCGTTCAGCCTGGAGGAGCTCACGGCCCGCATCCGCGCCGTGCTGCGCCGCACGGCCAGCGGCGACCAGACGCCGTCCCGCCTCACCTTCGCCGACCTGGAGCTGGACGAGGAGACCCACGAGGTGCACCGGGCCGGGCAGCGTGTGCAGCTATCGCCCACCGAGTTCAAGCTGCTGCGCTACCTGATGCTCAACGCCAACCGGGTGCTGTCCAAGGCGCAGATCCTCGACCACGTCTGGAACTACGACTTCCGGGGCGACGACAACATCGTCGAGTCCTACATTTCCTACCTGCGGCGCAAGGTCGACAACACCCAGCCCCGGCTGATCCACACCCTGCGCGGAGTGGGATACGTGCTGCGCAAGCCGGCGGCGTGAACGCCGTCGCGCTGGCGAAGGGGCGGCTGCGGAGCGTACCGCTGCGGGTGAAGCTGGTGGCGGCGGTGCTGACGCTGGTCGCCGCGGCCCTGCTGGTGATCAGCTCCCTGACCACCTATTTCCTGCGCAACTACCTGGTCGCCCAGGTCGACGTCGAGCTGCGGGCCTCGGTCAACAACCTCGAGACGTACGTGAAGACCTCGCCCAACGGCAGTCCCGTCGTGCCCACCGACTACCTGCTGGTCGCCATGGACGTGAACACCGGCCGGGTCCGTGGCTACGAGTACGACGAGTTCCGGTTCCGGGTCGACGACCTGCCGGCCTGGCCGAACACGGCGGAGGGCTTCGCGGCCCTGGCCGACAAGGGCCCCCGGACGGTGCCGGCCCGGGACAGCGCGATGCGCTGGCGGATCCTCTACACCGAGCTGCCGACCGGGCAGATGGTGGCCATCGCGCAGAACCTCACCGACGTCGACCTGGCGGTCAAGCGGCTGGTCTGGATAGACCTCCTGGTCGGCGGGGCGGTGCTGATCCTCCTGGCGTCGATCGGCGCGGCGATCGTGCGGACCAGCCTCAAGCCGCTGGTGGAGATCGAGCGCACCGCCGCCGCCATCGCCGGCGGCGACCTGACCCGGCGGGTGCCCGACCCGGAGGACGGCGAGCCCTGCCCGACCTCCGAGCTGGGGCGGCTGTCCCGGGCGCTGAACACGATGCTGGCCCAGATCGAGGCCGCCTTCACCGCCCGCGCCGCCTCCGAGATCGCCGCCCGGTCGGCCGAGGCCGGCGCGCGGGACGCGGCCGCCGCCGCGCAGGCGTCCGAGGCGCGGGCCCGCCGCTCGGAGGAGCGGATGCGGCAGTTCGTCGCGGACGCCTCGCACGAGCTGCGTACCCCGCTGACCACCATCCGGGGCTTCGCCGAGCTGTACCGGCAGGGCGCGGCGCGGGCCCCGGAGGAGACCGCCGGCCTGCTGCGCCGCATCGAGGACGAGGCCGCCCGGATGGGGCTGCTGGTGGAGGACCTGCTGCTGCTCGCCCGGCTGGACCGGGAGCGGCCCCTCGCGCTCGGCCCGGTGGAGCTGCCGCTGCTGGCCGGCGACGCCGTGCAGGCCGCCCGGGTGGTGGCCCCGGACCGGCGCATCGAGCTGGAGATCGAGCCGGGCTCCGGGCCGCTGGTGGTGCTCGGCGACGACGCCCGGCTGCGGCAGGTGATCGGCAACCTGATGACGAACGCGCTCACCCACACCCCGCCGGACGCCTCGGTGACCCTGCGGCTGCGTACCGAGGCGGGGAACCTGGCGGTGATGGAGGTGGCCGACACCGGCCCCGGGCTCTCCCCGGAGCAGGCCGAGCGGGTGTTCGAGCGGTTCTACCGGGCCGACGCCGCCCGCACCCGGCGGGCCGGCGGGATGACCAGCACCGGGCTGGGGCTGGCCATCGTGGCGGCGCTGGTCGCCGCGCACCACGGCACCGTCGAGGTCGGCGAGACACCGGGCGGGGGAGCGACCTTCCGGGTCCGGGTGCCCCTGCTTCCCGACAGCGGGGACGACCCGGGCGAGTGACTTTCAGGGAACTTCCAGGCGGGTTCCAGGCTGGTCGCAGTGGCATGGGAGAAGGTGGATACATGACCGAGTACGAGACCGACCCGCAGCGGCGACCGGCGCCCTCCGACGCCGAGCCGTCGCACCCCACCGCCGAGCTGTCCCGCGTCGAGACCGGGCAGTCCGACTCCCCGGCCGTCGAGCCCGCCGCTCCGGCCGCGCCGACCGCCCACCCCACCTACCCCGGCCCCGCCGCGCCGGCCGCCGGGCAGCACACCCCCGCCGCCCCCGTCTCCGGGCCCGTCGCCCCGGGTTCCGGCCCGCAGCCGTACGCCACCCCGGCCACCCCGGCCACCCCGTCCGCGCCGCCGTACCCGGTGTCGGGGCAGCCGCAGCCGGCCGGGCCGTACCCGAACAGCCCCTGGCAGCCCCAGCACGCCGGGCAGCACTCCGCCGGGCAGCACTCCGGCTGGGCCGCGGGGGGCCAGCACGGTCCGGCGGCCCCCGGGTACGCCCCGCACGCCGGTGGTCCCGCGTACCCGGGCGGCCCGGTGCCGCCGCAGCACCCCGGCCAGCCGGTGCCGGCGTGGGCACAGGCCCCGAAGCCGAGCCGCGTGGCCAAGCTGGCCGGCGCCGGGGTGGCGGTGTTCGCGCTGATGCTCGGCTCCGGCGTGGCCGGCGGCGCGCTCGCGCTCGCCATCGACGGCAACTCGGGCGGGATCACCCGCACCTACTCGGCCGCGCCGGTGCTCAACAGCGCCGACCTGCCGAAGATCGCCGCGTCCGTGCAGGACAGCGTGGTCTCGATCAGCACCGGCAGCGGCGAGGGCTCCGGGGTCATCCTCTCCGAGGACGGCTACGTGCTGACCAACAACCACGTGGTCGCCTCCGCCTCGGGCAAGACCGTCAAGGTGGTCTTCGCCGACGGCAAGTCCGCCGACGCCGAGATCGTCGGCACCGACCCGAAGACCGACCTGGCCGTGGTGAAGGCCAGCGGGGTCAGCGGGCTGAAGGCCGCCACGTTCGGCGACAGCGACGCGATGCAGGTCGGCGACCAGGTGCTCGCCCTGGGCAGCCCGCTCGGCCTGCAGGGCTCGGTCACCTCGGGCATCATCAGCGCCCGGGACCGCACCATCCAGGCCGGCGACAGCCAGCAGCAGCAGGACCCGCGCCAGGGGGTCAGCTCGATCGCCGGGCTGCTCCAGACCGACGCCCCGATCAACCCGGGCAACTCCGGCGGCGCGCTGGTCAACACCCGGGGCGAGGTGATCGGCATCAACACCGCCATCGCCACCTCCGGGCAGAGCACCGGCAACATCGGCGTCGGCTTCGCCATCCCGAGCAACAAGGCCAAGGACGTGGCCGGCAAGCTCCAGCGCGGCGAGAAGGTCAGCCACCCCTCGCTCGGGGTGAGCGTGAGCCCGGCCGAGAACGGCGGCGCGGTGGTCGCGTCCGTCACCCCCGGCAGCGCCGCCGAGAAGGCCGGCATCCAGCGGGGCGACGTGATCACCAAGTTCGGGGACACCGTGATCAACGACTCCGACGACCTGGTGGGCGCGGTCCAGGCCCGCAAGGTCGGCGACCGGGTCGAGGTGCAGTACCAGCGAAACGGATCGGCGGCGACGGGAACCGTGACGCTCACCGAAACGTCGTAACGACAGCAGACCTACCTCCTCCCGAAGGGCGGTGGGTGGCGGAGCCAAGGGGGTTGGCTTCGTCACCCGCCGCCCTTCCCCCTTCCCGGCCCCCGGAGCCGTCGCGGGCGGATGCCGTTCACCCGGACCGGGTGAGCCGCGCTCACCCCCCGGCCGTCCGGCCCCGCCGGTGCCGGGCCCGTTCCGTTTGGCCCGACCGGGGCCGGGAAAGCGCCGCAGATCACGCGCACTGGGACCACCGGGGAGGACTCGTGGCCGTGAACCACCTGCCGCTCGACCGCTCGGAGGAACGGCCGCTGCGGATCGCCATGGTGGTCCCGCCGTGGCTGACCGTGCCGCCGCCCGGCTACGGCGGCCTGGAACAGGTCGTCGCCGGCCTGGTGGACGCGCTGGTCGACCGGGGGCACGCGGTGACCGTCTTCGGGGCGGGCCGGCGGCACGGCACCCGGGCCGACTACGTCGCCACCTGCGACGACCTCCAGTACGACCGGCTCGGCGAGTCCCTGCCCGAGCTGGCCCACCTGGCGCACGTCGGCCACCTCGTCTCCCCGGCCGACTTCGACGTCGTGCACGACCACACCACGATCGGTCCGCTGGTCGCCGGCCGCCGGGCGGTGCCCACGGTGGCCACCGTGCACGGCAACCCGGTCGGCGAGTACGGCACCGTGCTCAGCGACACCGACTGGGGAGTCGGCCTGGTCGCCATCTCGCACACCCAGCGGCGGCTGAACCCGGGGCTGCCGTGGGTCGGCACCGTGCACAACGCGCTCGACGTCGCCGACGTGCCGCACAAGACCGCGCCGGGGCGTGGCCCGGTGCTCTGGCTGGCCCGGTTCAGCCCCGACAAGGGCCCGGACGTGGCGATCGGGGCCTGCCGGGCGGCGGGCCTGCCGCTGGTCCTCGCCGGCAAGTGCAACGAGCCCGCCGAGCGTCGCTACTACGAGCAGGTGGTGGAGCCGATGCTCGACGACGACGTGACCGTGGTGCTCAACGCCGACCGGGAGGCCGCGCTGCGGATGCTCGTCGACGCCCGCTGCCTGATCATGCCGATCCAGTGGGAGGAGCCGTTCGGGATGGTCATCCTGGAGGCGATGGCGACGGGCACGCCGGTGGTGGCGCTGCGCCGGGGGGCCGTGCCGGAGCTGGTCCGCCCCGGCATCACCGGGCTGGTCTGCGACCGCCCCGACGACCTTTCCGATGCGCTGCGGGAGGCCGACCGGCTGGACCCGGCCGACTGCGTGGCGCACGTCGCGGAGAACTTCTCCACGACCCGGATGGCGCAGGGCTACGAGGCGGTCTACCGCGACTTCCTGCACGGGCTCGCGCCCGCCCCGCCGAGCCGGCCGATCCCGGTGCCGGCCCGCTGACGCCCGCGCGGGCGGGGGCCGGTCACAGCCGGGCCGCCCCGAGCCGCTGGAAGGCGGTGTCGAGCTGGCGGGCGTACGCGGGGGTGATGCTGCCCTCGCGCTGCCGTTCGGCGACCTTGTCGCGGGCCCGCTGCACCGCGGCGGCCAGGTCGCCCGCGCTGTTGGCCTCGACGGCGTGGCCGAGCAGGTTGCGGATGTCGGTGCCGACGTCGACCCGGATCCCGCCGTCGGCCACTCCCGTGTCGATGAGCTGCCGGATCTCGGTGGCCATCTCGGTCACGCTGCCGCCGGACGGGGCGGACGGCGTGGTCGTCGCCGCGGCCGAGGGGGTGGGCCGGGGCCGGGCGGGCGGCCGGGTCGTGGTCGGCGGCGCGCTCGGCGACCGGGTCGGCGCCGCTCCCAACGACTCCCCGGCCGGCGACTCGGTCGGCAGGGCGCGGGGCGGCGGGTCGGGCTGCTCGTCGAGCCTGGGCCACAGCAGCACCCCCGCGGCCGCCACCGCGGCCCCCGCCGCCACCACGGGCACCGCCCAGCGGCGGCGGGACCGGCCCGGCGACCCGGCGGGCTGCGGGGGCGTCGCGGGGCCGGGCGTGTCCCCGGGCGGCGGGGCCGGGGCCGCGCCGGGCGCGCCCCCCGGCGGGGGAGGCGGTGCCGGGGCGGGCGGACCGGCCGGGACCGGCGGGGCGACGATCGACGGCAGGGTCATCGTCGGGGCGAGCATGGTGGCGGCCTGCGGGTCGGCCGGCAGGAGCTGGTCGCGCAGCGCGAGGGCCACCTGGTGCGCGGTGGGGCGGTCCCGTGGCTGCCGGGACAGGCAGCGCAGGCAGATCCGGACCACCTCGGACGGCAGGCCCGGCACCTCCAGCGGCGGGGGTTCGTCGCCGCTCTCCAGCGCCGCGCCCAGCTGCTCCCAGGTGTCCGCCGGGTAGGGCACCTGCCCGGTCAGGGTCTCGTAGAGCAGCACGCCGAGCGAGTAGATGTCGGTGGCCGGCTGCGCCGGGGCCCCGTCCAGCCGCTCCGGCGCGACGTACGCGGGCGTGCCGAAGGTGCCGCCGTCCTCGTCCTCGTCCGGGGCGCCGACGTGGGTGGCGATGCCGAAGTCGAGGACCTTCGCGCCGACCGGGGTCATCATCACGTTGGCCGGGGTGATGTCCCGGTGCACGATGCCGAGCCGGTGCGCGGCGGCGAGCGCCTCCGCCACCTGGGCGCCGATCTCCACCGCCTCCGGCCAGGGCAGCGGGCCCTCGGTCAGCCGGTATTCCAGCTCCTCCCCGGCGAGCAGCTCCATCACCACGAACGAGGTGATGCTGCCGTCCGGGGCGAGCGTCTCGCCGTAGTCGTGCACCGCCGTCACGTGCGGGTGGACGAGCTGCGCGGCGGAGCGGGCCTCCTCGCGGACCATGTCGCGGAACCGGGCGTCCGCCGCGAGCGAGGGGGCGAGCACCTTCAGGGCGACCGTACGGTCGAGAACCTCGTCGCGGGCCCGCCAGATGACCGACATGCCACCTGCGCCGATCTGGTCGATGAGTCGGTACCTGCGGGCCAGCAGCCTGCCGGCGTGCAGTGTTGCCATGACGGATCGCACCTGCCTGAGGTCGGGGCGGTATCAGGTTGCGCGAATGTGTCCGGCATGTCAACGCCCGTCCGGTCTCACCCGACCGACGCCTGGACGGCCGCGCCCGGGCACCGGACGGCCGGCGTGACCACGCGTGCCAGGATGAACGGCATGGTCAGCGGTCCGGTGGCGTTCGTGCTCGGCGGCGGGGGAGTCCTCGGCGCGGTCGAGGTGGGCATGCTGCGCGCCCTGTTCCGCGCCGACGTCCGCCCCGACCTGGTGCTCGGCACCTCGATCGGCGCGGTCAACGGCGCGCTCGTCGCGGCCGACCCGACCGAGGCGGTCACCGACCGGCTGGTCCGGCTCTGGGCGTCCCCCGAGGCCAGCGAGGTGTACGGCGACTCCGTCGCCCGGCAGCTGCGCCGCTTCGCCGCCCGCACCCACCTGCACTCGCCCCGGCCGCTGCGCCGGCTGCTGGAGGCCGAGCTGGGTGAGGAGACCACCTTCGCCGACCTGCAGGTGCCGTTCCGCTGCTGCGCGGCGCACATCGAGCGGGCCGCCGAGCACTGGTTCGACGCCGGCCCGTTGGTGCCGGCGGTGCTCGCCTCCGCCTCGGTGCCGGGGCTGCTGCCGCCGACCGAGATCGACGGGCAGCACTTCATCGACGGCGGGATCGTCAACTCCATCCCGATCGGCGCGGCGGTCGAGGCCGGGGCGCGGGAGATCTTCGTACTCCAGGTGGGCCGCATCGAGCGGGAGCTGACGCCGCCCCGACGGCCCTGGGAGATCGCCCAGGTCGCGTTCGAGATCGCCCGCCGGCACCGGTTCTCCCGGGAGATGGCGGCGCTGCCCGACGGGGTGCGGGTGCACGTGCTGCCCACCGGGGGGCCGGGCCCGCGCGAGGACAGCCCGTGGGCCTACCGGGACATGGCGGCGGTGGGACGGCGGATCAGCCGCGCGTACACGGCCTCCCGCCGCTACCTGGCGACCCACCTGGACCGCTGATGCCGCTGCCGCCCCGATGGGTCCGCCGGTTGCTGCTGGCGCCCGGTGTGGTGCTGCTCGCCGTGGCCGTGGTGACCACGCTGCCGGTCTGGGCGTTCGCCGCCCTGGCGCTGTCCCCGCTGGTCCCCGGCCGGCTGCGACCGCTGCGCCTGCTCTGGATCGGCTGCGTCTACCTGGTCTGGGACGCGGCGGCGCTGCTGGCCCTGTTCGTGCTCTGGCTGGCCTCCGGCTTCGGGGTGTGGAAGCGGACGCCACCGTTCCAGCGGGCCCACTACGTGCTCGCCGGCCACTTCCTCCAGGTGTTCTTCTGGCAGGCCCGGTGGACGCTGCGGCTGCGCATCGACGTGGTCGGCACCGACCCCGACACGGCGCTGCCCGGCCGCCCGGAGCTGGTGCTCTGCCGGCACGCCGGGCCGGGCGACTCGTTCATCCTGATCCACGCGCTGGTCAACTGGTTCCACCGGGAGCCCCGGATCGTGCTCAAGGACAGCCTCCAGTGGGACCCGGCGATCGACGTGCTGCTCAACCGCCTGCCCAACCGGTTCCTCGCCCCGGCAGCCGACCGGCGGGGGTCGGTGAGCGAGCAGATCGGCCACCTGGCGACCGGCCTGGACGACGACGACGCCTTCGTGATCTTCCCCGAGGGGGGCAACTTCACCCCGCGCCGCCGGCTGCGCGCCATCGCCCGGCTGCGGTCGCGCGGCCTGGAGCGGATGGCGCTGCGGGCGGAACGGATGCGGCACGTGCTCGCCCCGCAGCCGGGCGGGCTGCTCGCCGCGCTGGACGCCGCCCCCGACGCCGGGGTGATCTTCGTGGCGCACACCGGTCTCGACCGGATGCTCACCGTCGCCGACGTGTGGCGGGAACTGCCGATGGACAAGCGGATCATCATGCGGTTCTGGTCGGTGCCCCCGGAGGAGATCCCCGCCGGCAAGCAGGAGCGCATCGACTGGCTGTTCGACTGGTGGTCACGCATCGACGAATGGATCGCGGCGCACCACGACGGGGGCGTCGACGGCGCGTAGGGTGCGCTGGTGGAGCAGATCAGCGTGGTGACGACCGTGGTGGACAGCCGCTCGGTCGCGGACGTGCTCGCGGCGGCCGCGGTCGCCGGTCGGCTGGCCGCCTGCGCGCAGGTGGGCGGCCAGGTGGACAGCACCTACTGGTGGCGGTCCGCGGTGGAGACGACCACCGAGTGGTCGGTGCTGTTCAAGACCGCCCCGGACCGGGTTCCGGCGCTGGTCGACCACATCCGCCTCAGCCATCCGTACGAAGTTCCGGAGGTGCTGGTGACCCGGGTGGACAGCGGCAACCCCGACTACACGGCCTGGGTGCACGAGCAGACCCGGCCCTGAGTACGCGCACTCTGGGTGGGGCTTGACCAGGGCACCATGATGGCCGGGTGGACACGAGTGGCTACCCCTGCCCGGCGTGTGGCGCCCCGGCCGACCTGAGCGTCGGCTGCCGGCGCTGCGGGCGGGCCCCCGACCCGACCGCGGCCGAGGTGATCCGGCTCGACCGGGAGATCGTCGTGCTCTCCGGGCGGGCGGAGCAGGCCCGGCGGGCGTACGTCGAACTGGTCGAGGCGGTGCGGTCGGCGCAGGTCCGCCGGGCGGACCTGGCGGCCCGGGTCCGGGCGGCGATCCCGGTCGGTGCCCCGCGCCCGGCCGGGCCGGTTCCCGCCCCGCCGCCCCTCGTCGCACCGGCTCCCGTGCCGGCGGCCGGGCAGCAGGTGCGGCCGTCCGGCCCGGCGCTGCCGGTGCCCGGCCAGCAGGCGCAGCCGCCGGGTCCGGCCGTGCGGCTGCCAGGCCCGGTGCTGCCCGCGCCGGTCGGGGCGGTGCCGTCCGCGCCGTTCGGGGCGGTGCCGGCGCAGGTCGGCGGGGCGGAGACCTCCACCCGCACCGTGCAGGGGCTGCTCTTCGTGCTCGGCGGCCTGCTGCTCGGCACGGCGGCGGTGGTCTTCACGGCGGTCGCCTGGGCCACGGTGGGCGTCGCCGGCCGGGCGCTGATCCTGCTCGCGTTCACCGCGCTCGCCCTGGCCGTCCCGCCGGTCGCGGCGCGGCGCGGGCTGCGCGGCACGGCGGAGACGTTCGCCGCCGTGGGGCTGCTGCTGGTGGTGCTCGACGGGTACGCCGCCTGGTCGGTGGACCTGTTCGGGGTGGCCGGCTGGCCCGGTGCCCGCTACGCCGCGCTGGTCGGGGGGGTCAGCGCGGCGCTGGCGGCGGGCTACGGCCAGCTGACCCGGCTGACGGTGCCGTGGTTCGCGGCGTTGTTCACCGTGCAGCCGGTGCTGCCGCTGCTGGCCGGCCCGGCCCATCCGTCGGCCGCCGGTTGGACGGTGGTGTTCGTCGGCGTCGCGGCGCTGAATCTCGTCGTGGTCGCCGCCCTGCGCGACCGGGGACCGGCCCCGACGGGGTCGCCGGTCCAGCCGGCAGCGGCGCCGGCGTCAGCGCCGCTCGGGGAGGCGCCGCTCGGGGAGGCGCCGCTCGGGGAGGCGCCGCTCGGGGGAGCGCCGGTCGGGGGAGCGCCGGTCGGGGCGGGGGCCGCCGGGGGGTCGGCCCCCGCCGCCGGCCGGGTGCTGGCCTGGCTCGGCTACGGCGGCGCGCTCCTCGTCGCGGCCGGCTGCGCGCTGGTGCCGCTCGCCGTGGGCCGGGCCGCCGGGTCGCCGCTGCTGGCCGGCGGGCCCCTGCTCCTGGTCAGCCTGGCCCTGCTCGGCGCGGCGCTGGTCGCCGGCGGCCGGTTGTTCCGCGCCGCCGCGGCGGGGGCGCTGGTCCCGGTGCTCGGCCTCGCGCTGCTGCGCCCGGTGGCGGAGCTGCGCTCGGGACTGCTGACGCTGGCCACGGCGCTCGTCGCGCTGGCGCTGGCCGGGGCGGTCCGGGCGCTGCCCCGCCGGGTCGGCACCGGGCCCAGGGCCGGTGCCCTGGTGGTCGCCGCCGGGGCGGCGCAGGTCGGCGCGCTGCTCGCCGTGCTGCTCGGCGCGGTCGCGGTGGGTCGGGTGCTGCCGCCCTGGTCGGGCGTCGGCCCGGGTCCGCACCTGCCCTGGGGGTGGCAGGTGCCGGTGGCCGTGGCCCTGGCGGCGGTCGCCCTGGCGGCACTGCTGCCCCGGATGGCCTGGCCGGTGATCGGGGTGGTCGCGGTCGCGTTCGCCACCCTCGGGGTGTCGGGCGTCGGGCCGCTGCCGTGGCCGGCGGTGCCGGCCGCCGGCCTGGTCGTCGGCGCGGGGCTGCTGCTGTTCGCCGTCACCCGGGCCCAGCCCTGGTGGGGCGTGCTGGCGGCGGCGGTCGCCGGTGCGGCGCTGGTCGGGCACGCGCTCCTGGTCGGCCTGGCCTACCCGGCCGGGGAGGCGGCGCTGCTCGGCGCGGTCGTCCCGCTCGGGCTGGCCGTCGCCGCCCTGGGCCGGCGGGCCAGCGGCGTCCGGCGGGGCGTCGCGGGGGCCGCCCTGGCCGCCGCGCTGCTGGCGGTGCCGGCGGCGGTCACCGTCGCGCTCTTCGCCGCCGGGGTGCCGCCCTGGTGGCAGGCACGGGCCGCCCTCGCCGCCGTCGGGCTGCCGCTGGTCGCGCTGGTCGCCGTCCGCCGCCGGTGGCCCGAGCTGACCGGGTACGCCTCCGTCGCCTTCGCCGCCGGGTCCGCGCTGGTGGCGCTGGCCCCCCTGGTCGTACGGGTCGACGAGCCGGTGGCGCTCTACGCCGCGGTGGTGGTCCTGCTGACCGTGCTCGCCGGGCCGGGCACCCGGCCGACGGGAGCGCCGCTGGTCAGCGGCCTCGGCCTGCTCGCGGTGGCGCTGTTCGCCGCCGCCGGGGTGCTCGCGCGGGTGCTCGTCGCCCCGTACGGGGAGGTGGCCGCGCCGTGGTCCGGCCCGCCCACCGGCGGCCCGGTCCCGGGGGCCACCCCGGCCGGCGTGGCCCTGCTCGTGCTGACCCTGGCCGCCGCGCTGGCGGGCCGCACGCCCGGCCCGGGGCGTTCCGGTACTCCGGTCGGCGGGGACGGGTTCCCGCCCGGGGCGGGGCTGCCCACGTCGTCCGGCGGGCAGCCGCCCCGGGCGGCGGGGTGGGCCGACGCGGCGCTGTCCGCGCTGCCGTTCGCCGCGGCGGCGCTGCCGGTGCTGCTCGCCGCCGCCGGCACGCCGTGGCCGGTGGTGCCGGCGGTCCTGCTGGCGACCGGGGTGGCCGCCCTGCTGGCCGCCGCCCTGGCCCGGCCCCGGCCGCTGCTCGGCGCGGTCACCGTGCCGGTGGGGCTGGTGGCCACCGTGACCGGGCTGGGCGGGCTGCTCGCCACCCGGGCCGGCACCCTCGCCGGCCTCGGGACGCTGGTGGTGGCCGGCGTGGTGGCCGCCGTCGCGGGCCGGACGGGCGCGGCCCGGCTGGCCGCCGCCCTGACGGCGGTCGGGTCGGCGACCGGGTTCGCGGTCACCGCCGCGCTGGCGGCGAGCCTGCCGCTGCGTACGGCCTCCTTCGCCGTGCTGGCGGTGGCGGTGCTGGCCCTGGCCGCCGCCGCCCTCCCGTCCGGCGTCGACCCGATCCGGGGCCGGGTGCTGGATGTGGCCGCCCAGGCCGTGGCCCTGCTGGCGGTGCTGCTGGCCGCCGGGTCACCCCGGTACGCCGCCGCGGTCTGCGTGCTCTGGGGGGCCGCCGTGGGGCTGCGGCTGCTGCGCCGGGGCGAGCCGGCCGGGTGGCGCTGGGCGTTCGCGGGCGTCGCCGGGGGCAGCGAGCTGCTCGGCGCGTGGCTGCTGCTGATCGCGGGCGGGGTGGCGCTGCTGGAGGCGTACACCCTGCCGGCGGCGGGCCTGGCCCTGGCCGCGGGCGCGGTGGCCCTGCGCACCCGGCCGGGCCTGAACAGCTGGCTCGCGCTCGGGCCGGGGCTGGTCGCCGCGCTGCTGCCCAGCGGGGTGTCGGTGCTGTTCGCGCCCGATCCGCAGCCCTGGCGGCGGCTGCTGCTCGGGGCCGGCGCGCTGGCCGTGGTGCTGGCCGGCGCGGCCCGCCGCTGGCAGGCCCCGGTGCTGCTGGGCGGGGTCACCCTCGTCCTGCTCGCGCTGCACGAGGTGGCCCGCGGCTGGGACCTGCTGCCCCGGTGGATCTTCCTCGCGGTCGGCGGGCTGGCGCTGATCGGCCTGGCCGCGACGTACGAGCGACGCCGCCGCGACCTGGCCCGGTTCCGGGCGGCGGTGGGGCGGATGAGCTGACGGGCCGACCGGGTGGGGCCGGTGGGGCGGACGGGGCTGCCCGTGCCGGCCCTCGCCCAGGGTAGGGCGGGCCCCACTCCCGATGCGGGTGCTCGCCGGGTTACCCAGGGCTACTGTTGCCGCGAGACTCGGTACAGGGCCCGCCGTCCGGCGTGGCCCGGGTGCCGACGTGCGGGGAGCTCACATCATGCTTGCAGCGACAGCGGACCCGCCGGCCCGGCGGGGCAGCGACTACGCCCGACTGTCCCGACTGGTCAGCGGGGCGGGCCTGCTCGACCGCCGGCCCGCCGGGTACGCCGTCCGGATCGCCCTGACCCTGGCGGCCTTCGTCGCCGGCTGGGTGGCGGTGCCGCTGGTCGGCGACTCCTGGTGGCAACTGCTGGTGGCGGCCGGCCTGGCCGTGGCCACCACCCAGGTGGCGTTCCTCGGGCACGACGCCGGCCACCGGCAGATGTTCCGCCGCCGGGGCCCGAGCGAGGCGGCCGGGCTGCTCGCCGGCAACCTGGCGGTCGGGCTCAGCTACGGCTGGTGGGTCGACAAGCACAACCGGCACCACGCCAACCCCAACCACCACGACGAGGACCCGGACGTCGGTGCCGGGGCGCTGGTCTGGTCGTACGAGCAGGCCGCCGCGACCCGGGGCATCGGCCGGCGGCTGGCCCGGCGGCAGGCGTGGCTGTTCTTCCCGATGCTGCTGCTGGAGGGGCTGGCCCTGCACGTGGCGAGCGTGCGGGCGCTGCTCGGGCGCGCCCCCGACGGCCGGTACGCCACCCCGGTGCGGCACCGGGCCGTCGAGGGGCTGCTGCTCGCGCTGCACGCGGCCGGCTACCTCGGCCTGCTGTTCGCGGTGCTGCCGCCGGGGAAGGCGCTGGCGTTCGTCGCCGTGCACCAGGGGCTGTGGGGGCTCTACATGGGGTGCGCGTTCGCCCCGAACCACAAGGGCATGCCGATGCCGAGGGCCGGCGAGGAGCTGGACTTCCTGCGCAAGCAGGTGCTCACCTCGCGCAACGTGCGGGGCGGCTGGTTCGTCGACGTCGCGCTGGGCGGGCTCAACTACCAGATCGAGCACCACCTCTTCCCCAACATGCCCCGGGGCAACCTGCGCCGGGCCCGGCCGATCGTGCGGGCGTACTGCGCCGAGCACGGGGTGCCGTACGTCGAGACCGGGCTGGTCGAGTCGTACCGGCAGGCGCTGGCCCATCTGCACGAGGTGGGCCGCCCGCTGCGGGGCTGAGCGGGACGCGGGCCGGGGCCGGGCCGGGACAGCACGCCCGCCCCGGCCCGGTGGGCAGGCGTCGGTCAGGTGCCGGCCCCGGTCAGCCCCGTCGGCGCCTCGACGACCTGGCTGGCCGGTGGCCGGGACACGGACACGGGCGTGCCCCAGTCGGAGTAGACGACGCTCATCGGCCCGAGCGTCGGGCTGACCACCGTGGTGTCGACCCCGAGCTTCTTCAACCGGCCCTGCTCGTCCACGGTGGCGGTGAACGGCACGGCCTTGGCCTTGTCGCTCAGGTCCGCCAGGGTCTTGCTGTCGGCCATGCTCTTCGAGTAGTCGAGGGTGCCCACGAAGGTGCCCGGACCGATGCGCCGCACCTCGACCACGGCGTCGAGCATCTTCCTGACGCCCACCGGGTCGTCGGCGGGCATCAGCCCGAGCTGCCCGCCCGAGCCGAGGCTGCGGGTGTCCAGGTGCAGCCACTTCCCGGACCCGCCGGTCGCCGCGCCGAGCTGGCCGCCCATCTTGACGTACGCGTCCCGGCCGATCATCAGGACGCGGGTCTCGCCGGCCGTGCCCAGCTCCATCGTCATGTCCATGGCCGGCACCTTCGGGTCGGACAGCCCGGTCCCGCTCAACCCCGTCGAGCTGACGTGGATCCGCATGCTCTCCTCGTTGAGCCTGAGCACGGCGGCCCGCAGCTCGTCGGCCGGATCCGCGGTGGTCGCGCCCGCCGGGGCCGCGCTCGCGGCGCCGCCGTTGGCAGCCGGGGCGTCGGTCGTGGCCGGGCTGCCGCAACCGGTCACCGCGAGACCGAGGACGGCGACGTACGCGACCCCCGTGGTCGCCAGCCGTCGGAGTTTCGTCAACACGCGCTCCTCGCCAGGTTGAGGTGGGCCGGCCGGGCGTCACCGCCGCCGCCGGCCCGAGTCGGCGCTCAGCCTAGCGGCCGGCACCGACCGGCGGGCGTCGATGCCGGCGCACGTCGGACCGGCCCGTCGGTCCCCTGGCGGTAGGGTCTGGCCATGGCAGACGTGCTCACCGCCGAGGCGGTGCGAGACGGGCTGGGCGGCCTGGCCGGCTGGACGGGTGATCCCACCGGGATCAGCCGCACCGCCGAGCTGGGCAGCTTCCCGGCGGCCGTCGCGGTGGTCGACCGGGTCGCCGAGGTGGCCGAGGAGCTCGACCACCACCCCGACATCGACATCCGGTGGCGGACCCTCACCTTCCGCTGCGTCACCCACTCGGCCGGCGGGGTCACCCACCGGGACCTGGAGCTGGCGCGGCGCATCGACGACATTCTCCGGAGTGCCCGATGAGATTCGAGATCAGCAAGGTGCTCGACGCCATCGAGGGGCGGGTCTGCACCGACCCGTCGCTGGCGCGGGCCGTCCTCGACCTGGCCGAGGTGATCCGCTACCAGGACCTCGACGGCGGCCGGCCGGCGAACCTGCTCCGGCTCGGCATGGTGATCGACGCGCTCGCCCGCGACCTGGAGGAGGACAGCGTCCCGGTGTACGCGATCGTGCACCGGGCCCTGCTCTCCGACGCCGACCTCACCTCCAACGAGCGGATGGTGGTGCGCCGCTGGGCCGACGACGGCCTGGTGGAGGTGCTCGACCACCCGGGCGACCGGATGCTGGAGGTCGCCGACCTGCTGGGGCTGCCGGTGCTCAGCCGGGCCCGCTTCGACGGCCTGCGCGGCCGGTTCCCGTGGACCGTCGAGCAGCCCGGCCGGGTGCTCGCCCCGGTGCCCGGCGCGGGCGGGCCGGTGTTCATCGCCCACGTCGGCGGCGGCAACGTGCCGGTCGCCGGCACCCGCTCGGCGACGGGGGAGAAGCTGCTCGCCCGGCAGTGGCGCTGCCCCGAGCCGGGCTGCGCGCTGTTCGGCGGCGGCGGGGGTGGCGGCGCGTTCGCCGACCTGGCCCGGGTCGAGCGGGCCCCGGCCGGGCAGCCGCCGCCCTCCCTGCGCGGCGGCGTGCCGACCTGCCCCCGGCACGGCGCGCGGCTCGGCGACGCCGGGCCCCGGCCGCGCACGGAGGTGCTGGCCGTACGCATCGGCGGGCTGATCCGCCGCCGGTTCGTGCTCACCGAGGAGCAGCCGGTGCTGGTCGGGCGCGCGCCGGAACAGCAGGGCGGGATCGTGCTCGGCCAGTGGCTCAACGACGAGGCGCGGCGCTGGATCAGCCGTGGTCACGTCCGCTTCGAGCTTCGCGTCGGCGAGGTGATCGTCACCGACGTGAGCACCAACGGGTCGGGGATCCGCCCCGGCGGCTCGATGACGGAGGCGGACCGGATCGCGCTCAAGCCGCAGCAGTCGCGGGTGTTGTCCGCCGGGGACATGGTCGAGCTGTATCCGGGGGTGCAGGTCGGCCGCGCCGACGAGCTGCCCTCGGGTGCGCCGTTCACCCCGACCTCGGTGATGGCCGAGGCTCCGACGATGGCGATGCGCCTGCCCCGGCCCTGAGCCGGGTGCGCCGGCGGGCGCCGGGCCGTGGCCCGACGCCCGCCGACGTCGTACGGTCAGTCGGCCAGCACGGCGGCGAGCTGGGCGACCGCGTGGTCGATCTCCTCGGCGGTGATGACCAGCGGCGGGGCGAGCCGGATCGTGGAGCCGTGGGTGTCCTTGGCCAGCACGCCACGGGCCATCAGCCGCTCGCACGCCTGCCGGCCGGTCATCAGCGCCGGGTCGATGTCGAGGCCGGCCCAGAGCCCCCGGCCCCGCACGGCGACGAGGCCCCGGCCGACGAGGCCGCGCAGCCCGGCGTGCAGCCGCTCGCCCAGCTCCGCCGACTGGCGCTGGAACTCGCCGGTGGCCAGCAGCCGGACGACCTCGGTGGCCACCGCGCAGGCCAGCGGGTTGCCGCCGAACGTCGAGCCGTGCTGGCCGGGCTGGAGCACCCCGAGCACGTCGGCGTTCGCGGCGACCGCGGAGACGGGCACGATGCCGCCGCCCAGCGCTTTGCCCAGCAGGTACATGTCGGGCACGACGTCGTCGTGGTCGCAGGCGAACGTCGCCCCGGTGCGACCCAGGCCGGACTGGATCTCGTCGGCGACGAACAGCACGTTGCGCTCGGTGCAGACCCGCCGTACGCCCGGCAGGTAGCCGCCCGGCGGCACCACGACGCCCTGCTCGCCCTGGATCGGCTCCAGCAGCACGGCCACGGTGTTGTCGTCGATCGCCGCCTCCAGCGCCGCCAGGTCGCCGTAGGGGACCACGGTGAAGCCCGGCGTGTACGGCCCGAAGTCGGCGCGCGCGTCCTCATCCGTGGAGAAGCTCACGATGGTGGTCGTACGCCCGTGGAAGTTGCCCTCGGCCACCACGATGTTCGCCTGCCCGGCCGGGACGCCCTTGACCCGGTAGCCCCACTTGCGGGCCACCTTGATCCCGGTCTCGACGGCCTCCGCGCCGGTGTTCATCGGCAGGACCATGTCCTTGCCGCACAGCTCGGCCAGCTCCCGGCAGAAGTCGGCGAACTGGTCGTGGATGAACGCCCGGCTGGTGAGGGTCAGCCGGTCGAGCTGCGCGTGCGCGGCGGCGATCAGCCGGGGGTGCCGGTGACCGAAGTTGAGCGCCGAGTATCCGGCGAGGCAGTCCAGGTAGCGCCGCCCGTCGACGTCGGTGAGCCAGGCGCCCTCGGCGGAGCTGACCACCACCGGCAGCGGGTGGTAGTTGTGCGCGGTGTGGCGCTCGGCGTCCCGGACCGCCCCCGGCGTCCGCAGCATGTCTTCCACGATCACTTGCTCGCCTTTCCCTGACGGAGTCGCAACGTGCAGCACTTCGGTCCGCCGCCGGCCTTGCGCAGCTCGGACAGGTCCACCCCGATGGTCTCGTAGCCCCGGTCGCGCAGTTGCGCGGCCAGGCCGGTGGCCTGCTCGGGCAGCACCACGTGCCGGCCGTCGCTGACGGCGTTGAGGCCGAGCACCTCGGCGTCGGCGGCGGTGGCGTGGACGGCGTCGGGGAAGAGGCGGCGCAGCGCGGCCCTGCTGCCGGGCGAGAACGCCTCCGGCAGGTACGCCACGGTGCGCTCGTCGAGCACGGTGAGCGCGGTGTCCAGGTGGTAGAAGCGGGGGTCGACCAGTTGCAGGGTGATCACCGGGTAGCCGAAGACCTCCTGGAGCTGGGCGTGCGAGGCGTGCGCCGTGCGGAACCCGGTGCCGGCGAGCAGCACGTCCCCGGCGAGCAGGACGTCGCCCTCGCCCTCGTTGACGTGCTTCGGGTCGTGCAGCTCGAAGCCCGCGGAGGCGAACCAGGCCCGGTAGGCGGGGGCCTCGTCGGCGCGCTGCGGGTCGCGGAACTGCACGGACATCGCCTTGCCGTCGATCACGGTGCCGCCGTTGGCGGCGAAGACCATGTCGGGCAGGCCGGGGACGGGCACGATCTCCTCGACGGTGTGGCCCAGCTCGCGGTAGACCTGCCGGAGCCGCTCCCACTGCCGCACGGCCAGCCCGGCGTCGACGGCGGCGGTCGGGTCCATCCAGGGGTTGATCGCGTAGTCGACGGCGAAGTACGTCGGCCGGCACATCAGAAAGCGCTGGCTGGTGGCGTCCATCGTCACTGTCCTGCTCCCATGGGTCGGGCGCGCCCGGCCACCTTCGGCCCACGGGCTGGCGCCGTTGCCCAACGGTATGCGGGCACAGCGACGACATCCACCGCCGGAAGTTGCGTCGCCCGACGATTCGTTGCGTCTCGGACCCCGAGGGCGGCGATGTGTTGCGCTGTCGCCGCCCCCGCGCTTGTCCGGCCGTCTCCTCCGCCGCTGGCGACTGCCGCCGTCACACGGTGGGCGTCGTGCCCTCTACGCCCAGGTGCACCCGGTGGTGGTGGGGCGCGTCGATCTCGTCGAGCAGGGCGAGGGCCAGATCCGGGTAGGTGATCCGGCTGCCGGCGTCCCCCGAGGCGAACCGGTAGCCCCCGGCGGGCTGGCCGGTGTGGTCGAAGTCCCCGGCCGGGCTGAGCACCAGCCAGTCCGGCGCGCCCTCCGCCCGGCGCAGCGCCTCGTTGCCGGCACCGTGCCCCAGGCAGAACGCCCGGTACTCCTGCGGGTAGCCGGGGGTGTCCAGCAGCAGGGCCCCGGTCTCGGTGGGCAGGACGGCGGCCAGCCCCACGACCACCAGCCGGCCCACCCCGGCCCGCCCCAGCCCGGCCGCGAGCGCGCGGGCGGCGGCCGGGAAGAACACGTCGGCCGGTACGCCCAGGTCGGCGGCGGCGTGCACGGCCGCGTCGTGTCCGGCCGCCAGTTCGGCGACCCGCCCCGCGTCGGTGACGTCACCGGCGGCGACCCGGACGCCCCGCTCGGCCGCCAGGGCGGGGTGGCGGGCCGGGTCCCGCACCACGGCGGTCACCTCGTGACCACGCGCCCGCGCCTCGGCCACCACGGCCCGGCCGGCCCGGCCACCGGCCCCGAAGACGACGATCCCACTCATCGACGTACCCCCTCGCTCCGGTCGCCCCGCCGGCGACCTCGCAGCGACGCTAGCCGGGGGGCCGGTTACCGCCCGGATACCGATTACGGTGAGTGTCATGGCGACGCCACTGGACCCGGAGATGTTCGACCCGCTCTGCCCGTCGGACCTGTCGCCGTTCCGGTTCGGCGACAAGTGGGGCGGCATGGTGATCCGCTGCCTGGAGGGCGGCCCCCGGCGCTTCTCCGAGCTGCGGGTGCCCCTGCGCGGGGTCAGCGCCAAGGCCCTCACCGCCTCGCTGCGCCGGCTGGAGGCCAGCGGCCTGGTGCGCCGCTCGGAGCAGCCCGGCCCGCCGCGTCGGGTCGAGTACGCCCTCACCGCGCTCGGCCGCAGCATGCTCGGCCCGATCGAGGCCGTCTGCGCGTGGAACCGCGAGCACTGGGACGAGCTTCTCGACGCCCGGGAGGGCGTCGCCCGCCGGGACTGAGGCGGGGACCCGGGGGCGGGGCCCACCCCGGGGGTGCCACCCGGGCATGCTCGCCGGACATGCTTCGGGGGCGGCGAATCGCCGCCCCCGAAAAGGTGTGCCCGGCCGGTGAACCACCGGAGTGGTCGGGCTGCCGGCGAGTCGCCGGGTCGCACAGTCCCGGTGCACCACCGGGTCCCACAGTCCCGGCGCACCGCCGGGGTCGAGCATCCCCGGTGCACCACCGGGTCGATCAGGGCCGGCGCACCGCCGGGTCGAACTGTGCCGGCGTACCGCCGGCGGGGTCCAATGTGCCCGTCAGAGGCGATCGACAAACTGTGAGTCGAGCCACTCGCGCAGCCGCTGCACCCAGTCGCCGTCCGTGGTGGGCCAGACGAACTGCCCGGTCATCGCCAGCACCCCGAGCACCACGGCGGCCACGCCGAAGGCCATGCCCAGCAGCGCGTCCGTCTTGCCCGCGATGTGCCGGCGGCGGGTGGCGAGCAGGCCGAACACCGACAGCACCGCGCCCAGCGCGCCGACCGCGATGCCGTACCCGGCGAGGGTGCCGGTCAGCACGGCGGCCAGCCCGGCGACGCCGACGACCAGGCCGAGGGTGGCGAGCAGGCTGGCCCTCGGCTTCGGCCCGGCCACCACCGGCACCGGCTCCCGCTGGGTCTCGGCGTCGGCGTCGACCCGGTCGGCCGGCAGGGGCCGTTCGGTGGTGCGGTCCCGGTCGGCCGGCAGCGGCCGTTCGGTGGTGCGGTCCGTCGCCGGTGCGGCCGTGGGAGCCGCCGGCAGGGTCCGGGAGGCACCGCGTTCCCGGTCGGCGGCCCGCTCCGGGTCCGGGGAGTCCACCGTGGGCGCGGCGGTGGCCGGGCGGCGCAGCTCGCCGTCCGGGGTGCGGGCGGTGGCCGCGCGGGCGGTGGCGGCCCGGGCCAGGGCCCCCCGCTCGGCGGCCCGTCGCTCCACGTCGGAGGCCCGCTCGCCGTCGGTGGCGGTCGCGCTGCTGCGGTACGTCGTCTGCTCCCCGCCCCGGTCGGTGACCACCGGCTGCCCGTCGGGGCGGCCGTCGGTGCCGGACGCGACGGTTCCGTCGCGCTCGTCAACCCGGCCGTCGCCGTTGCTGTCGTACGTCGTCGCCGGCTCGTTCCGGCGGGACAACAGCGAAGGAATCTTCACCTCATCACCTCCTGATGAACGCGTGGAGACCTCGGAAGCGCCGGTGGCAGCCACGCGGTAACGCCACCGAGGTACCCAGCCGCCGATCCGGCGACACCCGGTTCACCCGATCGGGGGCCGCCTCGCGGGAGTCGTGTCCGGGGAAGGCGTGGGTGTGAGCGCGGCGGATTGCCTTGTGAGTCGTGACGCCTGCGAGTGTCGGACAGTCGATGCACCTGCCGGTGCCGAACTCAGCGGGCGATCATGAGGCTGCCTGGCCTGGGCCATCGTTTGAGTGCTTCTCGTCAACACAGGGTGGGACGAGGGGCGGGTGGATCCGCTTCGCAGGCCCGACACGGTACAGCCGTGCAGGTCTTCCCCCGCTCGTCTGGTTCTGGCCCGTCGGCTCGATGAACCCACTCGTGTGGAGAGCCTTCCGATGGAAGTTTCGGGCGTCCAGCGGCGTGCCCCAGATGATCTCGTAGACGGTGCGCAACTCGGTGATGGTGAATTGCGGGCCACAGAAGTCGGTAGCGATAGGAGTGTGTTCCAACAGGTTCCGCGCTGCGTGGCGTGCGTCCTCCAGGATCTGCCTGTGGTCGAAGGCCAACTGCCGCATGAGCCGATCGTCGATGGTCACCCAGGTAGCCCGTCGGACGTCGTTGTTCTTTACTTCCGAGGGCGTCTGCGTCTGCGGCAGGTTCGGTGCGATGGCCAAGAAGACGGTGGTGATGACTCGGCCCCGGGGGTCCCGCTCGGGGGCGGAGTACGTCTTCAGTTGGCGGAGCGGGAAGGTGCCGGAGTCGAGGCCGGTCTCTTCTCTGAGCTCGCGGCGGGCGGTGGTTTCGAGATCCTCTCCGGGCCTGACGAATCCGCCCGGCAGCGCGAGCATGCCAGCGAACGGGGCCTTAGCTCTCTCGACGAGTGCCACTTGCAGGGTGTGCTCGCGTATCGTCAGCACGACGAGGTCGGCGGTTACCTTCACGTTCTCCCGGGGGCGGCTGCCAGGAGGATCGATCAGGCCGCCAGGCTGGCTGCGCTGCTCGTGAATCATTCGGCGCGGCGCTCCCCTGTCTTGTCCGTTGCGGGCAAACCGCTTCGCTTCAGCCGAGACATGACCTCGGCTGGGCTGAGGATAGCGTCGGGTGCGATGTCGATTGGCACGTCCTGTGGCGTCTCAGAATAGTAGATCGGGATTCCTCTGTCGAGGATGGACCCCAACTCCAGACATGTTGCTCGACCGACGTACCCCTGCGGTGCGACCACGTAGACGAAGTCGGATGCGTGGATCTTTCTGGTTGTCTCCGCCTGGATGGAATGGTCCGTGGACTGAGGTGGATCGGATTCAAAACGAACGTATTCGCTGTCTGGATTGACGATTCGACAGATCGGGGGGGAAAGCACACGGACCCCTGCGGATTCGAATATCTCCGCAGCCCGGACCACGTCCGCGTAATGCCGTCGAAAGCTGCCGATCAACGACACGGAGATGCTGTCGTTGTGGTTGTCGGCGGTCGTCACGGGCAATCTCCCGTCTGGTGTTCTCTCTTGTCCTGTCCGGGGGTGGTGGTCCCCGAAGCCGGGGACCACCACGGGTTCGGATGCTGTCGTCGTGCCTGGGCGACGTGCTGGGTCAGATGACCAGGAGCACGATCACGATGATCAACAGCATGCAGACGACGGTGCCCTTCGCCGCGACCGTCACGGTCATCGAGTCCATCATGGCTTCCTCCCTTCCTGGTCGTCGTACGGGCATTAAGTGGCGCGCGACCGCTGCTCAATCTGGGAGTGGCGTTTGCCCACCGCTCCCGTGGCCGCGCATGTCACAACTTTGCCCCCTTCCGGACATGCAGCGCAACGGCTGGAGGGCTCTCATGGGTGCCGAGCAATGGAAGGGTCTATTGCGTCGTCGTGACGGTATTGTCCCCGGCGGTCGGTTCACGTGCAGGTGACGTTTTATTCGCCTGTCGGATCCTGGTGCACGTCAGGGCGTTTCTGGCGCTGGCCCGCGCGCTCCTCGCGGTTGTTGCCGTAGCGTATTGCGTAGCTGTGACGCAAAGGGATGTTCGCGCATCGAGTCTCGCGCCGTGCCATCCCGCATAGTGGGAGGGTCGTGACTCGATGGCCTTCTCATCGCTGTGACGCAATGCCATACTGGTGAGAGCGGCCGCCCAGTATCCATCTGCGGCGCGCCTCCTGGCTTGTTCAGTCGTACGGGCAGCCATGGCAACGGCCTCCGTGTTTGCCCACGGGGGCCGTTGAGTTGTCGGCTATCGTCGTGGCCGGTTCGCACCGCCGGGCAAGCCCTCGGTCACTGTTCGGATGCGCGGCCGTCCTGGCCGACACGCTACCGTTGCGACGTGCCAGAGGGACACACCATCCACCGCCTCGCCGCCCGGCACGCCGAGCTGTTCGCCGGGGCCGAGGTGCGGGCCACCAGCCCGCAGGGCCGCTTCGCCGACGGCGCGGCCCTGCTCTCCGGCACCGTCCTGGAGGGCACCGAGGCGTACGGCAAGCACCTGCTGCACCACCACGCGAACGGGCTGACCCTGCACGTGCACCTCGGCCTGTACGGCAAGTTCGCCGACGGGTCGGGCGAGCCCCCGCCGCCCGTCGGTCAGGTGCGGCTGCGGCTGACCGGCGACGGTTCGCGGACGCGCTCCGGGCCGGAAGCGTCGCACCACGGGCACTGGCTGGACCTGCGCGGCCCGAACGCCTGCGAGCTGCTCACCCCGCCCGAGGTGGCGGCGCTGCGCGACCGCCTCGGCCCCGACCCGCTGCGCGCCGACGCCGACCCGGCCCGCGCGTACGCCCGGATCTCCCGCAGCGCGACCCCGCTCGCGGCGCTGCTGCTCGACCAGTCGGTGGTGGCCGGCACCGGCCTGATCTTCGTCACGGAGGCGTTGTTCCGGGCGGGCCTGTCGCCGCTGCTGCCCGGCCGGGAGCTGACCCCGGCCCGGTGGCGGGAGCTGTGGGCGGACCTGGTGCACCTGATGACCCGGGCCGTCGAGGCGGGCCGGATCGACACCGTGCGGGACGCCCACCTGCCGGAGGCCACCGGCCGCGCGCCCCGGGTGGACCGGCACGGCGGCGAGGTCTACGTCTACCGCCGCCCCGGCCAGCCGTGTCACGTCTGCGGCGACGAGGTGCGCCGGGGCGAGCTGGCGGGCCGCAACCTCTACTGGTGCCCCACCTGCCAGCCCGGCCGGGCCTGATCCGCCGCCGCTCAGGCGAGGTCGAGCAGCCAGCGGACGATCTCGGCGTGCTCGGTGAACACGACGTCATCGGTCATGCTCCAGGCCAGCGTGTGCCCGATCGCCCAGCCCAGCACCCGCTCGCGGTCCAGGCCCAGCTCGCCGGTCAGTTTGTCCAGCCGCCGCCGCAGCGCCGCCGGGGAGTGGCCCAGCTCCTGGCCCCGGACGATCGCCACCACGCCGAACTCGCGCTCCCCGACCAGCGGTTTCGGGTCGATCACCAGCCACGGCTCGCGGGTGGCCCGCAGGATGTTGCCGGCGTGCAGGTCCTGGTTGACCAGCACCTGCTCGCCCTGCGTGTCGACCAGCTCGGCGAGCCGGCCGAGCGCGGCGTCGAGCAGCCGGCGCTCGAACGGCCGGCCGAGCCGCTCCCAGCGCACCGGCAGCCGCTCCGACCAGCCCGCTGCCTCCTCGGCCAGCGGCGTGAACGGCGCGCCGACGGGTCGCCACAGCCGGGGCAGCAGCCCGGCGACGACGTCCAGCGCCTCGTCGAGCGTCACCTGCGGCGCTCCGTCCCGACCGACGGCGTGCAGCTGCGTGCCCGGGTCGCAGCGCTCCACCAGCAGCGCCCGCCGACCCGGGTCGTGGGCCAGCAGCCGGGCCGCCCCGTCGCCCGCCCAGCACGCCAGGGCCGTGGCCTCGTGCATGCTGTCGGCGTCGGGAAGCTGGAGCTTGAGCACCGCCCGGGTGCCGTCGGGCAGCTCGACCGGCCGCGCCAGGGAGGCGAACGCGTACGGGAAGGGCGGGCCGGTGAGCCGCAGCCCCCACTGCTCGACGCAGTCGGCGAGCCGGCCCGGCAGCGCCGCCAGCCAGGCTCGGCCGAAGGGCGTCCGCCGCAACCAGCTCAGCCGCTCGGGGATCTCCAGCTCCGTCTCCATCGGACCATCCTGCCGCACCGCCGCTGCGCGCCAGGGACCGCTCAGCGCAGCCGGCGGATGTCGCCGTACGCCCGGTAGAAGCCGCCCCGGCCCGCCTCGCGGACCTCGGTGACCAGGTAGCGCGCGCCCGGCTCGCGGATGCCCTTGGGGAACTGCACCGACCAGTCCCGCCGGTAGCCGTCGGAGAGCACGTGGACGCGCAGCCGGCCGCCGTCGTCGACGCACTGCACCACCACGCCGCCCCGGTCGTCGGTGACCACCTCCACGGTGGTCCATGCCGCCGGCTCGGGCTGCCGGGCGGGGGCCTTGACGTCCACCACCTCCGGCACGGTGCCCGCCTCGGCGGCCCGGATCGCCGGCTCGCTGGCGTCGATGCAGGCCAGATAGCCGCTGGTGGTGACCACGTAGAGCCGGTCGTCGTGGAACTGCATCGAGTAGGCCGAGCCGCAGCCGGTGCCGAGCTTCCACAGCCGGTTGCCGGCCGCGTCGAAGCAGTAGATCGACGACTGGTTGTCGCCGGCGAAGACATACCGGCCGTCCTCGGCGGTGGCGCACGAGAAGACCGGGGCGTCGCAGCGGTAGATCTGCTCGGCCCGCCCGTCCTTGCGCAGCCGCACCACCTCGCGGGTGCCGGTGCCGGCGAACACGGCGTCGCGCTCCTGCCAGCCGAACAGCACCGACCCGGTGCGGGTGTGCCACAGCTCCCGGCCGGTGCGCCAGTCGTAGCCGGTGACCCCCTGCGAGTGGCCGTGGTAGAGCGCGTCGGCGTCGCAGCGCACCATCCACGCCGCCCGGCCGCGCCCCGGCCGCCGCCACAGGAACTCGTCCTCGTGGTCGATCGCGGCGATGCCGCCGTCGGCGTCGGCGACGCCCAGCACCCCGTCGTGGATGTCCAGCCAGTAGATGTCGATGTCGGGGGCGATCGCGTACGCCACCCGGGGCACCTTGCCGGACAGGTCGTAGACGTTGCCGTCGTCGCAGCCCGCGTAGAGCCAGGCGTCGTCGGCGACGATGCACTTCACCCCGTCGGGCAGGCGGACCTGGTCGAGCACCCGGGCGTCGTGGTCGAGGGTGGTGATCACCCCGTGCTCGTTGCCGACCATGCAGTGCCGCCCGTCGACGAAGATGCCGAACGCGGGCGCGCCCGAGGCGTACCGCCACAGCACGGGGGCGGTGCGGGCCGTCGAGCGGGTGCTGACGATCTGCCGCCGCGACACGGGCCGCTTCTGGCGGACGCCGGGCACCGCCGGGGCGTACCCCTTGCGGACCTTCTCGCCGATCTTCTTCGCGGCGGCGGCGCGGGCGCGCGCGTTGTCCGGGTAGGTCGTGGTCTTCACCTGGCCCTGGTCGCCGATCCGGCCGTAGCGCAGCGTCAGCGCGGTGTCGTCCACCACCACCTCGTAGAACTTGTGCGCCGCACCGTCCGCTTCGGACAGTTCGAGGTAGGTCGTCTCCTGCGACATGGTGATGCCTTTCGAGGGGGTGGGGCGCCGGACCCGGCACCGCGACTGCGCCCACACGCTAACCGCGCCCCCCGACACTCACCCCTGGTGCAGGGCGTCGACCGCCTTGCGGGCCGCGATCAGCACCGGGTCCCACACCGGCGCGTACGGCGGGGCGTAGCCGAGGTCGAGGGCGGTCATCTCGTCCACCGTCATCTCGTTCCACAGCGCCACGGCCAGCGTGTCGATCCGCTTCGCCGCCTCGGACCAGCCGACGATCTGCGCCCCGAGCAGCCGCCCGCTGGACCGCTCGGCGATCAGCTTCACCGTCATCGTCCGCGCCCCCGGGTAGTAGCCGGCCCGGTTCGTCGACTCGGCCCGCACCGACACGAACTCGAACCCGCTGGCCGCGGCGTCCCGCTCGCGCAGGCCGGTGCGCCCCACCTCCAGCTCGCAGACCTTCGTCACGGCCGTGCCGATGACGCCGGGGAACGTCGCGTACCCGCCGCCGAGGTTGATCCCCGCGACCCGGCCCTGCTTGTTGGCGTGGGTGCCCAGCGGCACGTGCACGGGCAGCCCGCTGACCCGGTGCAGGGTCTCGACGCAGTCGCCCGCCGCCCACACCCCCGGCACCCCGGGCACCCGCATCCGCCGGTCCACCCGGATCCCCCCGGAGAGGCCGACGGGCAGGCCGGCGGCCTCGGCGAGGGCGGTGTCGGGGCGTACCCCCAGGCCCAGGACCACGACGTCGGCCGGCAGCGGCCCGTCGGCGGTGACCACCGCGGACACCCGCCCGGCCCGGCCGTCGAGCCCGGTCACCTCGACTCCGGTGCGGATGTCGATGCCGATGCCGCGCATCGCGTCGGCGACCAGCGCCGCCATGTCGGGGTCGACGGTCGCCATCGGCTGGTCGGCCTGCTCGACGAGGGTGACCGACAGGCCGCGCTGGATCAGCGCCTCGGCCATCTCCACCCCGATGTAGCCGCCGCCCACCACCACCGCGCGGCGCGGCGCGGGCTCGGCGTCCAGCCACGCGCGCAGCGCCGAGGCGTCGTCGAGGGTCTGCACGCCGAAGACGCCCCGCACCTCGGGGTCGGCCCAGTCGGGCCGCTTCGGCACCGCCCCGGTGGCGTACACCAGCTCGTCGAAGGGCTCGCGGACCTCGCCGCCGCCGTCGAGGTCGCGGGCGACGACCTCCCGGCGGGCCAGGTCGATCGCGGTGACCTCGTGCCGCAGCCGGACGTCGATGTCGAAGTCGGCGCGGAAGGTCGCCGGGTCGCGGGCGATGAGCTGGTCCCGCTCCGGGACCACCCCGCTGATCCAGTACGGGATGCCGCACGCCGAGTACGACGTGAAGTGCCCCCGCTCGAACGCCACGATCTCCAGGTCGGACCGGTCGCGGCGGCGGCGCGCCTGGGAGGCCGCCGCCATGCCGGCGGCGTCCCCGCCGACGACGATCAGCCGTTGCGCCACGACGACCATCCTGTCACGCCGCGCCCCGCCCCGGGCCGGTCCCGGCGGTGCGGGCGTCCGTCCCGGCCCGGTGCGGGATCCCGGCCGCCACGCTCAGCCACGGGTCTGCCGGGCCACGTCCCGCACCACGTCGACCAGGCTGCCGGTGCGCGCGAAGACGGCCCGCTGCCGCGCCGCCCCGGTGCCGTGCCGGCGCAGCCCGCCCAGCAGGTCGGTCACCTCGGCCAGGTCGCCGTGCCGCTCCAGCGCGGGGGCGAGCCGCTCGACGAGGGCGTCCAGCAGCTCCCACGCGGGGCGCAGCTCGCCGTCGGTCAGGTCGACGCCCGCACCCTCCAGGCCGTCGTGGGCGGCCCGCCAGTGCGCGGCCACCAGCAGGTGGTGGTCGGTGCGGATGGGCGGCCGGCCCTCGGCGATGTCGGTCATCGCGGTCGCCACCAGGGCCCGGACCAGGGCGGCGACCAGCACCGCGTCGTCCACCGAGGGGCAGACGTCGCCGATGCGCAGCTCCACCGTCGGATACTTCGCCGACAGCCGGGCATACCAGTAGAGCATCCCCTCGTCGAGCATCACCCCGCTGGCGATGAGCTGCCGGATCAGCCGCTCGTAGTGCTCGTGCGACTCCAGGTACGGCGTCGGCGCCACCGACGGCCAGCGTTCCCACTCCACCGAACGCCAGCTCGCGTAGCCGGTGTCGACCCCGGCGGAGAACGGCGAGTTCGCGGTGGCCGCGTGCAGGATCGGCAGCCAGGGCCGGACATGGTTGAGCACCTGCACCCCGGTCTCCGCGTCCGGCACCCCGACGTGCACGTGCATGCCGTTGTTGCCGGGCCCCGGCACCAGCAGCCGGAACCGATCGATCATCCGGTCGAAGCGGGGCTTGTCGACCACCGGTGGCACGGGCCCCTCGACCGGGCCCGTGCCGATGGCCAGCACCCGTACGCCGGCGCGCTCGGCGGCGTCGGCCAGCGCCCGGCGCAGCACCCCGAGGGAGTGCCGGATCGACGACAGCTCCAGCCCCGGCGGGCTGCCGATCTCGATCTGGCTGGTCTGGAACTCCCGCTCCACCTGCCCGCGCAGCTCCGCCGGCACCTGCTCCATGACCAGGTCGACGGCCGGCACGGCGGTGCCGGTGTGCGGGTCGACGAGCAGGAACTCCTCCTCCACGCCGACGGTGAGCAGGTCGGTCCCGCCCTGGGCGGCGTCCCGTTCCCGCTCGGCCACTGACCCGCTCATCGCACTCACCGTCCGTTCCGTGCCGGTCGCGGTACCGCGCCGCGACGTCGACGGCGCATTACCCACCGTGTCGGCGCGGGGAAACGCCCACCCGCGTGTCGGGTGTAAGGAAGGGCCCCCTGTTAACGCTTCCGGTAGAGAAGGGAACCCCTCTCACCGGAGATGTTCGCCGGGTGGACGGCACCTCCTACCCTGGCCGGCGTGACGGGGCTGCTGCTGGCGGTGACGGGGGCGTGGGCGTACGCGCTCACCCACCTGACCCTGCTCGCGGACCGCCCCGCCGAGGTGCTCGCCGGGGCGGCCGTCGCCGCCGTCGTGCTGCTCACCGTGCTGCTCGCCGGGCGGCCCTCCGCGGCGGCCGGCCCGCCGAGGCGGGGCGTCGGCCGGGGCGCGGGCCTGCGCGAACGTGCCCGCCGTCGGGGCGTGCCCCGGCAGGTCGACCCGGACGCCGCCGGCCGTCCCCGCCCCCGCGCGCCGGGCCTGGCCCCCTCGGCCGGGTAGCGCCCCCCGGACGCGTCCGCCCCCGCCCGCCCGCCGGGTGGACCAGGGCGGCAGCCCGTCGTCCCCTGTCGCCGCCCGGCCGGTTCCGCCGTGGTCCCTCCCGCCGCGCCCCTCTCCGGGGCCGCAGCCGGGACCACGAGACGTCGTCCGTCCCGCCGCGCCCGCCACGGGCCGGCCGGACACCACCGGAAACCGGACCGAGGGGTCACCATGCTCGCCTTCGCACCACTGCACGCCGCCGTCGGCGTCGCCGCCGACACCGTCACCTGGCTCGCCGGCACCCTGCAGCCGCTGACCGGCGGGGCCGCCACGGCCGCCGCCATCGTCCTGTTCACGATCGCCGTCCGCCTGCTGGTCTCACCGCTCACCCTGGCCCAGGTCCGTGGGGAGCGGCGCCGCGCGGCCCTCGCCCCGCAGGTCCGCGATCTGCAACGCCGGTACGCCGACGACCCCGCCCGCCTGCAGAGCGAGCTGTTCGGGTTGTACCGGTCGGCCGGGGCGAGCCCTGTCGCGGGCTGCCTGCCGGCGCTGCTCCAGGCCCCGTTCTTCCTGGTGATGTACCGGCTGTTCAGCACCGGCGAGGGCAGCACGGGCGGCGGGACCGGCGACGCCGGCACCGGCCTGTTGGCCGAGCGGCTGGCCGGGGTGCCGCTGGGCTGGCACCTCTCCGACGGGCTGGCCGGTGCGGCGGGCCCGCTGTTCGGGGCGCTGCTGGCGGCGCTGGTGGCGCTGGCCTGGTGGTCGTCGCGGCGGGCCCGGCGCGCGGCGGCGGCCGGCACCACCCCGAGCGGCACCACCCCGAGCGGCACCGCCCCGAGCGGCACCGCCCCGAGCGGCACCACCCCGAGCGGCACCACTGTGGCCGGCGGCGGCACCACGGCCGGGGGCACGGGCACGGCCGGCGGCGGTGCCACGGCCGACGGGGCGGTGCCGGCCGTGCTCGGGCGGGTGCTGCCGCTGCTGCCGTACCTGACCGTGGTGGTGGCGCTGGTGGTGCCGCTGGCGGCGGTGCTCTACCTGGTCACCACGACGGCGTGGACGGCCCTCGAACAGGCGGTGCTGCGTCGCCCGCAGGTTTCCGCCGGCCAGCCCCTGGACAGGAACAGTTAACAGTCCTAATAATAAGCGCCAACGTTGACGGATGTGAATGCCGTCCGGGCGTGGAGGGCTGCATGAGGCGTACCCGAGCACTGATTTTGACCCTGGTGACCGCGTGCGCGGCGACCGTCGGGGCGGCCTGGGTGGCCCTGCCGGCGTTCGCCGCCGGGGCCACCGCGACCTTCGTCAAGACCGCCGACTGGGGCACCGGCTGGGAGGGCAAGTACACGATCACCAACGGCGGGGCCAGCACCCTCTCCGGCTGGGCGGTCACCTTCGACCTGCCGGCGGGCACCACCCTCGGCAGCTACTGGGACGCGCTGCTGACCTCCTCGGGCCAGCGGCACACCTTCACCAACCGGTCCTGGAACGGGACCCTCGCCCCGGGGGCGAGCACCTCGTTCGGCTTCCTCGCCACCGGTTCCGGCAGCCCGGCCAACTGCCAGCTCGACGGCGCCCCCTGCGGTGGCGGCCCCACCCCGACCCCGACCGGCCCCACCCCGACCCCGACCGGCCCCACCACCCCGCCGGCCACCACCGCGCCCCCGACGACCCCGCCGGCCACCACCCCGCCGGCCACGACACCCCCGCCCACGACCGCCCCGCCCACCGGTGACCAGCCGAAGCACCTGCTCACCGGCTACTGGCACAACTTCGACAACCCGGCGGTCGAGCTGCGGCTGCGCGACGTACCCGCCGAGTACGACCTCGTCGCGGTCGCCTTCGCCGAGGCCACCGCCACCCCCGGGGCGGTCACCTTCGCCGTCGACCCCGGCCTGTCCGCCGCCCTCGGTGGCTACTCCGACGCCGAGTTCACCGCCGACGTGCAGGCGCTGCGCTCGCGCGGCAGGAAGGTGATCCTCTCCGTCGGCGGCGAGACCGGCCGGGTCGCCGTGAACGACGCCGCCTCGGCCACCGCGTTCGCCGACAGCACGTACGCGCTGCTGCGGCGGTACGGCTTCGACGGCGTCGACATCGACCTGGAGAACGGGCTCAACCCGACGTACATGGGCCAGGCGCTGCGCGCCCTGCGGGCCAAGGCCGGCCCGTCCCTGATCATCGCCATGGCGCCGCAGACCATCGACATGCAGTCCCCGGCCGCCGGCTACTTCAAGCTGGCCCTCGACATCCGGGACATCCTCACCGTCGTCAACACCCAGTTCTACAACTCGGGGGCGATGCTCGGCTGCGACCAGAACGCCGCCTACCCCCAGGGCAGCGTGAACTTCATCGTCGCGCTCGCCTGCATCCAGCTGGAGGCCGGGCTGCGCCCCGACCAGGTCGGCCTCGGCCTGCCCGCCGGGCCCGGCGCGGCCGGCGGCGGCATCGTCGCCCCGAGCGTCGTCAACGCCGCCCTCGACTGCCTGGCCAGGGGCACCAACTGCGGCAGCTTCCGCCCGCCGCGCACCTACCCGGGCATCCGGGGCGCGATGACCTGGTCGATCAACTGGGACGTCAGCAACGGCAACGGCTTCGCCCGCACCGTCAAGCCGCACCTGTCCACCCTGCCCTGACCCCCTGCCCCACCCCCCCCACCCCCGGTCTCTGGAGGCCACTGTGAAACTGCGCGCCCCGACACTGCGTACCCCCCGCGCGGCGACGTTCGCCGCCGCGCTCGCCGCCGCCGTCGTCGCGGCCACCCTCGCGGCCCCGCCGGCCGCGTCGGCGGCCACCGCCACGTTCGTCAAGACCTCAAGCTGGAGCAGCGGGTACGAAGCGAAGTTCACCGTCACCAACAACACCTCGGTCGGCATCGGCTCCTGGAACGTCCAGTTCGACCTGCCCGCCGGCACCACCCTCGGCTCCTTCTGGGACGCCACGATGAGCGCCTCCGGCCAGCACGTCACCGCCGTCAACGCGTCCTGGAACGGCACCCTCGCCCCGGGGGCGAGCACCTCGTTCGGCTTCGTCGTCGCCGGCACCGGCGACCCGACCAACTGCACCGTCAACGGCGGCTCCTGCACCGGCGGCGGCACCCCGTCCGGCCCGGCCACCCCGGGCGGGCTGCGGGTCACCGGCACCACCGCATCGTCGGTGTCGCTGGCCTGGAACGCCGTCTCCGGCGTGACCGGCTACCGGGTGTACGAGGGCAGCGCCGTGCGGGCCACCGTCACCGGCACCTCGGCGACGGTCTCCGGGCTGGCCACCTGCTCCGCGCACAGCTACACCGTCGCGGCGTACAACTCCTCGGGTGAGTCGGCGAAGTCGGCCGCCGTGTCCGCCACCACCTCCGGCTGCACGGGCGGGAACGGGCCGATGGCCGCCGCGCCGTACCTCTACCCGGGCTGGGGCGACCCGCCCGCACCGGCGACGGTCATGGGCGCGACCGGCGTCAGGTGGTTCACCATCGCGTTCGTCCTCTCCGGCGGCGGCTGCACCCCGGCGTGGGACGGCACCGGTCCGCTGACCGGCGGCGCGCACGCCGCCACCATCGCCGCGATCCGGGCGGCCGGCGGCGACGTCATCCCGTCCTTCGGCGGCTGGAGCGGCAACAAGCTGGGCCCGAACTGCTCCTCGGCCAGCGCACTCGCCGGGGCGTACCAGCAGGTCATCAACGCGTACGGGCTCAAGGCCATCGACATCGACATCGAGAACAGCGACGAGTTCGAGAACGAGGCGGTGCAGGACCGCATCCTCGGCGCGCTGAAGATCGTCAAGCAGAACAACCCGGGGATCAGGACGATCGTCACGTTCGGCACCTCGACCACAGGCCCGTCGTACTACGGCACCCGGCTGATCAACCAGGCCGCCGCACTCGGGGCGAACATCGACACGTTCACGATCATGCCGTTCGACTTCGGCGGCGGCGCGAACATGTACCAGAACACCGTCAACGCCGCCGAAGGGCTGAAGACCGCGCTGAAGAACGCGTTCGGCTGGTCCGACGCCACCGCGTACGCGCACATGGGCATCTCCGGCATGAACGGCCTGTCCGACCAGCAGGAGCTGACCTCCCCGGCCACCTGGACGCAGATCCGCGACTGGGCGAAGGCCCGCGGCCTGTCCCGGTTCACCTTCTGGTCGGTCAACCGCGACCGGCCGTGCCCCGGCGGGGGAGTGGTCGCCAACTGCTCCGGCATCGCCCAGGACACCTGGGAGTTCACGAACATCACGGCCCGGTACTGAGCCGCCCGGTACTGAGCCGCCCGGTACTGAGCCGCCCGGTACTGAGCCGGGACGGCCCGCGCGGGCCCGCGCGCGGTCAGCGGCCGGCGGTCACCGACTGCCGGTCGCGCCGCGCGCGGCGGCGGCGCACCTTCTTCGCCGCCCAGCTCACGACCATCACCCCGAAGACGGCGAAGATCGCGTAGTTGAACCAGCTGCTGTAGCGGTCCACCTCTTCCCAGCGCGACCCGAGCGCGAAGCCGGCCCCCACGATCAGCGCGTTCCACACCCCGCTGCCCAGCGTGGTCAGCAGCACGAACTCGCCCAGCGGCATCCGGTTCGCCCCGGCCGGGACCGACACCAGGCTGCGTACCACCGGGACCACCCGGCCGATCAGCACCGCCCACCGGCCGTGCCGTTCGAACCAGCGGTCGGCCTTCTCCAGGTCGTCGCGGTCGACCAGCGGGATGTGGTCCAGCCACCGCTTCAACCGCTCCTCGCCCAGGGCCGCGCCGAGCCAGTAGAGCACCAGCGCCCCGAGCAGCGAGCCGACCGTCGCGGCGACGACGATCAGCACCACGTTGAACTGGCCCTGCGAGGCGAGGTAGCCGGCCATGGCCAGCACGATCTCGCTGGGGATCGGCGGGATGATGCTCTCCAGGGCCACCAGCAGGGCCACCCCGACCGCGCCGAGCGCCCCGATGACGTCGGCCACCCACCCGGTCAGCCCGGTGAACTGCGACGGTTCGACGTCCTGGGCGAGGGCCATGGGTGTCCTTCCGTGGAGCCGCGGGAGCGGACCTGGGTGGGGCCGCCGGGGGGATCGGGAGGTGTTACCCAGTCTGCGGGCGATCACACCCCCCGGTGACCGGGCCCACCCGAGGGGCTCAGTGCAGGGCGGCGTCCGCCGGGCCCCGCCGCCAGCCGGTGAACGTCACGGCCAGTCCGCCCCGCGTCGGCGAGCAGCAGAACGGCCCGGCCGTCGCCTCGGCGTCCGGCGCGAGCGGGGCCACCCGGACCAGTCGCCACGGCTCGTCGCCCGCGCGGGCCCGCACGGTCAGCGCGTCGCCGGCCCGGCTCACCCGCACGCTCACCGCCCGTCCCGACCACTGGGGCACCGGGGCCACCGACCAGTCGGAGACCTCCCGGGTGACCACCGCGCCGACCTGTAACTCGCCGTCGCTGACCTCGACCCCGGCCTTGACCCAGTTGCGCTCGTCCACCCGGACGAGCACGCCCGCCTGGTCGAACTGCTCGGTGAAGTCGAGCCGGAAGTCGACCTCCACGGCGCTGCCGGACGGCAGCGGGGCGAGCAGGGCCGGGCCGTCGTCGTGCACGAAGCCGTAGCTGGTGTGCCGCCAGAAGTCGCTGCCCGCGCCCGGCTCGACGACCAGCCCGCCGTCGGGCGTCGGCTCGGCCCGCACCGGCCGGTGCAGCCACTCGCCCTGCGCCCAGTCGACGTCGCGCAACCCCGTACCCGATCCGCTGCTCATGCCGGAAACGCTACCGCCCCCGCGACCCGGAGGGTTCTCGCGTTTGCCGGCGGGCCGAATCGGAGAAGGTACGCCGGCATGGGTGACAGGTGGTATTCCGAGGCCGTCGTCTACTGCCTCGACATCGACACGTACGCGGACTCCGACGGCGACGGGGTCGGCGATATCCGGGGCCTCATCGGCCGGCTGGACTACCTGGCCAGGCTCGGGGTGACCTGCCTGTGGCTGCACCCGATCCACCCGTCGCCCAACCGGGACGACGGCTACGACGTCACCGACTTCTACAACGTGGACCCGCGCTTCGGCACCCTCGGCGACTTCGCGGAGCTGCTGCACCAGGCGCAGAACCGGGGCATCCGCGTCATCATCGACCTGGTGGTCAACCACACCTCCGACCAGCACCCGTGGTTCCAGTCCGCCCGGTCGTCGCCCGACTCGCCCTACCGCGACTGGTTCGTCTGGGCCGACCACGAGCCCGCCGACCGGCACCAGGGCATGGTCTTCCCGGGCGAGCAGAACGAGACGTGGACGTACGACCGGACGGCGAAGGCGTGGTACTACCACCGGTTCTACAAGTACCAACCGGACCTCAACTTCGCGAATCCGAAGGTGCGCGCCGAGGTCAAGAAGATCGTCTCGTTCTGGCTCCAGCTCGGCGTCTCCGGCTTCCGGATGGACGCCGTCCCGTTCATCATCGAGCTGACCGAGCCGGGCAACCCTGACTCCCCGAAGGACTTCGAGTTCCTCACCGAGCTGCGCCAGCACGTCCAGTGGCGGCGCGGCGACGCCGTCCTGCTCGCCGAGGCCAACGTGGAGCCCGACGAGCTGCCCACCTTCTTCGGCGACGGCAGCGGCTCCGGCAACCGGATCCATATGCTGTTCGACTTCATGCTCAACGGCCGGCTCATGCTCGCCCTGGCCCGGCGGGACCCGGAGCCGGTCATCGAGGCGCTGCGCGACACCCCGACGCTGCCCACCGGCGGCCAGTGGGCCACCTTCCTGCGCAACCACGACGAGATCGACCTGTCGCGGCTCACCGCCGCGCAGCGTGACCAGGTGTACGCCGAGTTCGGCCCCGAGGAGCACATGCGCATCTACGACCGGGGCATCCGCCGCCGGCTCGCCCCGATGCTCGGCAACGACCGCCGCCGCGTCGAGCTGGCGTACGCGCTCCAGTTCTCGCTGCGCGGCACGCCGGTGCTGCGCTACGGCGAGGAGATCGGCATGGGCGAGGACCTGTCGCTGCCGGGGCGGGAGGCGATCCGTACCCCGATGCAGTGGTCGTTCAAGCCGAACGCCGGCTTCTCCACGGCGGACCCGGAGAAGCTGGTCCGTCCTGTGATCGACGCGGGCGACTACTCGTACGAGAAGGTCAACGTGACCGCCCAGCGCGGTGACCCGCGCTCGCTGCTGTCGTGGTTCGAGCGGATGATCCGGACGCTGCGCGAGGCCCCGGAGATCGGCTCCGGGTCGACCACCCACATCGACGTGCCGATGCCGGCCGGGGTGCTGGCGCACCGGGCCGACGGTCCGACCGGGACGATGGTCTTCCTGCACAACCTCGGCACCGACGACGTGGAGATCGACCTGGGCATGCTCGCCGCCGAGGCGGACCTGCCGCTGGACGTGCTCACCGACCGCCAGTACGGCGAGGTGGGCAAGCTCGACTCCCTGAAGCTCGCCGGCTACGGCTACCGCTGGATCCGGCTCTGCCGCGGCGACACGTTCTGACCTCCGGCCGGTGGGTTACGCTCCCCGGGTCGGGCGTAGGTTACCGGGAGGTAGGCATGTCGGAGGAGCAGCGGGTCGCCATCGTGACCGGGGCCGCGCGGGGGATCGGGGCGGCCACCGCCCGCCGGCTCGCCGCCGACGGCCTGGCCGTCGCCGTGGTCGACATCGACGAGGCGGCCACCGCCGACACCGTCGACGCGATCGTGGCGGCCGGCGGCCGGGCGATCGGCGTCGGCGCGGACGTCGCCGACCGGCCGCAGGTCACCGCCGCCGTCGAGCGGGTCGCCGCCGAGCTGGGCGCACCCACCGTGCTGGTCAACAACGCCGGCGTGCTCCGCGACAACCTGCTGTTCAAGATGACCGACGCCGACTGGGACACCGTCATGGGCGTGCACCTGCGCGGCGCGTTCCTGTTCAGCCAGGCCGCCCAGCAGCACATGGTCGAGGCGAAGTGGGGCCGGATCGTCAACCTGTCCAGCACGTCCGCGCTGGGCAACCGGGGCCAGGCCAACTACGCGGCGGCGAAGGCGGGCCTGCAGGGCTTCACCAAGACCCTCGCCATCGAGCTGGGCCCGTTCGGGGTGACCGTCAACGCGGTCGCGCCCGGGTTCATCGTCACCGACATGACCGCCGCCACCGCCGCCCGGATGAAGGTGGACTTCGAGGCGCTCCAGAAGCACGCCGAGTCGGAGATCCCGGTGCGCCGCGTCGGCCGCCCGGAGGACGTGGCGCACACCATCTCGTTCCTGGTCAGCGAGGGCGCGTCCTTCGTCTCCGGCCAGGTCGTCTACGTGGCCGGCGGCCCGAAGGACTGAGGTGCAAGGAAGGGCCCCTTGTTAACGCTTCCTGCATAGAAGGGCACCCTTCTCACCCCGCCGGCGGGGTGGGGGCGCGTCAGCGGGTGCGGGTGCGCCAGAGCCAGAGCAGGCCGAGCACCGGCAGCACCAGCGGCACGTAGCCGTACCCGCTGCCGAACCCGGACCAGACCGTCTCGTCGGGGAACAGCTCCGGGTCGGCGAGGCTGAGCAGGCCCACGCCGACCACGCCGACCAGCTCCACCGAGCAGCAGGCCAGCGCGACCCGTCGGCCCGCGTGCCCGGCGCGGGCCAGCCCCACGGCGGCCACGATGTAGACCAGCGCGGCCAGCGCCGACAGCAGGTACGCCACCGGGGCCTCGGCGAACCGCGTGGCGATCTGCAGGCCGGCCCGGGAGGTCGCGGCGATGGCGAACAGCAGGTACACGGCGATCAGCAGCCGGCCCGGCCCGGTGTTGGTGGCGGGCCGGTGCGCCTCGGTCTCAACCACCGACGACCTCCCAGGTCTGCTGGAGCCGGACCACCACGACCGGCGTGACCACGCAGATCGCGCAGACGATCGCCGAGCCCCACCGGGTCGGCTCCATCCGGGCCAGCACCCAGGCCAGCGGCGGCAGGCAGACCAGCGTCACCAGGTAGCCGAAGAACGCGCCCGGCTCGCCCGGCCGTTCGCCGCCGCCGAGGGCGACCAGCGCCACCACGGCCAGCGCGAGCAGCGCCAGCTCCAGCACGGCCAGGCCGGCGAGCTGCACCCGGTCCGGCGGCCGGTTGCGCACCGCCGCCACCAGCGCCCACCCGGCGAGTACGAGCGACAGCACGATCGTCGCCGTCGCCAGCACCCCGTCCACCGGCGAGCCGGCCGCCGCGCTGGTCATCGACGCCAACGGCGTCGCAGTCTCGGTCACCGGGACAGCCTACTAACCGGCGTAGTACACGCCCCCGGCCCGGTCCGCCCGCAGCCCCGCCCCACGCCCGTCCGCCTCCCGGGCCGGGGTCCGCGTTCCCGTGCCCGACGCGTCGGCTGCGCCAAGGCGGGGCGGGCGGCTAGCGTGGATCACGGCTCCGGGCTCGCCGGCGCCGACGACGGACACCGGGGGTGGACCGTGCTGCGGTTCGGCTTGTTCGGCACCGGCCACTGGGCGGCCGAGACGCACGCGGCGGGCATCGGCGCGCACCCCCGCGCAGAGTTGGCCGGCGTCTGGGGCCGCGACCCCGACCGCGCCGCCGAGCTGGCCCGCCGGCACGGGGTGCCCGCGTTCACCGAGGTCGACGCGCTGCTCGACGCCTGCGACGCGGTCGCCGTGGCGCTGCCGCCGGACGTCCAGGCCGACATCGCCGTCCGGGCCGCCACGGCCGGCCGGCACCTGCTGCTGGACAAGCCGCTGGCGCTGACCGTCGCCGACGCCGACCGGGTGGTCGCCGCCGCCGCGCAGTCCGGCGTCGCCTCCGTGGTCTTCTTCACCAGCCGCTTCCAGCCGAACATCGCCGGCTTCCTCGCCTCGACCGCCGCCGCGGGCGGCTGGCACACCGCCAGGGCGGTCCGGTTCGCCTCGATCTTCCAGCCCGGCAGCCCGTACGGCGGCTCCCGCTGGCGTCGCGACCGGGGCGCGCTGTGGGACATCGGCCCGCACGCCCTGTCCATCATCCTGCCGGTGCTCGGCCCGGTGACCCGGGTCGCCGCGATGGACGGCCCGCGTGGCCTGGTCCACCTGCTGCTCACCCACTCCGGCGGCGCGACGAGCACGGTTTCGCTGACCCTCGACGCCCCGCCCGAGGCGGTGACGGCCGAGTTCGCCTTCTACGGCGACAGCGGCGTCGAGCCGGTCCCGCCCGGCGACGGCAGCTCGCTGACCGCGTTCGGGGTGGCGATCGACCAGCTTTTGGAGGAGATCGACGCCGGTACCCGGGACCACCGGTGCGACGTGCGGTTCGGCCGCGACGTGGTGGGCGTCCTCGCCGCCGCCGAGACCGCCCGCGCCGAGGGCCGCACCGTCACCGTGCCCGACTGAGACCGCTGCGGCAGCCCGGTGCGTCACAGGACGCCGTAGACGTCGCTCCGGTGGCCGAGGTGGGTGTGCCTGGGCGGCCGGCAAATCGGTCGCGTGACCGGGGTCGCCCGGCCTACTCTGCCCGCATGTTCACGCACGCCCTGATCGACGTGGCCGCTTCGCCGGCCGCGTGGGCCCCGCTGCTGGTGGCCCGCCCGCGAGTCCGGCGTCCGGCCCCGGCCGGCCGGGACGCCACCCGCGCCTGATCACCGCCGGGCGGTTGACGCCGCCCGCGTCCCCCGTGCCGAGGGCCGTCCGAGTCCCCATCCGACCGGACAGGCCCACCCGCCGGCTGCCCGCCGGCCGCCTGTCCGTGCCCGTCGCCGCCGGCGACAGACAGGACGACGACCCATGGCGCCCCGCCGTACCCGTGCCACCGAACGCGACCGGTCCCGTCGCGTACTGTCCCAGAACTTCCTCGCCGACCCGGCCGCCGTCGCGCGGGTCGTCGCGGCGGCCCGCCCCGGCCCCGGCGACCTGCTGCTGGAGGTGGGCGCCGGCCGGGGCCGGCTGACCCGCGCGCTGGCCGCCCGGTGCGGGCGGCTCGTCGCGTACGAGATCGACCCGGTCGCCGCCGCGGACCTGGCCGTGACCTGCGCCGATCTGCCCGGGGTGACCCTGCGCCGGGCCGACTTCCTGGCGGCGGACCCGCCCGCCGAGCCGTTCGCGGTCGTCGGCAACATCCCGTGGTCGCTGACGGCGGCCGTGGTCCGCTGGTGCCTGGCGGCCGACCGGCTGCGCTCGGCGACCCTGCTCACCCAACTGGAGTACGCCCGCAAGCGCACCGGTCACGCCGGCCGGTGGAGCCGGCTGACGGTGCTGACCTGGCCCGGGTACGCGTGGCGGCTCGCCGGCACCGTGCCCCGCGCCGCGTTCCGCCCGGTGCCCCGCGTCGACGCCGGCATCCTGCGCCTCGACCGGCGGGCCGAGCCGCTGCTGCCGCCCGGCGAGTGGCCCGCGTACCGCCGGTTGGTGGAGGTCGGGTTCGGCGGGGTCGGCGGCGGCGTCGCGGCCTCGCTGAGCCGGCACCGCCCCCGCGCCCGGGTCGACGCGGCGCTGCGCGCGGTGCGCCTCGACCGGGACGCCCTGCCCGGCGAGGTCTGGCCGGAGCAGTGGATCACCCTGCACCGGCTGCTCCGCTGAGGGTCACACCCCCGCCGGGTACGTCTCCATCTCGCCGAACGAGGTGAGCGCCGGCAGCGGGCGCACGCCCCGGGTCTCGTCGCACCAGACGAACGCGTCGTAGCGCTCGCCCAGCCGGGTCGGCACGTAGTTGCCCCACGACTCGAAGTTCGGGTCGTACACGACGCCGACCGCCCGGTGGTCGTGCTCCTCGGTGACCCAGCCGGGCTGGTCGGGGCCGCCGAAGACCAAGACCGCCCGCTCCGGCAGCAGCTCGTGCAGCCGCCGCTCGACCGAGCCGGGGCGGGCGGGCGGCACCACCATCTCCTCGGCCGGCGAGCCCCAGCGCGGCGCGGCGACGACCGTGCCCCGGTAGCTGCCGAAGCCGACGAGCACCACGGCGTCCGCGCCGTGCCGTTCGCGGGCGAGCTGGCCGATGTTGACCATCCCGTCGGCGGCCATGTCGGTGGCCCGGGCGTCGCCGACGTGGGTGTTGTGCGCCCACACGATCCCCCGCGAGCCGGGGCCGTGGAAGTCCAGCAGCCGGTCCAGGGTGTCCGCCATGTGGATGTCCCGGACGTTCCACGAGTGCGGCCCGCCGCCCATCATCGCCCGGTAGTAGCGCTCCGCGCCGGCCACCACCTCCGCGTTCTGCCAGGCCGAGAAGCGGTCCGGGCCGTCCGCGGTGGCCTGTTCCCGGGTACGCGCCAACAGCCGCACCACCTCCTCCTCGCAGCGGGCCGAGACGAACCGGCTGGCCGCGCCGTACTCCTCGATCCGCCGTCCGTACGGCTCGAAGCACCGGTACGCCTCCTGCGCGGCCTCCAGCGAGGCGGGCTCCTCCTCGCCCAGGTAGTCGAAGATCGCCTGCATGGACTCCCAGAGGCTGTAGACGTCCAGCCCGTGGAAGCCGGCGCGCTGCTGCTGGGGGCGCTCCTGGTTCCAGGCGCGCAGCCAGCGGCAGAAGCGCGCCACCTCGGCGTTGGACCACATCCAGGTCGGCCAGCGGGTGAAGCGCTCCAGCGCGGCCTGCGGGTCGGCGAGCCCGCCGGGGGCGGCGGTGACCGACCGGTGTACGCGCTCGCAGTCCGGCCAGTCCCCCTCGACGGCGACGAAGCGGAAGCCCTGCTCGGCGATGAGCCGCCGGGTCAGCTGCTCGCGGAGGCGGTAGTAGTCGTGGGTGCCGTGCGTCGCCTCGCCGATCATGACGATCCGGGCGCCCCGGATCCGGTCCAGCAGTCCATCGAAGTCGCTCGGCGCGCCGAGCCGCTGTACCAGCATGTCCGCGGCTACCCGGCCCCCGCCGGGACAAACCGCCCGCCGCCCGCGCCCGGCCGGGGGCGCGCGGGGGCATGGAGACGGGCCGAACGGGTAGCCGGCCGGCATGACCGTCAGTGGGGTGGAGTTGCAGGAGTACCTGGCCGGGCTCGACTACCCGGTCTCCCGGGAGGACCTGGTCCGCTGGGGGCAGGAGAACGGGGCCAGCACCGAGGTGTTGCAGATGCTGCACGCGCTGCCGGCGGAGGAGTTCTCCTCCGCGGCGGAGCTGACCGAGGCGCTCACCACGCTCGCGTGAGCGTGCCCGCAGGTGTTTGCAGGGGCCCCCTGTACAACAGAATGCGTTAACAGGGGGCCCCTCCTTGCACAGCTCAGACCTTGGCCGGTTCCTTGTCGGCCAGGTGGGCGCGCAGGCCCTCGCCCTCGACGTCCACGTTGGGCAGGATCTTGTCCAGCCAGCGCGGGATCCACCACGCCGCCGTGTTGAGCAGCGACATCACCGCCGGCACGATGGTCATCCGCACCACGAAGGCGTCGATCGCGACGCCGGCGGCGAGCGCGAAGCCCATCGACTTGATCACCGGATCGTCGAGGAACACGAACCCGCCGAAGACCGAGATCATGATGAGCGCGGCGGCGGTGACGACGCGCGCGCCGTGACCCATGCCGTTGATCGTGGCCTGGCGCGCGGTGTCGCCGTGCACGTAGTCCTCCCGCATCCGGGAGACCAGGAAGACCTCGTAGTCCATGGCCAGGCCGAACAGGATGCCGATGAGCAGGATCGGCAGGAAGCTGACCAGCGGCCCCGGGGTGTCGAGGCCGACGAGCCCGGCCAGCGTCCCCTCCTGGAACACCGCGACCGTGATGCCGAACGTCGCGGCGACCGTGAGCAGGAAGCCCAGCGCCGCCTTGACCGGCACCAGGACCGACCGGAACACCAGCATGAGCAGCAGGATCGACAGGCCGACGACCAGCAGCAGGTAGACCGGCAGCGCGTCCGAGAGCTTCTCCGACACGTCGATGCCGATCGCGGTCGCGCCGGTCAGCAGCACGTCCGCCCCGTCGACGCCGGCGACCTGGCGGCGGATGTCGTGCACCAGCTCCTCGGTGGCCTCGTCGGTCGGGCCGCTGCGGGGGATCACCCCGAGCAGCGCGGTCCGCCCGGTCGGGTCGGTCTGCGGCGGGGCCACCGCGAGCACCCCGTCCGTGGCCTGGACCAGCTTGGCGACCTGCGGGGCCGCGGCGGCGGTGGCCTGCGGGGAGTCGGACGTGACGACCACCGCGAGGCGGCCGGTGAAGCCGGGGCCGAAGCCCTCCCGGACCAGGTCGTTGTTCACCCGGGCCGGCGAGCCCGCGGCGGCCGTGCTGGCGTCCGGCAGGGCCAGCCGCATGTCGGGGGCGGGCACCGCGAGCAGGCCCAGACCGAGCAGGGCCACCAGGATCACCGGTACGCGCAGCCGGGTGACCAGGTGCGCCCAGCGGAAGCCGAAGCCGGACCGGTCCTCGGCGGTTCCTGAACCGGTCGGCTCCTCGGCCGGTGCCATCCCGTTCGCCGGCGCGGTGCCTGCGGTGCTGCCGGCCCGGCGCAGCCGGCGGGGGAGGACCCGGTGACCGGCGAAGCCGAGCAGCGCGGGGGCGAGGGTGATGGCGACCAGCACGGCGACGGTCACGGTGCCGGCGGCGGCCAGGCCCATGACGGTGAGGAACGGGATGTCCACCACGGCGAGACCGGCCAGTGCGATGACCACGGTGGCCCCGGCGAACACCACGGCGGAGCCGGCGGTGCCGACGGCGCGGCCGACCGCCTCCTCGGGGGAGAGCCCCTCGATCAGGTGCTGGCGGTGGCGGGAGGTGATGAACAGCGAGTAGTCGATGCCGACCGCGAGGCCGAGCATCAGGGCCAGGATCGGCGCGGTGCTGGTCAGCTCGATGGTGCCGGAGAGCGCGAACAGGCCGGCCATGCCGACGCCGACGCCGATCAGCGCGTTGAGCATGGTCATCCCGGCCGCGACCAGTGACCCGAACGTGATGACCAGGACGATCGCCGCCACGAGGACGCCCAGTGCCTCGGTGGAGCCGACCTCCGGCTCGCCGCCGAGCACCTCGCCGCCCGGGGCGATCTGCCAGCCCTTCGCCTCGGCCTGCGCGCCCACCTTCTCGTACGCGTCGCGCTGGGCGTCGGTGACGTCGTCGGCGCGGCCGGCGAACTGCACCTGGATCAGCGCGTACCGGCCGTTGGGGGAGATCGCCTGGGACTGGTACGGGTCCACCGCGCCGACCACCCCGGGCAGGGTGGCCGCCTCCTGGGTCACCTGCTTGACCAGGGCCTGCCCCTCGGGCGTGGCGAGCTGACCGTCCGCCGGTGCCTTGACGGCGATGGTGCCGGTGGCCCCGCTGGCCGCCGGGAACCGCTCGGCGAGCAGGTCGATCGCGCGCTGGGACTCGGTGCCGGGCATGGTGAAGTTGCTCGCCGTCGGGCCGCGCAGCGTCGCCGCGGCGATGCCGAGGCCGACGAGCACGACGAGCCAGACGACGGCGACGAGCCGCCGGTGGCGTAGTGAGGCCCGGCCGAGCCGGTACAACAGGGTCGCCATCAGATCCTTGTCCTCGATCGTGGGTGGGGTCGTCGTGGGTCAAACCGTGGTGGTGGAGCCGTCCTGGGTGGAGCTGCTGCCGGGCGGCGGCGGGTCGGCCGGGGGCACCAGCGCGCGCCGGACGAGGCCGAGCAACGCCTCGCGCAGCTCGTCGTCGTCGAGGTCGTCGAACTCGCCGCAGGTCTCGGCGATCCCGGCGAGCACGACCAGGGCCGCGACCCGGGCGGCCGGGTGCGGCGAGTGGCCGGCGAACGCCGCGACCAGTCGTTCGGAGATCTGCTGCACGTGCGCGAAGGCCGGCTGCTGGAGCAGCACGGGGAACTCGCCGCGCAGCAGCGCGATCTGCCGGCGGAAGCGCACCGCGAGGTCGACGAAGCCCTCGGCGGCCACCCGCTGGGCCCGGTCGCCGCCGAGCCCAGCGATCCGCTCGTCGAGCTCGACCACCGCCGCCAGCTCCGGGGCCATCAGCTCGCTGAGCAGGGCCTCCTTGTTGGCGAAGTGGTAGAGCACGGTGGCCTTCGAGACGCCGACCTCGCGGGCGATGTCCTGCAGTGAGGTGCCCTTGTAGCCGGTGACGGCGAACCGCCGCCCCGCCGCCGCGAGGATCTCCGCGTGTGTCTCCGGTACCGCCCGTGCCATGCCCGGCCACCTCCTGCCCACCAGCATGCCTGACCGATCGGTCAGACCCTGACCGATCGGTCAGAGGAATCGGGTGGCGTTGGCCACAGCGCTGCCCGCCTTCGCGACAGGACCAGGAGCCGGCCGGGGCCGGACCGGGAACCGGCCGGCAGCGACGCCGGACACGGCCCGCTCGAAGAACCGGTACCGCCCCCCGGGTGCCATGATGCGGGGATGACCGAGAACCCATCGACCTCCGTCGAGCACGCGGACGCGCTGCGCGCCCTGCACAAGTCCGGCGACCCGCTGATGCTGCCCAACGCCTGGGACGCCGGCTCCGCCCGGGCGGTCGTCGCGGCCGGCTTCGCGGCCGTCGCCACCAGCAGCGCCGCCGTCGCCGAGTCCCTCGGGTACGCCGACGGCGAGGCCACCCCGGTCGAGGAGATGTTCGCCGCCGTCGCCCGGATGGTGCGCGCGGTGCCCGTCCCGGTCACCGCCGACCTGGAGCGGGGGTACGGCCTGAGCCCCGCCGAGCTGGTCGAGCGGATGCTCGCCGCCGGGGTCGTCGGGTGCAACCTGGAGGACTCCGACCCGCGCACCGGCGCGCTGTACGACGCCGAGGAGCAGGCCGACCTGCTGGCCGCCGTGCGGGCGGCGGCCGACGCGGCCGGGGTGCCGCTGGTGCTCAACGCCCGCATCGACCTCTACCTGCGCGGGGCCGGCGACCCGGACGGCCGCACCGCCGAGGCGATCCGTCGGGGGCGGCTCTACCGGGCCGCGGGGGCGGACTGCGTCTACCCGATCTTCCTCGCCGAGCCGGAGCGGATCGCGGAACTCGTGTCAGCCGTGGACGCCCCGGTGAACGTCGGCTTCAAGCCGGGCGGGCCGAGCCTGGCCGAGCTGGCCGGGCTGGGCGTGGCCCGGGTCAGCTTCGGCCCCGGCCCGTACCGGGTCAGTCAGGCGCGGATCGCCGGCCTGCTCGACGCCGTCCGCTCCGGCGCCAACCCGTACGCGTAAGGAAGGGCCCCCTGTTAACGCTTTCGGTATAGGAAGGGCCCCTTCCTAACCAGCCGGCCGACCCGTTCCGGCAGCCGTCAGCGGGCCTCGGCGTACGCGGCGAAGCGGTCGACGAGGCCGTGCGGTGCGTCGTCGCGGAAGCAGATCTCCAGGTTCGCGGCGGCCTCCCGGGCGGCTTCCTCGGCGCGGGGGAACAGCGCCCGCTCGTACGCGGCCAGCGCGGTCTCGACGTCGTCGTGGTGGGCGGCGAGGGCCCGGCCGAGTTCGGCGCCGTCGAGCATGGCGAGGTTGGCACCCTCCCCGGCGAAGGGCGACATGAGGTGGGCGGCGTCGCCGAGCAGGGTGACGCCGGGCACGCGGTCCCAGCGGTGCCCGACCGGCAGCGCGTGGATGGCACGCGGGACCAGGGGGCCGTCGGCGTCGGCGATCAGTGCCCGCAGCTCGGGCGCCCAGCCGGCGAACTGGTCGAGCAGGAAGGACCGGGCGGGGCCGTCGCCCGGCCGCTCGTGCCCCGGGACCGCGCCGGCGTGGTCGACGCCGGCGAGCCGGTCCTCGGGCAGCCGCAGGGCGACGTAGACGTGCAGGCTGCCGTCGGGCTCCCGGTGGGCCAGGAAGCCCTTGCCGGGGCCGAGGGCGAACAGCATGCCGGACCCGACGAGCGCGGCCTGCGCGGGGTGCCGGCGGTCGGCGTCGCGCAGGGTGGCCTCGACGAACGACAACCCGGAGTACGTGGGCGCGGCGGCGGAGACCAGCGGTCGGATCCGGGACCAGGCGCCGTCGGCGCCCACGAGCAGATCGGTGGTGGCGGTCCCGCCGTCGGCGAGGGTCAGCTCGTGCCGCCCGTCGCCGAGGGCGCGGGCGGCCGTGACCCTGCCGCCCCAGCGGACGGTGCCCTCGGGCAGGGAGTCCAGCAGCAGCCGGCGCAGGTGGCCCCGGTTGACCTCGGGGCGGTCGCCGTCGCCCTCGTCGGCCTCGTCCAGGTGCGCGGTGCCGTGCCGGTCGAGCACCCGCACGGCCTGCCCGCCGGGGTGGACGAGGCGCAGGAACTGCTCGTGCAGGCCGGCGGCCCGCAGGGCGACCTGGCCGTTGTGCTGATGGATGTCGAGCATGCCGCCCTGGGTGCGGGCGTCCGGTGCGGCGTCCCGCTCGTAGACGGTGGCGGGGATGCCGTGGACGTGCAGGACGCGGGCGAGCGTGAGGCCGCCCAGTCCGCCGCCGATGATGCCGATCGCTGGTGTGCGCACGGGTCTCCTTCAGGTGTGGGTGCTGCCGGTTCGGACCGACGAACGGGTTCTTGACGAACGCGTTCGACGCGAGCATGGAAAGTCGCCGTGCGGCCGGGGAGGGGTCAGTCGCCGCGCCGGCCGGCGGCGAGGCCGTCGAGCAGGGTGCTGAACGCCCACCGCGCCCGCTGTTCGCCGGTGCCGGAGAACAGCTCGTCGCGGGCGCGGTGCAGGTGGGGGTGGTTGCCCGGATCGGCGTCGCGCACGGCCGACACCTGCTGGCGTACCTCGCCGTCGGCGTCGGCCGACCCGTCCCGGGTGCCCTGTTCGGCGGCCGTGGCCGTGGCGTGCTGCAGCAGCAGGTCGACGCCCCACGCCGCCTGCCGCACGGGGATGCCGCCCGCGTGCAGCAGGCCCAGCACCGCATCGACCAGCCGCAGGTAGTGCGGCCCGGAGGGGCGCAGCACCAGCGCCGACCGGGCCAGGCCCGGATGACCCATCAGGATCCGGGTGTACGCGTCGAGCAGGCCGATCACGTCCTCGCGCCAGCGCCCGGCGTCGTCGCCGGACGGCAGCGGAAGGTCCGCGATCAGCGCGTCGAGCAGGGCGGCGTGCATCTCGGCCAGGTTGTCGACGTAGACGTACAGCGACGCCGGGCCGGTGTCGAGCTCCGCCGCCAGCCGGCGCATGGTGACCCGCTCCAGGCCCTCCTCGCGCATGACGCGCAGGGCGACGCTCACCACGCCGTCCCTGCTCAGTGGCGGCTTGGCGGGGCGGTCGCGGCGACTCACGGGAACGCGCCGAGGGCTCATGAACGCGATCGTAACGAACGTGTTCGTCGACTGGCAAGGGCGTCCCCGCGACGGGCCGTCCCGGCCGGTCCGCGACGGTGCGGGCGGTGCGGGCCGGGAGCCTTGCTTTCATTGATGAGCTTTGGCATCCTCCACGTGGAAAGCGCTTTCCAGTTCTGGTGTCTCCGGGCGACGCCGGCACCGGCCACGCCTGCGCCCCGGCCGCACGCTGTCGATCGACGGCGCGTCGGCCGTGCGCCCGGCCGGCCGACCCCGGGCAGCCCGTCCCACGACCAGTTCGATCCCCTGGAGACCCCCATGCGCCTTAGCTCCATGATCGCCGCGACCGGCCTGCTGGCCGGCGCGCTCGTCGTGCTACCCCAGGCGGCGCAGGCCGCCCCCGTCCGGTACGAGGCCGAGACCTCCCCGGCGGTGTGCACCGGCACCGTCGACGCGGACTGGGCCGGCTATTCCGGCAGCGGCTTCTGCAACGCCACCAACGCCGTCGGCGCGTACGCCCAGTTCACGGTGACCGCCGCCGCTGCCGGCGCGGCGACGGTGCAGATCCGGTTCGCCAACGGCGCCACGACGGTCCGGTCGGCGGACCTGGCCGTCAACGGCGCGACCGTGCAGAACCTCGCGTTCGAGGGCACCGGCGCCTGGAGCACGTGGGTGACCAGGACGGTGTCGGTGAACCTGACCGCCGGCAGCAACACCGTCCGGCTCACCCCGACCGTCTCGGCCGGCCTGCCCAACGTGGACTACCTCGACGTCGACGCGGGCACCACGACGCCGCCCCCGGCGACGAACGCGCTCTACGTGGCCACCAACGGCGACGACGGCAACCCGGGCACCCTGGCCGCCCCGCTGCGCAGCATCCAGCGCGCGGTCGACCTCGCCCAACCCGGCCACACCATCTACCTGCGCGGCGGCACGTACGCCCCGAGCACCAACCTCCAGCTGCTCAAGAACGGCACGTCGAGCCAGCCGATCACCATGCGCAACTACGGCACCGAGCGGGTGGTCATCGACGGCGAGAACATGCCGCACACCCCCGCGCCGGTGGGCGGCAGCATCCCCCGCGCCGAGCGGGGCGCGATCCACATCGAGGGCGACTGGTGGCGGCTCGTCGGGCTGGAGATCGTCCACGGCCCGTACGCGGTGTTCGCGCTCGACGTCAACAACACCGTCTTCGACCGCCTGGTGACCCGGGACAACTACGAGTCGGGCATCCAGATCCAGGGCGCGTCGAGCAACAACCGGGTCGTCAATCTCGACTCGTACGGCAACCGTGACCCCCGAAAGAACGGGGAGAGCGCCGACGGCCTGGCCATCAAGGAGGGCTCCGGCACCGGCAACGTGGTGCGGGGCGCCCGGCTGTGGAACAACTCCGACGACGGGCTGGACTTCTGGATGTTCGAGTCGCCCATCTTGCTGGAGAACAGCCTGGCCTGGGGCAACGGCTTCAACCGCTGGAACCTGCCGGACTACACCGGCGACGGCAACGGCTTCAAGCTGGGCGGCAACGGCGTGGCGGCCAACCACACCGTGCGCAACAGCATGGCGTGGGGCAACGCCGTCGGTGGCTTCATCGACAACAACAACCCCGGCCGGCACGCCATCGACCACTGCACCGCGTGGAACAACCCGGGGGCCGGCTTCGACTTCAGCCGGTCCAGCAGCACGCTGACGAAGAACCTCGCCGTGGCCAACGGCACCGCCGCGTCGCTGGGCTCGACCTCCACCGGCAGCGGAAACTCGTGGAACATCGGCGGCACCTGGTCGCTGGCCAGCACCGACCCGGGCACGATCACCGGGCCGCGCACCGCCGACGGCTCGATCCCGTCGTCGACCTTCCTGCGCCCGGCCAACGGCGCCGACGTCGGCGCCCGCTTCTAGCCGACAGGAGAAGGCCGCAGACACGACGAAGGCCGCTGACCTGATCGATCCTGGTCAGCGGCCTTCGTGTTGCTCATCCGAGGTGCCCCCGGCAGGATTCGAACCTGCGCCCCCGCCTCCGGAGGGCGGTGCTCTATCCCCTGAGCTACGGGGGCTCAGCGACGGGAGAAGACTAGCAAACGTCCCCACCGAACGCCGAATCGGTATCCGGCCCGGCGGGTCAGGCCGCGATCGTCCGTCCGCAGCTCGGCAACGGGTGCAGCGCGATCCGCCGGGGCAGCCGGCGCGGCCACTCGTTCTTCGGCCAGGAGCCGTCGACGATGACGTGCACCGGGTTCTCCTCGGCCCCGCTGAGCCGCAGCACGAAGTCGCGGGGCAGCGGCGGGTCGACCGACGGGGTGGTGATCATGAAGCGGACCCGGCCCCGGGATGACACGGCGGAGACCACGTCGGCCGCCGGCATCGTGCCGCGCAGCCGCACCCGGCCCAGCCAGTAGACCTCGGCGAGGTGCTCCTGGGCGGCCCGGGTGATCGCCGGGTACTCCAGGCGTACCCAGCGCTCGACCGCGCCGACGCAGAGCCCGCAGGCGCGCTCGCGCGGCTCGCGCGGACCCAACCCCCAGGCCCGCAGGTACGCCCCGACGGCGCCCGCGTCGGCCCTGGGGTCGAAGCGGCGCTGGACGAGCGTGGTGAGGCTCTGCCGCGTCCACAGCTCCTCGTCCAGGCCGAACTCGTCGGGGTGGACGCCGCGCAGGACGTCGATCAGCTCCAGTTCCTGTTCGCGGCTGAGGGCTCCCGGCTCGCCCTGCCGCTGTCCGCGACGGACGGCTGCCACCGTCCCGTCACCGCCGATGGTGTGGCGTCGGCACCAGCTGGTGACCGAACGCCGTGCGTCTCTGAGTGCAACCCCCACGTCCTGCGCAACGAGCCCGAATCGCAACTGGTCACGATATGTGGGTAGAAAACTCTCTCAAGCTGGCCAAAGGGTCGGATGGCTTCTAAACGGACATGGCTCGCCTGTGGGTGGCGGATGCGGAAGGGCCCGCGCCGTCGCCGGGTTCGGCGGGAGGCGCGGGCCCTTCGGATGTCGCGGTGCGGCGGTCAGCCCTTCGCGAGCCGGTCGCGCGCGGCCGTGAGGTTGGTCAGGTCGGTCTGCTGCGTGTTCTTCATCGTCTGGGCCACCCGCACGACCTCGGGGTCGTCGCTGGCGTCCAGGATCCCGTCGATCATGTGGACCCCGCCCAAGTGGTGCTGGATCATCAGCTCCAGGAAGAGGACGTCCTTCTCCCGGCCCCGGGGGGTGTCCCGCAGCTTCGCCATCTGCTCCGGGGTGGCCATCCCCGGCATCAGGCCGTTCTTCATCGACGCCGTGCCGTCGGGCATCCACGCCATCCGCGGCTGCGACCCGGTCGGGTCGAGCCCCCAGGAGCGCAGCCACGTCTGCATGGTGCCGATCTCGCCCTGCTGGCCGGTGGCGATGTCGCCGCCGATGCTGACCACCTCGGCGTCGGTGCCCTGCTGGAACGCGATCAGCCCCATCTCCACCGCCTGGGCGTGGTGGGTGGTCATGTCCCGGGCGAAGCCCGCCTCCGCCGAGGCGTCGCCCGGCCGGGTGAGTTTCGGCGTGAGCAGGCCGCCCGCGTACCCGAGGAGGAGGCCGACCACGACGGCGGCGACCACCGCGAGCGTGCCGAACCGGCGCGCGGTCGTCGGCCCGCCGTCGCCATCGGCCGCCGGGGCCTCGGCCGTGTCGGGTTCCGTCGTCGTGGGTGCGGTCATCGGGGTCCTCGTCCCTGGCGGTGTCGGGTCACTGGGTGGGCATCGGGGTGCCGTCACGCGGCGTGGTGCCGGTGGCGGTGATGCCCGGCTCGCCGCAGTTGGCGGTGGGACCCTCGATCGACGCGTTCACCCGCAGCGTCTTGATGAACTCGTCGATCCGGCTGTCGTCGGCGTTGTCGACCTTGAGCTGGTAGCCCCACGCCTGGAGGGAGATCGGCTTGTCCTGCCCCTCGAACGGGCTGAGCATCAGCTTTTCCTGGCCCTCGACCTTGCTCTTGAGCTTGGCCACCTGGTCGGCCGGCAGGTCCGGGCGGTAGGTGATCCACACCGCGCCGTGCTCCAGGCTGTGCACCGCGTGCTCGTTGGCGATCGGGGCGTCGTAGACGTTGCCCATGCAGTTCTGCCAGGTCGCGTTGTGCGGGCCGGCCACCGGCGGGGACTGCGCGTACTTGATCGAGCCCTGCTGGTGGTTGCTGCCCTTGACCAGATCCGGGTCGGACTTGCGGAAGTTGACGATGCCGCTGATGTCGGCGGCCCGGTCCTCCCACGGCTTGGAGCCCTGGAACGTCGCCCAGGCGCCGAAGCCGATGATGGCGACGGCGAGCACGCCGACCGCGGTGAACAGCGCGATCGGGCCCCACGAACGGCCCTGGCTCACCTTCACCGGTGCGATCGGCTTGCGGGGGCCCTTGCCCTTGCCGCCCGCCGAGGGGCGTGGGGCGTCGCCCGTCGACTTGCCGGCCCCGGCCTTGGCGCCGGCCGCCGGCCGGCCCGCCCCCGGCTTCTTGCCGGTGGTGACCACGGTCGGACGGCGCTCCGGGCCGCCCGGGGTGCTGATGCTCATCGTGCCTCGTCAGGTCGGTCGGTCAGAGTGGGTGGCGGACGGTGTTCACGCGCAGGGTGGCCGCCGAGTGACCGAGTCTACCCCCGATAACATGGTTCGGTGACTCCCGCAGAACTGGCCGAGGTCGTCCTCTCCGCAGCCCACGCAGTCTTCGCCGACCGGGGCCTGGACAGCTCCGCGCTCCCGGGGCGCACCGCCGTCGAGCGACCGCGCAACCCGGAGCACGGCGACTACGCCTCGACGCTCGCCCTCCAGCTGAGCAAGAAGGTGGGCGTGCCGCCGCGCGAGCTGGCCACGGCGCTGGCCGAGCAGCTCGGCCGGGCCCCCGGGGTCAAGTCGGTGGAGATCGCGGGACCGGGCTTCCTCAACATCCGGCTCGACGCCGCCGCCGCCGGCCAGCTCGCCCGGTCGATCGTCGAGGCCGGCCCGGCGTACGGCACCGGCACGGCCCTCGCCGGCCAGAAGATCAACCTGGAGTTCGTCTCGGCCAACCCGACCGGCCCGGTGCACATCGGCGGGGTCCGCTGGGCCGCCGTCGGCGACGCGTTGAGCCGGCTGCTGCGCGCGACCGGCGCCGACGTGGGCACGGAATACTACTTCAACGACGCCGGCTCCCAGATCGACCGGTTCGCCCGGTCCCTGCTGGCCGCCGCGAAGGGCGAGCCCGCCCCGGAGGACGGCTACGGCGGCGCGTACATCGCGGAGATCGCCACCGAGGTCCGCAGCCGCCGGCCCGACGTGCTGGAGCTGGGCGACGCCGCCGCGGAGGAGGTGTTCCGGGCCGAGGGCGTCGCGTTGATGTTCGAGGAGATCAAGTCCTCGCTGCGCGACTTCGGGGTGGAGTTCGACACCTACTTCAACGAGAAGGACCTGCACGACCGGGGCGAGCTGGACCACGCCCTGGCCCGGCTGCGTGAGCAGGGCCACCTCTACGAGGCCGACGGGGCCACCTGGCTGCGCACCACCGACTTCGGCGACGACAAGGACCGGGTGCTGCGCAAGTCCAACGGCGAGTGGACGTACTTCGCCGCCGACTGCGCGTACTACCTCGACAAGCGCGAGCGCGGCTTCGACCGCGTGGTGATCATGCTGGGCGCCGACCACCACGGCTACATCGGCCGGATGAAGGCGATGTCCGCCTGCTTCGGCGACGACCCGGCCGTCAACCTGGAGATCCTGATCGGCCAGCTCGTCAACCTGGTCCGCGACGGGCAGCCGGTGCGGATGAGCAAGCGGGCCGGCACCGTGGTCACCCTGGAGGACCTGGTCGACGCGATCGGCGTGGACGCCTCCCGGTACGTGCTGGCCCGCTACTCCAGCGACTCGCCGATCGACATCGACGTGGAGCTGTGGACCCGGGCGACCCGCGACAACCCGGTCTACTACGTGCAGTACGTGGCGGCGCGCACCGCCAGCGTGGGCCGCAACGCGGCCGAGGTGGGGCTGACCCGGGGCGACGGCGAGGCGTTCCGTCCCGAGCTGCTCTCCCACGACAAGGAGAACGACCTGCTCAAGGCGCTCGCCGAGTTTCCCGCCGTGGTGGCCACCGCCGCCGAGCTGCGGGAGCCGCACCGGGTGGCCCGCTACCTGGAGGAGCTGGCCGGGGCGTACCACCGGTTCTACGACAACTGCCGGATCCTGCCGCGCGGCGAGGAGGAGGTCACCGACCTGCACCGGGCCCGGCTCTGGCTCAACGACGCCACCCGCACGGTGATCGCCAACGGGCTGCGCCTGCTGGGCGTGTCCGCCCCCGAGAGGATGTGACATGCGGGCTCACGAGGCCGGTGCGCTGCACGGCGACATCGGCAGCCGGGGGCCGGCGTGGCTGCGTACCCCGGTCGACGTCAACGCCCTGGTGCCGCCGCTCTGGCCGCGCACGGTGACCCGGGCCGCCGACGGCGCGCTCGCCGTCGGCGGGCTCGGCGTGCGCGAGATCGCGGCCGAGTTCGGCACCCCGGTGTACGTGCTCGACGAGGACGACCTGCGCTCGCGCTGCCGCGACTTCCGGGCGGCCTTCCCCGACGCCGACGTCTACTACGCGGGCAAGGCGTTCCTGTGCCGGGCCGTGGTGCGGATGATCGCCGAGGAGGGGCTCTTCCTCGACGTGTGCACCGGCGGCGAGCTGGCCACCGCGCTGTCGGCCGGGATGCCGGCGGAGCGGATCGGCTTCCACGGCAACAACAAGTCGGTGGCGGAGCTGACCCGGGCGCTGGACGCGGGGGTGGGGCGGATCGTCCTCGACTCGTTCACCGAGATCGACCGGCTCACCGCGCTGGCCCGCGAGCGTGGGGTCCGCCCCGGCGTGCTGATCCGGGTCACCGTCGGCGTGGAGGCGCACACCCACGAGTTCATCGCCACCGCGCACGAGGACCAGAAGTTCGGCTTCTCGCTGGCCGGCGGGGCGGCTGCCGCCGCCGCGTTCAAGGTCATCGACGAGGGCGTGCTGGACCTGCGCGGCCTGCACTCGCACATCGGCTCGCAGATCTTCGACGCCAGCGGGTTCGAGGTCTCCGCCCGTCGGGTGCTCGCCCTGCAGGCGCAGATCCGCGACGCCCGGGGCGTCGAGCTGCCCGAGCTGGACCTGGGCGGCGGCTTCGGCATCGCGTACACGACCCAGGACGACCCGGCGACCCCGCAGGAGCTGGCCAAGCGGCTGCGCAAGATCGTCGACGGGGAGTGCGCCGCCGAGCGGCTGGCCGTGCCGCGCCTGTCCATCGAGCCCGGCCGGGCCATCGTCGGCCCGGCGGTGTTCACGCTCTACGAGGTCGGCACGGTCAAGAACGTCGACGGCATCCGCACCTACGTGAGCGTGGACGGGGGGATGAGCGACAACATCCGCACCGCCCTCTACGACGCGTCGTACTCGGCGACGCTGGCCTCCCGGGCCTCGACCGCCGAGCCGCTGCTCGCCCGCGTGGTGGGAAAGCACTGTGAGTCCGGGGACATCGTGGTGAAGGATGAATTCCTGCCCGCTGACGTGCAGGCCGGAGATCTTGTCGCGGTGCCCGGGACGGGTGCCTACTGCCGGAGCATGGCCAGCAACTACAACCACGTGCCCCGCCCCGCGGTGGTGGCGGTGCGCGCCGGCCGGGCGCGACTGATCGTCCGGCGGGAGACGGAAGAGGACCTGCTCGCATTGGATGTCGGATGACCTCACCTGTGCGCTTGGCGCTGCTCGGCTGCGGAACGGTCGGCAGCGAGGTGGTGCGGCTGCTGCACGAGCAGTCGGCCGACCTCGCGGCCCGCATCGGCGCCCCCCTGGAGATCGCCGGCATCGCCGTGCGCCGGCTCGGCCGGGACCGGGGCGACCTGCCGGTCGACGAGGCGCTGTTCACGACCGACCCGCTCGGCCTGATCAAGCGGGACGACGTCGACGTGGTGATCGAGGTCGTCGGCGGCATCGAGCCGGCCCGGGGCTGGCTCGTCGAGGCGCTGCGGGCGGGCAAGAGCGTGGTCACCGCCAACAAGGCGCTGCTCGCCGAGGACGGCCCGGCCCTGCACGACGCGGCGGCCGAGGGCGGTGCCGACCTCTACTACGAGGCGTCGGTCGCCGGGGCCATCCCGCTGCTGCGCCCGCTGCGCGACTCGCTGCACGGCGACCGGGTCAACCGGGTCACCGGCATCGTCAACGGCACCACCAACTTCATCCTCTCCGCGATGGACGCCACCGGGGCCGGCTTCGCCGAGGCCCTGGAGGAGGCCACCGAGCTGGGCTACGCCGAGGCCGACCCGACGGCCGACGTGGAGGGCTTCGACGCGGCGGCCAAGGCGGCGATCCTCGCCTCGCTGGCGTTCCACACCCGGGTCACCGCCGCCGACGTGCACCGCGAGGGGATCACCGAGGTCACCGCCGCCGACGTGGCCAGCGCCAAGGCGATGGGCTGCACGATCAAGCTGCTCTGCATCGCCGCCCGGGGCCGCGACGCCGCCGGTCGGGAGACGGTCAGCGTGCGGGTGCACCCGGCGATGATCCCCCTGACCCACCCGCTGGCCAGCGTCGGCGACGCGTTCAACGCGGTCTTCGTCGAGGCCGAGGCGGCCGGGCAGCTCATGTTCTACGGCCGGGGCGCGGGTGGCGCGCCGACCGCCAGCGCCGTGCTCGGCGACGTGGTGGCGGTGGCCCGCAACCGCCTCGCCGGGGTGCGCGCGCCCAGCGAGTCGGCGTACGCGGATCTCGCCGTGCGGCCGATGGGGGAGGCCCTGACGCGCTACCACATCAGCCTCGACGTGGCCGACCGTCCGGGCGTGCTCGCGGCGGTGGCCGGGGTGTTCGCCCGGCACGACGTGTCCATCGCCACGGTCCGGCAGGGCTCGGCGGACGGCCCGGCCGGCTCCGGCGACGCCGAGCTGGTCATCGTCACCCACGTCGCGCCGGACGCCGCGCTCGCCGCCACCGTGGAGGAGCTGCGCGGGCTGGACATCGTGCGGTCGGTGGCGAGCGTGCTGCGGGTCGAGGGCGGGGCCTGACGCGGCTGGTCCGCCGGGCCCCGTCGGCCCCCGCCGTGGCGGCGGGCACGCCACGGCGCGCGCGTCCGCGTCTCGCCTGGTGGTTACGCTCAGGTGCGGCGTGCGCCGGTCGGCGAGGCTGGTCCACGCTGGGTGTGCCCGGCCTGTCGGCGGGGCGGTAGAGGTGAGGAGAGCGACATGTGGCGGGGTCTGATCGAGACGTACCGGGACCGGCTGCCCGTCACCGACGCCACCCCGGTCGTCACCCTGCACGAGGGGAACACCCCGCTGCTGCCCGCGCCGGTGCTCTCCGCCCGGCTCGGCTGTGACGTCTACCTCAAGGTCGAGGGGGCCAACCCGACCGGCTCGTTCAAGGACCGGGGCATGACGGTCGCGGTCTCCAAGGCCGTCGAGCACGGCGACAAGGCGATCATCTGCGCCTCGACCGGCAACACGAGCGCCTCCGCCGCCGCGTACGCGGCCCGCGCCGGGATCACCTGTGCGGTGCTGGTGCCGCAGGGCAAGATCGCGCTGGGCAAGCTGGCCCAGGCGCTGGTGCACGGCGCGCGGCTGCTCCAGGTCACCGGCAACTTCGACGACTGCCTGGCGCTGGCCGCCAAGCTCGCCCAGGACTACCCGGTCGCGCTGGTCAACTCGGTCAACCCCGACCGCCTGCAGGGGCAGAAGACGGCCGCGTTCGAGATCGTCGAGGCGCTCGGCGACGCGCCCGACATCCACTGCCTGCCGGTCGGCAACGCCGGCAACATCTCCGCCTACTGGATGGGCTACTCGGAGGACCTGCGCGCCGGCAACGCCACGAAGGCCCCGAAGATGTACGGCTTCCAGGCCGCCGGGGCCGCCCCGATCGTCACCGGTCAGGTGGTGCACGAGCCGTCGACCATCGCCACCGCGATCCGGATCGGCAACCCGGCGAGCTGGACGAAGGCCGTCGACGCCCGGGACGCCTCCGGCGGCCTGATCGCCGCCGTCAGCGACCGGGAGATCCTGGCCGCCTACCGGCTGCTGGCCCGCGAGGTCGGCGCGTTCGTCGAGCTGGGCAGCGCGGCCAGCGTCGCCGGGCTGCTCCAGCAGGCCGCCGCCGGCAAGGTGCCGGCCGGTTCGACGGTCGTCTGCACGGTCACCGGGCACGGCCTGAAGGACCCGGAGTGGGCCATCTCCACGGCTCCCGCACCGATCACCATCGGCAACGACGCCCTCGCCGCCGCCCGCTCCCTCGACCTGGCCTGAGCCCGCGCCGGGCGGCGGCCCGCCCACGTGCGGCGACGGGCGAGACACGCCGCCGGGGCGGGACGGTGCGACCCCTGGCCCGGCCGGGATGATTGCGTCGGGCACACTCTTCGTTACCGAGCTGTCCCGCCCTTCTCTTCCCAGGAGTGAGCCACGCCGATGTCGCTGCTCGCCAGATTCAGCCTCGCCAACCGAGGGCTGGTCGCCCTCATCGCGGTGGTCACGACGCTGTTCGGTCTGTTCGCCGTCCCGTCGTTGAAGCAGCAACTCCTGCCGTCGCTGGAGTTCCCGGGCGCGTTCGTCGTGGCGGTCTACCCCGGCGCCGCGCCCGAGATCGTCGAGTCGCAGGTCACCGAGCCGATCGAGAACAGCATCCAGGGCATCCCCGGGCTGGAGAAGGTCACCTCCACCTCCCGCGAGGGCTCGGCCACCGTCCAGGTGGAGTTCACGTTCGGCACCGACCTGGACAACGTGGTCAACAAGATGGAGACCGCGCTGAACCGGATCGACAGCCAGCTCCCCGAGGGCGTCGACCCGCAGGTCCTCACCGGCACCACCGACGACCTCCCGGCCGTGGTGATCGCCGCGTCGGGCGGCGGCGACGAGCGGGCGCTGGCCGACCGGCTGCGCGACACCGTGGTGCCGGAGCTGGAGGGCATCGACGGGGTTCGCACCGTCGCCGTGACCGGCACCCGGGAGCAGGTCGTCACCGTCACCCCGGATCCGGCGAAGCTGGCCGCCGCGAAGCTCGCGCCGACCGCGATCGGCACGGCCCTGAAGACCAACGGCGTCGCCATTCCGGCCGGCGCGGTCAGCGACGGGTCGCGGGCCCTCACCGTCCAGGTGGGTACGCCGATCCGCTCCGTCGACGACCTCAAGGGCATCGTGCTCACCTCGACCGCGCCGAAGGCGGCCCCGGTGAAGCTCGGCGACGTGGCGGCCGTGGAGCAGCAGCTCGCCCCGGCCACCTCGTTCACCCGCACCAACGGCCGGGACAGCCTCGGCATCGCCGTCACGGCCGCACCGGACGGCAACGCCGTCGAGATCTCCCACGAGATCCGCGACCGCCTCGCCGACCTGCGCTCGGCCTCCGGCGCGGACCTGACCGTCGTGTTCGACCAGGCCCCGTTCGTGGAGAAGTCCATCGAGAGCCTCACCACCGAGGGCCTGCTGGGCCTGGTCATGGCGGTCGTGGTGATCCTGGTCTTCCTGCTGTCGGTGCGCTCCACCGTGGTCACCGCCGTGTCGATCCCGCTGTCGGTGCTGGTGGCGCTCATCGCGCTCTGGGCCGGCGACTACTCGCTCAACCTGCTCACCCTCGGCGCGTTGACCATCGCGGTCGGCCGGGTGGTCGACGACTCGATCGTCGTGCTGGAGAACATCAAACGCCACCTGGAGTACGGCGAGCCGAAGCGGCAGGCGATCCTCACGGCGGTCCGCGAGGTGGCCGGCGCGGTGACCGCGTCGACGCTGACCACGGTGGCCGTGTTCGCCCCGATCGCGCTGGTCGGCGGCTTCGTCGGGCAGCTCTTCGCGCCGTTCGCGATCACCGTGACGGTGGCCCTGCTCGCCTCGCTGCTGGTCTCGCTCACGGTGATCCCGGTGCTGGCCTACTGGTTCCTCAAGCCCGGGCGGGTCGCCGACGAGGCCGCCCGCCGGGCCGCCGAGGAGAAGGAGCTGCGCAGCCCGCTCCAGCGGGGCTACCTGCCGGTGATCGGGTTCGCCACCCGCAGCCGGGGGACCCGCTGGATCACCGTCGGGCTGGGGCTGGTGGTGCTGCTCGGCACCTTCGTCCTGTCCGGCGCGCTCAAGACCAACTTCCTGGACGACTCCGGCCAGGACACCCTGACCATCACCCAGCAGCTCCCGGCGGGCAGTGGGCTGGCCGCCACGGACCAGGCGGCCCGCCAGGTCGAGTCGGTGCTCGACCGGGCCGAGGGCGTCGAGACGTACCAGGTCAGCGCCGGGGGCAGCGACCAGCCGTGGGCGGGCGGCGGCGGCAACAACGCCGCCACCTTCTCCGTGACGCTCGACGGCGAGACCGACGTGGCCGAGGTGAAGCGGGCGCTGCGCCGCGAGTTCGACTCTCTCGGCGCCTCCGTCGGCGAGCTGAGCTTCGGCGGCGCCGAGGCCGGCGGGTCGACCAACCAGCTCGAAGTCGTCGTGCAGGCGGCCGACACCGAGGTGCTGGCCCGGGCGGCCGAGCAGGCGCGGGCCGCCATGGCCGGCACGGCCGACGTCGAGGACGTCTCGACCAGCCTGGCCGAGCGGGTGCCGCGGGTGGACGTGACCGTGGACCGGCTGGCCGCGGCGAAGGCGGGGCTCACCGAGGCCGCCGTCGGGCAGCTCGTCGCCCAGGTCTACCGGGGCACCCCGCTGGGGCAGGTCACCTTCGACGGCGGCCAGCAGGACGTGGTGCTGCGCTCCGGCGCGCAGCCGCCGCTGACGGTGGAGGAGCTGCGGGCACTGCGGGTCGGCCCGGTCAAGCTGGACGACATCGCCGACATCACCCAGGCCGAGGGGCCGCAGCAGGTGACCCGCATCGACGGGGAGCGCAGCGTCACGGTCACCGGCACGGCGACCGGCGCCAACCTCGGCGCGACCACCGAGGAGCTCCAGCGGAAGCTGGACGACATCGACGTCCCAGGCGCGACCATCAGCATCGGCGGCGTCAGCGCCGACCAGGCGGACGCGTTCGCCGACCTGGGGCTGGCCGTGCTCGCGGCCATCGCGATCGTGTTCCTGATCATGGTGGCGACGTTCCGCAGCCTGACCCAGGCGCTGATCCTGCTGATCTCCGTGCCGTTCGCGGCGACCGGCGCGATCGGCCTGCTGCTGGTCACCGGCACCCCGCTGGGCGTGCCGGCGCTGATCGGCGTGCTCATGCTGGTCGGCATCGTGGTGACCAACGCCATCGTGCTGCTGGATCTGATCAACCAGTACCGGGCGCAGGGCATGGGCGTCGGCGAGGCGGTGGTCGAGGGCGGCCGGCGTCGGTTGCGCCCGATCCTGATGACCGCCGTCGCGACGATCTTCGCGCTGCTGCCGATGGCGTTCGGCCTGACCGGGGAGGGCGGCTTCATCTCCAAGCCGCTGGCGATCGTGGTGATCGGTGGCCTGCTCAGCTCCACCCTGCTCACCCTGATCCTGGTCCCGACCCTGTACACGATGGTGGAGAACACCAAGGAGTCGCTGCGGGCCCGCCGGCAGCGTCGCCGGGGCGTACCGCCGGCGGAGTCCACGGGCGACGGCCCGGCGCCGGCCGACGAGCCCGTGCCCGCCGCCGCGCCGGCCGCTCCCGCCCGGCCCGCGCCGTCGGCGGCCCTGGTGGACGGCACCGACCAGTTCGAGGTGCTGCGCCTGCCGAAGAGCCGGCAGTCGCCGTTGCCGCCGCCGGCCGAGTAGCCGACGCGACCGCCCACGCCCCCGCCGGGTCCCACTCCGGCGGGGGCGTTCGCGTGTCCGGCCGCGTCGCGCATCCGACCGGGTACGGTGAGTCAGAGGTCGCATACTGACGGTATCGGGTCGCGCCGGGTGACCTGCTGTTGCGCGGGAGCGGGCCATGGCGGACGGCGCTGGCCGGTGGGGGCGACGGACGGTGCTGCGCCGTGCCGGGCTGCTCGCCGGGGGCGCGCTCGTCGGGGCCGGCGCCACGGTGCAGACCACCTGGATCGCCGACCGGCGGCTGCCCCTGGCCGGCGGCCCGGCCAGCGCCACCGTCGGCGGCGACCTGCAGCAGGTCGGCGACGGCGAGGTGTCGGTCGTCTGGGGTGCCCACACCGGCCAGCGGCTGGTGGCGCTCACCTTCGACGACGGCCCCCGCCCACAGTGGACCCCGATGGTGCTCGACACCCTGGAGCGGTATGCCGTGCCGGCCACGTTCTTCCTGGTCGGGCAGCGCGTCCGGCAGCACGCGGACCTGTTGCGCGGCCGGCTCGGCCGGCACGAGGTGGGCAACCACAGCTGGGCGCACCACGACCTGGCCCGGCACGACGCCGCCGAGGTCCACGACGACCTGAGCCGGGCGCACGACGCGATCGCCGAGGGCGTCGGGGTCGCCCCCCGGCTGCTGCGCCCCCCGTACGGGCACCTCGGCGGGGCGGTGCTGCACGCCGCCGCCCGGCTCGACTACCGGCTCGTGCTGTGGTCGTTCCAGATGGCCGAGGCGCGCTTCCCGGACGACCCGGCCGGGCACGCCCGGCGGATCGTGGCCGGGGTGCGACCGGGCACGATCCTGCTCGCCCACGACGTCGGGGACGCCCGCCGGCTGGTCGCCCTGCGCGGCCTGCCCGACATGATCACCGGGCTGCGGGGCCGGGGGTTCACCTTCGTCACCGTCTCCGAGCTGCTGCGGCAGGCGGGCGCACCGCAGCCCGGCGGGTAGGCTTCCCGTACGTGTCTCCCACCCTCTCGGTCCTGGTCCGCAACCGCAGCTTCCGCAACCTCTTCCTCGCCGAGCTGGTGGTCTTCGGCGCGGACTGGTTCGTCATGGTGCCGCTGCTCGTCCTGCTGCCGAAGCTGACCGGCAGCGGGGTCTGGGGGGCCCTCGTGCTGGCCCTCGACACCGGCGTGGTGGCGCTGCTGCTGCCGTACACGGGGACGATCGCGGACCGGTTCGACCGCAAGAAGATCATGATGGCGGCCAACGTCGCCGCGCTGCTCGGCGTCCTGCTGCTGCTCGGCGTCCGGGGCGCGGGCACGGCCTGGCTGGCGATGGTGGCGATCGCCGTGGTGGCGGTGGCGAAGGCGTTCTACTCGCCGGCCGCCCAGGCCGCCCTGCCCAACGTCCTCGACCCCGAGGACCTGGCCGCCGGCAACGCGATCGCCGGCTCGGCCTGGGGCACCATGACCGTCGTCGGCGCGTCGCTGGGCGGCGTGCTCAGCGCCGCCGCCGGGCCGTACGCCTGCTTCGGGGTCGCCGCCGGCGGCCTGACGCTGGCGGCGGGCCTGGCCGGGCTGATCCGCCGCCCCCTGCAGGCCCCGCGCGACGCGGCCGTGCCGGCGCAGCGCACCTGGGCGGCCATCCGGGAGGCCCTCGGCTACATCGGGCACCGGCCCCGGGTGCTCGGCCTGGTCACGGTGAAGTCGGCGGTCGGCCTGGGCAACGGGGTGCTGACCGTCTTCCCGCTGCTCGCCGGCGTGTACGGGGTGGGCCCGATCGGTGTCGGCCTGCTCTTCGCGGTGCGCGGCGCGGGCGCACTGGTCGGACCGATCCTGATGCGACGGGTGCTGACCAACCGCGCCTGGCTGCTGCCCGGCCTCGCGCTGTCGATGTCGCTGTACGGCCTGGCCTACCTCGGCACGTCGGTGGCGAACTGGTTCCCGCTGGTGCTGGCGCTGGTGTTCGTGGCGCACTTCGCGGGCGGCAGCAACTGGGTGATGTCGAACTACGCCCTGCAGGGCGAGGTGCCGGACCGGCTGCGCGGGCGCGTCTTCGCCACCGACATGATGCTGGCCACCCTTGCGATCTCGGTGAGCCAGCTGGTGGTGGCCGGGGTGGTGGACCTGGTCGACGAGCGGGTGGTGCTGGCCGGCTGCGGCCTGGTCACCCTGGTCTACGCGCTGGGCTGGCGGGTCGCCACCCGGCGGCTGTCGCTGACCGACCCGGTCGCCGAGCCCACCCCGGCGGGGGCGTGAGGGGCGCGCCCGGTCAGCGCCCCGGCGATCACCAGGCCCAGCCCGGCGGGGTGCAGCAGGGAGAAGAGCAGGCCGACCGCCGCGCTGTAGCGGGCCACCGTGCCGGCGGGCAGCGACGACCACGCCGAGGAGTAGAGCCGGGGCAGGGCGACCAGCCAGGCGATGTTGAGCAGCGCGGTGACCAGCAGGATCCCGACGCCGGCCAGCAGCAGGGCCCGGGAGGGGCCGCGGAGGCGGTGGCGGCTCACGGCGGCCAGGACCAGGCCGGTCACCAGCACCAGCACGGTGGGCAGTTGCGTGGCCGTCTGCACGGCCGCGTACCCCAGGAATTCCACGCCGTTCCCCTCCCTGTGGACCCGTCGGCCGTCAGGCTAGCGAAGGGGGTCACGTCCCACGGGCCGGGCGGGACGCCGCAGGGCCGCTCCGGCGGCCTAGCATGAGCGTCGTGCCGACGACATTCGTGGCCGGGCCGGTGAAGGTCCGGGTCCCCGCCACCAGCGCCAACCTCGGGCCGGGGTTCGACGCGCTGGGGCTGGCGCTCGGCCTGCACGACGACGTGGCCGCCGAGGTGGTGCCCGACGGGGTCCGGGTCACGGTGTCCGGGCAGGGCGCGGGCGAGCTGCCCGGCGACGAGACGCACCTGGTCGTCCAGGCCATGCGGGCCACCTTCGACGCGCTGGGCGGGCAGCCGCCGGGCCTCGCGGTGGAGTGCGTCAACCGGATCCCGCAGGCCCGCGGGCTGGGCTCCTCGTCGGCCGCCATCGTGGCCGGCGTGCAGCTGGCCCGGGCCCTGGTCGTCGACGGCGCGGCCCGGTTGGACGACGCGGGCGCGCTGCGGCTGGCGGCCGAGATCGAGGGGCACCCCGACAACGTCGCGCCCTGCCTGCTCGGCGGCTTCACGATCGCCTGGACGGAGCCGACCGGCGCCCGGGCGGTCTCGCTGGCCGTGGCCGAGGCGGTGCGGCCGATCGTCTTCGTGCCCGCCGAGCGCGGGCTGACCGCCGTGGCCCGCGCCGCGTTGCCGGCGGCGGTCCCGCACGGCGACGCCGCGCTCAACGCCGGCCGGGCGGCGCTGCTGGTGCACGCCCTGACCGCCGAGCCCTCGCTGCTGCTGCCCGCCACGGTCGACCGGCTGCACCAGGACTACCGCGCCGCCGGTATGCCGGACTCGTCGGCCCTGGTGGAAGCGCTGCGTGCGGCCGGTGTGGCCGCCGTGATCAGTGGGGCCGGGCCCACCGTGCTGGCGCTGACCGAGCCCTCGGAACATTTCGCGCCCGGGGCCGGTTGGCAGGTGTGGTCGTTGGGTATAGACAGCCGCGGAGCGCGTGTCGCACGGGGTACACTTGAACACGCCGAGCGGGACCCTGTTGCCGCAGGTCGGAAGAGTTGATTACGCTCTAGACTTAGCACAGCCGCGAAGCATGCGATCCTCCTGCGGGTCGGCGCACCCCCGAAGCTGTCGGCGGTCAGCCCGTCACCCCTGCCTAAGGCCCACGCCGCACCGCAGTTTCCGCAGGTCGCCGCAGACGGCGAGACCTGCTCACCGAGGTTGGTGAGTCGGGGAAACCGACCGGCTGCTGTGTCACAGTCTCCCGCGACGCGTCATGCGAGGCGGGTGCACCGAGGCCGCCCGGCCACCTGCTTGTCGACTCCGGGCAGTCCCGGCCTATCGAGGGAAGGAATCCATTGAGCGACACCACCGACGTGACGTCGGATGTTTCCAACGTCGCTGGCGATGCCACCGCCGCTGCCCCCACCCGTCGTCGGCGTAGCGGCACCGGGCTGTCGGCGATGCTGCTGCCGGAGCTCCAGAGCCTGGCCGCGTCGCTCGGCATCTCCGGCACGGCTCGCATGCGCAAGGGCGAGCTGATCAGCGCGATCTCCGAGCGGCAGGGCGGCGCCGCCGCCGGGACCCCTCGTCCACGGGCCGAGGCCACGGCCGCCGCCGCTCCCGCCCGCGAGGAGGTGCGCGCCGAGGTCACCCAGGCCCCGTCGGGCGCCGACCAGAACCGGGCACCGGCCGAGCCGGCCGCCGCCCCGGCAGAGAGCCGGACCCGGACCCGGCGCAGCAGGGCCGTCGCAGCGGCCGAGTCCCGGCCCGCCGAGGCCGAGACCCGGCCGGCGGAGACCCGGGCCGAGGAGCCGCCGGCCGCCACTCCCGCCACCGGTGCCGTCGAGCCCGCCGAGCGGGTCGAGGGCCGCCGGGAGCGGGGCGGCCGGGAGCAGGCCGACCGTTCCGAGCGGGCCGAGCGCGGCGACCGTGCCGAGCGGGCCGAGCGCGGTGACCGGGCCGAGCGCACCGACCGGGCCGAGCGCGGCGAGCGGGCCGAGCGGGCCGAGCGCACCGACCGTTCCGAGCGGGTCGACCGCGGCGGTGACCGCAACGAGCGGGGCGAGCGGGCCGACCGTTCCGAGCGGGGCGAGCGCGACCGCAACGACCGGGGCGAGCGGGCCGAGCGCGAGCGGGGCGACCGCAACGAGCGGGCCGACCGTGGCGACCGCAACGACCGCAACGACCGGGGTCAGCGCGCCGAGCGGGACAACGGCGACGACGACGACGAGGGCGGCGGCCGGCGGGGCCGGCGCAGCCGCTTCCGCGACCGCCGCCGGGGCCGTGGCGAGCGCGGTGAGGGCGACGGCGCCGCCGCTGGCGGTGGTGGCGGCGGCGGTCGCGAACCGCAGGTGAGCGAGGACGACGTGCTCGTCCCGGTCGCCGGCATCATCGACGTGCTCGACAACTACGCCTTCGTCCGGACCACCGGCTACCTGGCCGGCCCGAACGACGTCTACGTCTCGATGTCCCAGATCAAGAAGTACGGCCTGCGCCGGGGTGACGCGATCACCGGCGCGGTGCGGGCGGCCCGGGACGGCGAGCAGCGGCGGGACAAGTACAACCCGCTGGTGCGGCTCGACACGATCAACGGGATGGAGCCGGACGAGGCGCGGCGGCGGCCGGAGTTCTACAAGCTCACCCCGCTCTACCCGCAGGAGCGGCTGCGGCTGGAGACCGAGCCGCACATCCTGACGACGCGGGTGATCGACCTGGTCATGCCGCTCGGCAAGGGCCAGCGGGCGCTGATCGTCTCGCCGCCGAAGGCGGGCAAGACGATGGTGCTCCAGGCGATCGCGAACGCCATCACGCACAACAACCCGGAGTGCCACCTGATGGTGGTGCTGGTGGACGAGCGGCCCGAAGAGGTCACCGACATGCAGCGGTCGGTGAAGGGCGAGGTCATCGCGGCCACGTTCGACCGCCCGCCGCAGGACCACACGACGGTGGCGGAGCTGGCGATCGAGCGGGCGAAGCGACTGGTCGAGCTGGGGCACGACGTGGTCGTGCTGCTCGACTCGGTGACCCGGCTCGGTCGGTCGTACAACCTGGCGGCGCCGGCCTCCGGCCGGATCATGTCGGGTGGTATCGACTCCACCGCGCTCTACCCGCCGAAGCGCTTCCTGGGTGCGGCCCGCAACATCGAGAACGGCGGCTCGCTGACCATCCTCGCCACCGCGCTGGTGGAGACCGGTTCCATGGCGGATACGGTCATCTTCGAGGAGTTCAAGGGCACCGGCAACGCGGAGCTGAAGCTCGACCGGAAGATCGCCGACAAGCGCACCTTCCCGGCCGTGGACGTCAGCGCGTCCGGCACGCGCAAGGAGGAGATCCTGCTCGCGCCGGAGGAACTGGCCATCATCCACAAGCTCCGCAAGGTGCTGCACTCGCTGGACTCGCAGGCGGCGCTCGACCTCCTGCTGGACCGGCTCAAGCAGTCCCGCACCAACATCGAGTTCCTGATGCAGATCGCGAAGTCCACACCGGGCGAGTGATCCGGTAGGCAGTACGCGCGGAAGGGCACGGCCGCTCACGGCCGTGCCCTTCCGCGCGGTGTGCGCCCCGCGCGCCCCGTGCCCCCCGCGCCCCTGACCGGGGGGTGAGAGGGGGACCCTTCTCTACCGGATGCGTTAACAAGGTGCCCTTCCTTGCACCCGGGGAATGCGGGAGGGGACCGGCACGTTGACGAAGCCGGACCTGCTGTGCGGCCCGCCCGAAGGGCCGGCTCACGCCCATGGCACACTGGTCAATCGGCCACCGGTTCCGGTTCACGCCCGATCCCGACACGCACGCGTCGGGGCCGCACGGGCGACCCGGCGACCACCAAGCGAGAGGACCGAAGGCGACATGAAGCCCAACATCCACCCGGAGTACACGACCACCGAGGTCACCTGCTCCTGCGGCAGCACCTTCACGACCCGCAGCACCGCCAAGGGCGGTTCCATCCACGTCGAGACCTGCAGCGCCTGCCACCCGTTCTACACCGGTAAGCAGCGCGTTCTCGACACGGCCGGCCGGGTCGCCAAGTTCCAGCAGAAGTACGCCAAGGTTCAGGCCAAGAAGGCCAAGTAGCTCCACGATCGGCGCCCGCGTCCGGCTTCCCGCCGGGCGCGGGCGCTGTCCGTATTGCCCCCTTCCGTCCGGATGTCGCCGGCCGGTAGTCGTCGTCGAAGGAGCACCCGAGCATGAGCAGCGAGCGGCTGGCGGCCCTCCTCGACGAGTACGCCCAGCTGGAGAAGCGCCTCGCGGACCCGGCGATCCACGCGGACCAGAGCGTCGCCCGCCGGGTCGGCCGCCGCTACGCCGAGCTGTCGCCCCTGCACAAGGCGGCCGACGAGCTGGAGCAGGCCCGCGCCGACCTGGCCGCGGCCCGGGAGCTGGCCGCCGAGGACCCGTCCTTCGCCGGCGAGGCGGAGTCGATCGCCGCCGGGCTGCCCGCCCTGGAGGAGCGCCTCGCCGAGCTGCTGATCCCGCGCGACCCGCACGACGCCAAGGACGTGATCGTCGAGATCAAGGCCGGCGAGGGCGGCGAGGAGTCCGCCCTGTTCGCCGGGGACCTGCTGCGGATGTACACCCGGTACGCCGAGCGCCGCGGCTGGCTCACCGAGGTCATCGACGCGCAGGACTCCGACCTGGGCGGGGTCAAGGACGTCTCGCTGGCGATCAAGACCAAGGGCGTCCCGGAGGGCGGCAACGGGGTGTGGTCGCGGCTCAAGTGGGAGGGCGGGGTGCACCGGGTGCAGCGCGTACCCGTCACCGAGTCGCAGGGGCGCATCCACACCAGCGCCGCCGGCGTGCTGGTGCTGCCCGAGGCCGAGGACGTCGACGTCACCATCGACCCCAACGACCTGCGGATCGACGTGTTCCGCTCGTCGGGCCCGGGCGGCCAGTCGGTGAACACCACCGACTCGGCGGTGCGGATCACCCACGTGCCGACCGGGATCGTCGTCTCCTGCCAGAACGAGAAGTCGCAGCTGCAGAACCGGGAGCAGGCGATGCGCATCCTGCGGGCGCGGCTGCTGGCCGCCGCCCAGGAGCAGGCCGACGCCGCCGCCTCGGACGCCCGCAAGGCCCAGGTGCGCACCGTGGACCGCTCGGAGCGCATCCGCACGTACAACTTCCCGCAGAACCGGATCACCGACCACCGGATCGGCTACACGGCGTACAACCTCGACCTGGCCCTCGCCGGCGAGTTGGACGGCGTGCTCGACGCCCTGGCCGACGCGGACCGCGCGGCGCGGCTTGCCGGCGACCCGGAGCTGACCCGCCGCTGAGGCGGGCCGGCGGGGCTGCCGCCGCTCGCGGCCCCGGGCCGTGCCGGCGCGGGGCGGCCCGGACAGGGGCTCAGCCGGCGCGGAGGCGGTTCTTCGCGGCGAGCATCTCCCGGTCGGCGGTCTCGAACGCCGCGCCGATCGCGCCGCGCAGCCCCGGGCCGTTGGCCTCGACCTCGGCGAAGCCGATGGTCACCCCGACCGGGGTGCCGGGCACCAGCGCCTCCCAGTCCTCCGTGCGCACCGCCGCCTCGATCCGGCGGGCCACGTCGGCCGCCTCGGCCATGCCCGCGCCGGACAGCACCACCACGAACTCGTCGCCGCCGTAGCGGGCCACGAAGTCGCCCCGGCGCATGACCCGGTTGATCACCCCGGCGATGCGCTGGAGGACCAGGTCGCCCGAGTGGTGGCCGTGACGGGTGTTGACCGCCTTGAAGCCGTCGAGGTCGCACACCCCGATCACCACCCGCTCCCCGCCGGCCACGACGGCCGCGATGTAGCGCTCCAGCCGGCGGCGGTTGGGCAGGCCGGTCAGCGGGTCGGTGAGCGCCTCGCCCTCGAACCGGGCCGCCTCCCGCCGCATCTCCTCGTGGTCGATCCGGGCGGCGATGCCGTCGATGTAGACGTCCCGCAGCCGGTCGTTGCGCTGGGCGGCGAGGCGGAACGCGTGCCGGTCGGCCCGGTGGGCCGCCGCGTGGTCGCCCGCCCGGGCGTACGCGATGCTGCGCAGCCGGGCCGGCTCCGCCGCGCCGAGGGTCTCGTTGGAGACGCGGGCGGTGTCGAGCCGGGTGATCGCCTCGATCGGGTTGCCCGCCGCGATGGCCAGGCAGACCTGGCCGAGCTGGCGCATGTCCCGGGCACGGGCGCTGTCCGCGCCGTGACCGAGCAGCCGGTTCGGGTCGGCGTCGGGGGCGGCCTCCACCCGGTCGCCGAGGGCGGCCCGGCGGGCGGCGGCGTAGCCGTACGCGGCCAGGCTGCTCGGGCGCAGCTCCTCGGCGCGCCCGCCGCGCAGGAACCGGCCCAGATCGGCGGCGACGTCCCGCAGCACCCGCAGGCAGCCGTCGCTGTCGCCGTTGTGGTCGAGGGCGACCGCGTTGCGCAGCCGGATGCCGGGCGCGGCGAACGTCTCCTCGGGGATGCCGGCGGCCAGCCCGAGCTGGCGGGCGCGCTCGATCGCGCCGAGCGCGTACCCGTGGAAGCTGAGGTAGGAGTAGGCCATCGCCAGGTCGTGCCAGCCCCAGGCCGTGTCCCGGTCCGGGTCCTCGACCGCGCCCAGCGCCCGGGCCGCCTTCACCAGGTGGGTGACGCACCGGTCGAGCGCCCCCTGGTGGTGGGCGGCGAGCGCGGCCAGCGCGTTGAGGTGCCCGTGCAGGTAGGGCTCGGCGAGGTCCCGTACGGCGGCGGACGCCTCCTCGATGGCCCGCGTGTATTCGGCGGTGCGCCCGAGATTGATCAATGCGGAGAGGCGCTGCACGAGGGCGTCGGCCCGGGCGTACGGGTCGTCCGTGCTGCGGATCACGCCGTCGAGCAGGAGACACGACTCGGCGGAGCGACTCACCTCCTGCAGGGCGCGCGCCCGTGTCAGGACGTCAACCTGGTCGTTGACCCGGTTGAGCCACCCCACGCGCGACCTCCCTGTCGGTGTGTGCACACGGAGGCACCAACTCGTGGCGCGGGCCCGCGACGCTTCATGATTATGTCGTGACCTCCCTTCCGCAACACCCGTCCGAAGGGTCAGAACGCCTCAGGCCCACGGTGGCGGTGGCCCGCGCCGCCCGCGTCCTCGCCGCGGCGGGGATCGATGCCCCGCGCGTCGAGGCCGAGCTGCTCGCCGTCCACGTGCTGGGTGTGCCCCGGGGGCGGCTGGCGCTGGCCGACGGCCTCACCCCCGACCAGCTCGACCGGTACGACGCCCTGGTCGCCCGGCGGGCCGACCGGGAGCCGTTGCAGCACCTCACCGGCTCGGCCGCCTTCCGGCACCTGGAGCTGGCGGTCGGCCCGGGTGTCTTCGTGCCCCGCCCGGAGACGGAACTGCTCGCCGGCTGGGGCGTCGACCAGGCCCGTGCCGGTGGTCCCGTGGTCGTCGACCTGTGCAGCGGCTCGGGGGCGATCGCGCTCGCCGTGGCCCAGGAGGCGCCCGCCGCCCGGGTGGTGGCCGTGGAGCGGTCCCCGGCGGCGCTGGCGTGGCTGCGGCGCAACGCCGCCGACCGGGCCGCCGCCGGGGACCGGCCGGTGGAGGTGGTCGCCGCCGACGTCACCGACCCGGGCCTGCTGAGCGACCTGGAAGGGCGGGTGGACGTGCTGCTGTGCAACCCGCCGTACGTGCCCAGGGCCGTCGAGGTGCCCCCGGAGGTGGCGGCACACGACCCGGACGAGGCGGTCTTCGGCGGGGCGGACGGGCTGGACGTGATCCGCCCGGTGCTCGCCCGGGCCGCGCGGCTGCTCCGCCCCGGCGGGGTGCTCGGCGTCGAGCACGACGACACGCACGGCGCGGCGGTGCCCGCCCTGCTGGTCGCCGACGGCCGGTACGAGGCGGTCGAGGAGCACCGGGACCTGGCCGGGCGGCCCCGGTTCGCCACCGCCCGCCGCCGCTGACCGCTCGCCCGTCGGTGACCCTCCGCCGCCGGTGACCGCCCGCCCGCCGCGCCCCGCCGGAGGAGGCCGCATCCGGACCTGTGGGACCCGCTCACGCCGAGGACGCCGACCGGGCCGGGGCGTGGCAGACTGACTTCTCGTGATGCTCTACGACTGTCGGTCGCTCGCCGACCGGGACCGCGGCATCGCCGCTGCCATCGAGGCCGTCAAGAACGGCGAGTTGGTCGTCCTGCCGACGGACACGGTCTACGGGATCGGCGCGGACGCGTTCACCCCGTACGCGGTGAAGGCGCTCTCGGACGCCAAGGGTGGCACCCGGCAGGCGCCCCCGGTGCTGATCGGGTCCCGGCACACCCTCGACGGCCTGGTCTTCACGCTGCCCCGGTCGGCCCGCGACCTGGTCGAGGCGTTCTGGCCGGGCGCGCTCACGATCATCGTGGAGCACTCGCCGAGCCTGTCGTGGGACCTCGGCGACGAGACCGGCAGCGGCGTGGTCGCGGTGCGGATGCCGCTGCACCCGGTCGCCCTGGAGGTGCTGCGCGAGACCGGCCCGATGGCGGTGGCGTCGGCCAACAAGGTGGGCCAGCCGGCGGCGGTGACCGCCGAGGCGGCCCGGGAGCAGCTCGGCTACACGGTGCGCGCCTACCTGGAGGCGGGGGAGTGCCCCGATCCGGTGCCGAGCACCATCGTCGACCTCACCGGCGAGGCGCCGACGCTGGTGCGGGCCGGGGCGATCCCGGTGGAGCAGTTGCGCGACGTCGTGCCGGACCTCGTCGAGAGCCGGGTGGGCTGAGTGCCGCCGTTCACTGTCCTGCACGTCTGCATGGGAAACATCTGCCGCTCGCCGATGGCGGAGCGGCTGCTGGCGCTGGCCGTCCGCGAGCGGCTGACGCGGCGTGGCGGCGACCCGGCCGACGCCGACGCGCTGCTGCACAGCCACAGCGCCGGCACCGGCGGCTGGCACGCGGGGGAGGAGATGAACCCGCCCGCCGCCCGTCAGGTGACCGCCCGGGGCGGCGACGTGGCCGGCTTCGCTGCCCGCAAGCTGCGTTCCGACCTCATCGACGCGGCCGACCTGGTGCTCACCGCCACCGCCGACCAGCAGGAGTACGTGGTGGCGCTGCGCCCCGACGCCGCGTCCCGCACGTTCGTGCTCGGTGAGTTCGGCCGGCTGCTGGCGGCCGTGGACGCCGCCGGGCTGCCCCCGGCCGACGCCACCGGCGACGCCGTGTACGCCCGGGGCGTGGCCCTGGTCGCCGCCGTGCACGCTGCCCGGGAGGGCGCGACCCCGCTGCACACCGACGACCTCGACGACCCGTGGGGGCGTGGCGACCAGTGCTTCAGCCGCGTCGCCGACGAGATCGAGGAGACCGTCCACCCGCTGGCCGCCGCGCTGCTGCCCTGAGGCGGCTGCGGGGGAGCCTGCGGCCCTGAGGCGGCGCGGCCGTCGTCGGCCAGCCGCCGGCGACGGCGCGTCGCGTGTCTTTCTCGCGAAATTCGTACCCCTTTGGGGAAAAGCGGCGGGGTTCGCCGCTGTCCGGGTCATTCTGAACGGGTCCGCACCTGACCGGCTCCTGCGGGGAGAGCTGATGATCCGGGCCCGTCGTCTCCACAAGCTCATGACCATCGTGCTCGCCGGCGTGCTCGCCGGGCTGGCGCTCGCCGTGGCGGCGCTGCCGGCCGCCCTGGTCTTCGGGATCGGCGTCCGGGGGATCACCGAGCCGTGGTCGGAGCTGCCGGCGTCGCTGCTCACGCCGCCCACGGCGCAACGGTCCACCCTCTACGCCAACGACGGCCGCACCCTGATCACGTCCTTCTACACCGAGGACCGGGTCGACGTGCCGCTGGCCCAGGTGGCGCCGGCCATGCGCCAGGCCGTCGTCGCCGCCGAGGACGTCCGCTTCTACGAGCACAAGGGCGTGGACCCACGCGGTGTCATCCGGGCGTTCACCGCCAACCGGCGCGACGGCGCGCCCCGGCAGGGCGCGTCGACCCTGACCATGCAGTACGTGCGCAACGTGCTCGCCGGCGACCCCAACCTCACCGAGGAGCAGCGGGCCAAGGCCACCGAGGTCACCCTCACCCGCAAGGTCAAGGAAATGCGGTACGCCCTGGCGGTCGAGCGCGAGCTGAGCAAGGACCAGATCCTCGCCGGCTACCTCAACATCGCCTACTTCGGCGCCGGCGCGTACGGGGTGGGCGCCGCCAGCAAGCGCTACTTCTCGAAGTCGCCGGCGAAGCTCACCCTGGCCGAGTCGGCCCTGCTGGCCGGGCTGGTCCGCTCGCCGGACACCGACGACCCGATCAACGGCGACGCCGACGCGGCGCTGGCCCGCCGGGCGTACGTGCTGGACCGGATGGTCGAGACCGGTCAGGTCACGCCCGAGGCGGCCGAGGCGGCGAAGGCCGAGCCGCTCAAGCTGAAGCCCAGCGCCACGCCGAACGACTGCACGGCGGTCCCGCAGGAACACAACGACTGGGGCTTCTTCTGCGACTGGTTCACCCGCTGGTGGAGCGAGCAGCCGGCGTTCGGCGCCACCGCCGACGAGCGGCAGCGCACCCTGCGCCGGGGCGGTTTCCGGATCGTCACCTCGCTCGACCCTGCCGTGCAGCGGACCGCCACCGAGCAGGTGCTCGACGTCTACGACGTCGACGACCCCCGTGCCGCGCCGACCGCCGTGGTGCAGCCCGGCACGGGCCGCGTGCTCGCCCTCGCGGTGAACCGCAACTACAGCGTCGAGGAGAACCCGCAGGGGTGGCGCAACCGGCCGAACACCGTCAACCAGCTCGTCGCCGGGGGCGGGGCCATCACCGGGTACCAGGCCGGGTCGACGTTCAAGATCTTCGCGGTGCTCGCCGCGCTGGAGGCGGGCCTGCCCCTGGACACCCTCTTCGACGCCCCGCCCCGCATCGTCACCCGCTTCCCCGTGACGGGCGGCCCCGCCGACTGCCGGGGCCGCTGGTGCCCGGTCAACGCCGACCCCGTCGGGATGGACGGCTACCGGACCATGTGGGACGCGTTCGGCCGGTCGGTGAACACCTACTTCGCCTGGCTGACCGAGCGGGTCGGCGCGGACCGGGTGGTGGAGATGGCCGAGCGGCTCGGCATCCGGCTGCGCGCCGAGTCCGACGCGAAGATGGCCCGCTACGGCGCGCGGGACTGGGGCCCGTTCACGCTGGGCGTCGCCGCCACCACCCCGCTCGACCTCGCCGGGGCGTACGCGGCGGTGGCCGCCGAGGGGATGTGGTGCGCGCCCACGCCGGTGGTGCGGATCCTCGACGCCGCCGGGCGGGAGGTCGCCGCCGGCCGCCCGGACTGCCGCCAGGTGGTCGACACGGACGTGGCCCGGGGCGCGGCCGACGCGGCCCGGTGCCCCGTCGGCGACCAGTCGATGTACGGCGGCTGCGCCGGCGGCACCGCCCAGGACCTGCGCGGCCGGCTGGGTCGACCGGTGGCCGGCAAGACCGGCAGCTCGGAGGGGAACGGCACGGAGACCGTCGTCGCGTTCACCCCGCAGCTCGCCGTCGCCTCGATCGCCGCGAACCCGGACGATCCCCGCGACGCGGTGGGCCGGGAGGTCCAGGCCCGACTGGTCGACCTGGTGGGCCGCACCCTCTACGACACCCTCCAGGGCCAGCCGGTGCGCGACTTCGTCCCGCCGAGCGAGTCGGTGGCCCGGCACGCCACGGCCCCCCGCGCCGGCAACTGACCGCCCGCCGCCCGGCAACCGATGAGTCTGCCGGTCGCCGCAGGTCTATCGGCCGACCGCGACAACCGGCATCGTCAGGAGTTGAGCATGGGCGTCATCCACCTCGAGCTGTTCGTGACGCTGGACCTCGTCGGGCAGGCACCCGGCGGCCCCGGCGAGGACCCGGAGAGGTTCCCGTTCGGCGGCTGGCAGGCACCCCTGCTGGACGAGGTCACCGGGGCGCAGGTCCTCGCCGCGTACGAGGGCACGGACGCCCTCCTGCTCGGCCGGCGCACGTACGACATCTTCGCCGCGTACTGGCCGCACCAGGCAGGCGGCGCGGACAACGAGATCGCGGCGCTCTTCAACAGCGTCCCGAAGTACGTGGCCTCCCGTGGCCGGCCCGAACTCTCCTGGGCCGGGTCCACCCAGCTCGGCCCGGACCTCGCCGACGCCGTACGCGAGGTCCGGGACCGGCACGAGCACGTGAAGGTCGTCGGGAGCCTCAACCTGGTGCAGACCCTCCTGCGCGAGAAGCTCTTCGACCGGCTCGACCTCTGGGTGTATCCGATCACGCTCGGCGTCGGAAAGAAGGTGTTCGACGGCGGCGCGGTGCCCACCAACGTCACCCTCCTCGAACCGCCGGTGGCCAATCCGAAGGGCACCGTCTACCTGCGCTACGGGCTCGCCGAAGGCACGCCGGCAACGGGCGACATGAGCGCACCCGATCGCGGCTGAAGCAGTCCCCTCGATCGTTTGCTGCCTACCGGCGCGACATGCCGGGCGGGATGCCGGTAGGCGACAAACGATCTTCCTGCGTCGGCCGTACGACGTAGCCCACCGTTCAGCTGCCCACAGCGCGCGAGGGGGCGGCGGCCGCCGACGGGAGGGCTTCCGCACCGCGGGCGATGTTCCTCGCCATGCCGCCGAAGACGATCGCGTGGAAGGGCAACACCGCGCCCCAGTACGCGTGCCCGGGCAGGCCCCTCGGCAGGAAGACCGCGCGCTGGACGTACCGGCTGGTGCCGTCCCCGGCCGGCTCGGCGCGCATCTCCAGCCAGGCCCGGCCGGGCAGCCGCATCTCGGCGCGCAGCCGCAGCACTTCGCCCGGGACGATCTCCTCGACCCGCCAGAAGTCCAGCGCCTCGCCGACCCGCAGCCGGTGCGGGTCGCGCCGGCCCCGGCGCAGCCCCACCCCGCCGGCCAGCCGGTCCAGCCAGCCGCGCACCGCCCAGGCGAGCGGGAACGAGTACCAGCCGTTCTCGCCGCCGACGCCCTCGATCACCCGCCACAGCGCGTCGGCCGGGGCGCGTACGGCCCGCTCCCGCATGTCCGTGTAGGCGGTGCCGCCGGACCACTTCGGGTCGCTGGGCAGCGGCTCGGCCGGGGCGTCCGGCCCGCTCGCGGTGGACCAGCGGGTCTCCACCTGCGCGTCGCGGACCCGCGCGAGCGCCAGCTCGACCGCCCGGTCGAAGCCGGTCAGCCCGCCGGGCGGGTCCGGGACGTACGCCGCGATGTCGTGCTCGTGGGCGACCGCCTCGTGGACCAGGCTCTCGACCAGCGGCCGGGCGATCGCGTTGGGCACGGGGGTGATCAGGCCGACCCAGTGCGACGACAGCGACGGGGTCAGCGGCCGGACCGGCAGGATGAGCCGCCGGCGCAGCCCGGCGACCCGGGCGTAGCGCTGCATCATGTCGCCGAAGGTGAGCACGTCGGGGCCGCCGATGTCGAACGCCCGGTTGACCTGCGGCGGCAGCGCGGCGCAGCCGACCAGGTAGTGCAGCACGTCCCGCACGGCGATCGGCTGGATCCGGTTGCGCACCCAGCGCGGGGTGACCATGGCGGGCAGCCGCTCGGTGAGATGGCGCAGCATCTCGAACGACGCCGAGCCGGACCCGATGATGATCGCCGCGCGGAGCACCGCCGTGGGCACCCCGCTGTCGAGCAGGATCCGGCCGACCTCGGCCCGGGACCGCAGGTGCGCCGACGGGAGGCCGTCGTCGCCCTTCGGTTCGGGGCCGCCGAGGTAGACGATCCGGCGTACGCCCGCGGCGCGCGCCGCGTCGGCGAAGGCGACCGCCGCCTCCCGGTCGGCGGCCTCGAAGCCGGCCTGCCCGAGCGAGTGCACCAGGTAGTAGGCGACGTCCACGTCCGCGAACGCGGCCGGCAGGGTCTCCGGCCGGCGCAGGTCGCCCTCGGCGATCTCGGCCCGCGCCGCCCACGGCACGTCGCGCAGCCGACCGGCGTGCCGGGCCAGGCAGCGCACCTGGTGTCCCTCGGCGAGCAGCAGGGGCGCGAGCCGTCCGCCGATGTATCCGGTCGCGCCGGTGACGAGGCATCTCACGGCCTCCAGTGTGCGGCTCCGTAGACTCGTTCGCTGTGGAGAACGCGAGGAGCACCTTCTGGGGGCCGGACTTCGAGCAGCTCAGCGCCACCGATCCGGAGATCGCCGGGGTGGTGCTCGGCGAGCTGGACCGGCTGCGCGGCGGCCTGCAACTGATCGCCAGCGAGAACCTGACCTCCCCGGCGGTGCTGGCGGCGCTCGGCTCGACGCTGACCAACAAGTACGCCGAGGGGTATCCGGGCCGGCGCTACTACGGCGGCTGCGCCGAGGTGGACCGGGCCGAGGAGATCGGCGTCGCCCGGGCGAAGGAGCTGTTCGACGCCGAGCACGCCAACCTCCAGCCGCACTCGGGGGCGAGCGCCAACCTGGCCGCGTACGCCGCGCTGGTGCAGCCGGGGGACACGGTGCTGGCGATGGACCTGCCGCACGGCGGTCACCTGACCCACGGCAGCCGGGTGAACTTCTCCGGCAAGTGGTTCCACACGGTCGGCTACCGCGTGCGCAAGGACACCGAGCTGATCGACTACGACGAGGTGCGGGACCTCGCCCGCGCCCACCGGCCCAAGATGATCATCTGCGGGGCGACGGCGTACCCCCGCCTGATCGACTTCGCCCGGTTCCGGGAGATCGCCGACGAGGTGGGCGCGTACCTGATGGTGGACGCCGCGCACTTCATCGGCCTGGTCGCCGGCCGGGCCGTGCCCTCGCCGGTGCCCCATGCCGACGTCGTCTGCGCCACCACCCACAAGGTGCTGCGCGGCCCGCGCGGCGGCATGATCCTGTGCCGGGAGTCGCTGGCCCAGCGCATCGACAAGGCCGTCTTCCCGTTCACCCAGGGCGGGCCGCTGATGCACGCCGTCGCGGCCAAGGCGGTGGCCCTGCGCGAGGCCGCCCAGCCCGAGTTCCGGGCGTACGCCGCGCAGGTGGTCGCCAACGCCCGCGCGCTCGCCGCCGGGCTCGCGGCCGAGGGGATGCGGCCGGTCTCCGGCGGCACCGACACCCACCTCGCGCTGCTCGACCTGCGTGCCGCCGGGGTGAGCGGGGCCGAGGCCGAGGCGCGCTGCGACGCCGCCGCCGTCACCCTGAACAAGAACGCCATCCCGTACGACCCGCAGCCGCCGATGGTCGCGTCGGGCATCCGGGTGGGCACGCCCAGCGTCACCACACAGGGCATGGGCGAGGAGGAGATGCGCCGGGTCGCGGCGCTGATCGCCCGCGCGGTGCGCACCGATCCGGGCGAGCCCGGGGGAGCCGACGCCCTCACCCGCGTCGCCGCCGACGTGGCCGAGCTGGTCGCCGCCTTCCCGGCGTACCCCCGTGGCTGAGCCCGGGGTGGCCGCGGAGCCGGCGGCGGACGACCGGGGCTGGCGGCTGCGCCACCTGCCGGTGCTGGTGGCCGTCTCCGCCGGGGTGGCGGCGCTGGGCGCGGCGGCCGGCGGGGTCCTCGGCGGGGCCGACGCGGCGCTCGGCGTGGCGGCCGGTGTCGCCGTCACCGTGGCCAGCTACGTCCTCACCACCGTGGTTCTGGCCTGGGCGGACGCGCGCAACCCGCAGCTCGTGCTGCCGTTCGGGGTGGGTCTGTACGTCGCGAAGTTCACCCTCCTGGGTGGCGTGATGGTGGCGGTCGCCTCGACGGGCTGGGCGGGGGTCGTCCCGCTGTGCCTCGGCATCGCCGTCGGCGTGGTCGTCTGGACCGGCGCGCACATCTGGTGGCTCAGCACGGTGCACGCGCGCCGGACCAGGGGCTGAGCCCCCAGCGTCCCACGTTTCGGTACGACGCGCGATTGTGTCCGACACCGGTCATTCATTCGGTGGCGCGAGGGGAGTAGCGTGCCCACAGACGACGCGCCCGCCCGACGCCCACACAACCACGGTTGTGCGGGGGGTGAGGCACAGCCTCGTTTCTCCGACTGATATCGTTCGCCCCGTCATGGCTGGTGACCAAAACCCCCGACCCAGCGGCGGCCCGGACGACATTCCGACCGGTGCCGGCCAGGGTTGGACCGCGCTCTCGTATCTCATCGGGGGCATGCTCGTCTGGGGTTTCATCGGCTGGCTGGTCGACCAGTGGCTCGACACCGGCGGCATCGCCACCGGGATCGGCGTCGTGCTCGGCATGGCCGGGGGGATCATCCTGGTCGTCCGCCGACTCGGCACGCCTACTTAGGAAGGGACGCGGTGTTCGGACAGGCGAACGTCCTGGCAGCGGGCCAGGCGGCATTCCCACCCAGCGTGGAGGACTTCTACCTGCCCAGCATCCTGCCCTGGGGTGCGCACGACTCCTACTGGTTCACCAAGATCACGGCCATGGTCTGGATCGCCGTCGGCGTCCTGATCATCTTCTTCCTGGCGACCTACCGGAAGCCGCAGTTGGTGCCGACGAAGAAGCAGTGGCTCGCCGAGTCCATCTACGGCTTCGTGCGCAACAACATCGCCGTCGAGATGATCGGGCACGCGGGGGTGCGGTTCGCGCCGTACTTCACGACGCTGTTCTGCTTCATCCTGCTGACGAACTTCTTCGCGATCGTGCCGCTGTTCCAGATCTCGCCGAACTCGCACATCGCCTTCCCGGCCTTCCTCGCCGTGATCAGCTACGTGATGTTCATCTGGGTGGGCATCCGGCACCACGGGTTCGGCAAGTTCGTCAAGAACTCCCTGATCCCGCCGGCGCCGTGGTACATCCTGCCGCTGCTGATCCCGATCGAGTTCTTCTCGACCTTCCTGGTCCGGCCGTTCTCGCTGGCCGTCCGTCTCTTCGCGAACATGTTCGCCGGCCACATGCTCCTGCTGGTCTTCACGCTCGGCGGGTTCGCGATGCTCAGCGCCAACGCCTGGCTGGCCCCGGTCTCGGTGCTGTCCTGGGTGATGACCATCGCGCTCACCTTCCTCGAGTTCCTGGTCATCTGCCTGCAGGCATACGTCTTCACGGTGCTCACCGCCAGCTACGTCCAGGGCGCGCTCGCCGACGAGCACTGATCCACCTCGTACCACCCGTTGTCGTCCCGCGTGAGAGTCACGCGTGATAACCAGGAGGAACCCACTAATGGACATCTACGCCGCGGTAGAGGGCAGCACCGCCGCCATCGGCTACGGTCTCGCGGCCATCGGCCCGGGCATCGGTGTCGGCCTGGTCTTCGCCGCCTACATCCAGTCGACCGCCCGGCAGCCGGAGTCGTCCCGGATGACCCTGCCGTACGTCTGGATCGGCTTCGCCGTCATCGAGGCGCTCGCGCTGCTCGGCATCGCCTTCGGCTTCATCTGGCAGGGCCAGCTCTAAACCCGCCCCCCTTTGACCGGGAGGTCTCCCATGTACCTGCTCGCCGCAGAGGGTGGTGAGTCGACGCACAACCCGATCATCCCGATCTGGCAGGAGATCGTGGTCGGTGGCATCGCCTTCATCCTGCTCTGCATCGTGCTGATGAAGTTCGTCTTCCCGCGCATGGAGCAGACGTTCCAGGCCCGGGTCGACGCGATCGAGGGTGGCATCAAGCGCGCCGAGGCCGCCCAGGCCGAGGCCAACCAGCTCCTCGAGCAATACCGCGCGCAGCTCGCCGAGGCGCGCACCGACGCCGCGAAGATCCGGGACGACGCCCGGGCCGACGCGGAGGGCATCCGGCAGGACATCCTCGCCAAGGCGCGGGAGGAGTCCGACCGCATCATCGCGGCCGGCAAGGAGCAGCTCGCCGCCGAGCGGGCCACCATCGTGCGCGAGCTGCGCACGGAGGTCGGCACGATCGCGGTCGACCTGGCCAGCAAGATCGTCGGTGAGTCGCTGGCCGACGAGGCCCGCCGCAAGGGCACCGTCGACCGCTTCCTCAGCGACCTCGAGAGCGCGGGGGCCCGCTGATGCAGGCCGCCAGCCGGGAGTCGTACCAGGCCGCGACCGAGCGCCTGGCGGCGTACGCGCGGGGTGCGGAGCCGTCGGCGGTGGCCGCCACCGCCGACGACCTGCTCGCCGTCGCCGGCCTGCTGCGGCGCGAGCCGCGGCTGCGCCGGGCGCTGTCCGACCCGGCCCGGCCGGGCGCGGACCGCGCCGGGCTGCTGGGGGACATGCTCCGGGGCAAGGTCGGCGCGGACGCGCTCGACCTGCTCACCGGGCTGGTCTCCGGCCGGTGGTCGGCGCCGTCGGAGCTGCTCGACGGTGCCGAGCGTCTCGGCGTGGAGGCGCTGCTGGCCAGCGCCGACGCCGCCGGTGACCTGGGCGAGGTCGAGGACGAGCTGTTCCGCTTCGGCCAGGTGGTCGCCGGCCAGCCCGCGCTGTCGGCGGCGCTGTCCGACCCGGTCGGCCCGGCCGAGCGGCGGGCCGAGCTGGCCCGCGAGCTGCTCGCCGGCAAGGCCCGACCGGTCACCGTCCGCCTCGTCGAGGTGGCGCTGAACGGGTTCGGTGGGCGCTCCTTCACCGGCTCGCTGACCCGGCTGGTCGAGCTGACCGCCGACCGGCGGGACCGGCAGGTCGCGTACGTGACCGTGGCGGCCCCGTTGAGCGACGAGGACGAGCGCCGGCTCGGTGCCCGCCTCTCCGCGATGTACGGTCGGGAGGTCTCCGTCAAGCAGACGGTCGACCCCTCGGTCCTCGGCGGCGTCAGCGTCCGGGTCGGGTCCGACCTGTACGACGGCACCGTCCTGCGCCGCCTCAACGAGACCCGCAACGCGCTCGTGACGCGCTGACCGGCATCCCGCTGGCGCACCGCGAACGCCTGGATTGACAGACGCCATTCGGACCGGTCGGTACTAGGTATCCCCGGGCCCCTGATACTTAAGGAAGCAGAGGATGGCCGAGCTGACCATCTCGACGGAGGAGATCCGCGGCGCGCTGGAGCGCTACGTCTCCTCCTACTCGCCCGACGTCTCCCGCGAGGAGGTCGGCACCGTCGCCGACACCGGCGACGGCATCGCCCACGTCGAGGGCCTGCCCTCGACCATGACCAACGAGCTCCTGGAGTTCGAGGACGGCACGCTCGGCCTGGCGCTGAACCTCGACGTCCGGGAGATCGGCGTCGTCGTTCTCGGTGACTCCGCCAAGCTCGAAGAGGGCCAGCGCGTCAAGCGCACCGGCCGGGTGCTCTCGGTGCCGGTCGGCGACGCCTTCCTCGGCCGCGTGGTCAACCCGCTCGGCCAGCCGATCGACGGCCTCGGCGACATCGCCAACGAGGGCTTCCGCGAGCTGGAGCTCCAGGCCCCGAACGTGATGTCCCGGCAGTCCGTCGACGAGCCGCTGCAGACCGGTATCAAGGCGATCGACGCCATGACCCCGGTCGGCCGGGGCCAGCGGCAGCTGATCATCGGCGACCGCAAGACCGGCAAGACCACGGTCGCGCTGGACACCATCCTCAACCAGCGGGACAACTGGCGCTCCGGCGACCCGAAGAAGCAGGTCCGCTGCATCTACGTCGCCATCGGCCAGAAGGCCTCCACGATCGCCTCGATCAAGGGCATCCTGGAGGAGGCGGGCGCGATGGAGTACACCACCATCGTGGCCTCGCCGGCGTCCGACCCGGCCGGCTTCAAGTACCTGGCGCCCTACACCGGCTCGTCCATCGGTCAGCACTGGATGTACGGCGGCAAGCACGTTCTCATCGTCTTCGACGACCTGAGCAAGCAGGCCGAGGCGTACCGGGCCGTGTCGCTGCTGCTGCGCCGCCCGCCGGGCCGCGAGGCGTACCCGGGTGACGTCTTCTACCTGCACTCCCGCCTGCTGGAGCGCTGCGCGAAGCTCTCCGACGAGCTGGGCGGCGGCTCGATGACCGGCCTGCCGATCATCGAGACGAAGGCCAACGACATCTCGGCCTTCATCCCGACGAACGTCATCTCCATCACCGACGGCCAGATCTTCCTGGAGACGGACCTGTTCAACCAGGGCGTCCGGCCGGCCATCAACGTCGGCACCTCGGTCTCCCGGGTCGGCGGCGCCGCCCAGATGAAGCCGATGAAGAAGGTCGCCGGCTCGCTCCGGCTCAACCTGGCCCAGTTCCGCGAGCTGGAGGCGTTCGCCGCCTTCGCCTCCGACCTGGACAAGGCCTCCCGGGCCCAGCTGGAGCGCGGCTCCCGCCTGGTCGAGCTGCTCAAGCAGCCGAACTACTCGCCGTTCCCGGTGCAGGAGCAGACCGTGTCCGTCTGGGCCGGCACCGAGGGCAAGCTCGACGACATCCCCGTCGGCGAGATCCGCCGGTTCGAGGCCGAGTTCCTCCAGTACCTGCGGCACAAGCACGAGGGCACCCTCGCGGCGATCGCCGACAACAAGTGGAACGACGAGGTGATTTCCTCCCTCGACCAGGCCATCGCGAGCTTCAAGCAGACGTTCCTGGGCAAGGAGGACGCGCCCCGGATCAACGAGGCCCCCGCCGCCCCGCTGGAGGGCGACGAGAACCGCGAGACGGTGACCCGCTACCGCGACAACGCCGAGAAGCAGTAGGGCTGACTCATGGCGGCCCAGGTACGCGTTCTTCGTCAACGGATTCGCTCGGCGAAGGGGATGAAGAAGATCACCAAGGCGATGGAGCTCGTGGCGACGAGCCGGATCGCCAAGGCCCAGGCCCGGGTGCAGGCGTCCCTGCCGTACGCCCAGGCCATCACCGGCGTGCTCACCGCGCTGGCGTCCAACGCCCGGATCGACCACCCGCTGCTCACCCCGCGCGAGCGGGTGCGCCGGGCCGGCGTCCTGCTGGTAACCGCCGACCGGGGCCTGGCCGGCGGTTACAGCTCCAACGCGATCAAGACCGCGCAGTCGCTGATCGCCCGGCTGCGGGACGAGGGCAAGGAGCCCGTGCTCTACGTCATCGGCCGCAAGGGCGTCGGGTTCTACCGGTTCCGGGACTGGCCGATCGAGGCGAACTGGACGGGCTTCTCGGAGCAGCCGACGTTCGCCGACGCCCGCGAGGTCGGTGAGACGCTGATCAAGGCGTTCACCGCCGGCGCGGACGACACGGACGGCTCCGCCGGGCCGGACGGGGTGCGCGGGATCGACGAGCTGCACATCGTCTACACCGAGTTCCACTCCCTGATGACCCAGACCCCGGTGGCCAAGGTCATCGGCCCGATGCAGGTCGAGGACCGGCCCAAGTCCGAGGGCCTGCTCCCGGCGTACGAGTTCGAGCCGGAGGCGGAGGCGCTGCTCGACGCGCTCCTGCCGAAGTACATCAACACGCGGATCTACGCGGCGTTGCTGGAGTCGGCGGCGAGCGAGTCGGCGTCGCGTCGGCGGGCGATGAAGAGCGCCACCGACAACGCCGAAGAGATGATCGAGAAGTACACGCGTGAGATGAACTCGGCCCGCCAGGCCGGGATCACCCAGGAGATCAGCGAGATCGTCGGCGGCGCGAACGCGCTCGCCGCGTCGGGAAGTGAAGTGTGATGACTGCCCCAGTACAGACCAAGACGGCCACCGGTCGCGTGGTCCGGGTCATCGGCCCGGTCGTCGACGCCGAGTTCCCGCGCGACGCCATGCCGACCCTGTTCAACGCCCTGAACGTCGAGGTGAGCCTCTCCGGCGGCGAGAAGACGCTGACCCTGGAGGTCGCCCAGCACCTGGGCGACAACCTGATCCGCGCCATCTCGATGCAGCCGACCGACGGCCTGGTGCGCGGCGCCGAGGTGCGCGACACCGGCTCGCCGATCACCGTGCCGGTGGGCGACACCGTCAAGGGCCACGTCTTCAACGCCATCGGCGAGTGCCTCAACCTCACCGAGGGTGAGTCGCTCAGCCCCGACGACCACTGGGGCATCCACCGCAAGGCCCCGGCCTTCGCGGACCTGGAGCCGAAGACCGAGATGCTGGAGACCGGCATCAAGGTCATCGACCTGCTCGCCCCGTACGTCAAGGGCGGCAAGATCGGCCTGTTCGGCGGCGCGGGCGTGGGCAAGACGGTGCTCATCCAGGAGATGATCACCCGGGTGGCCCGGAACTTCGGTGGTACGTCGGTGTTCGCCGGCGTGGGTGAGCGCACCCGTGAGGGCAACGACCTCATCGCCGAGATGACCGAGTCCGGCGTCATCGACAAGACCGCGCTGGTCTACGGCCAGATGGACGAGCCGCCGGGCACCCGGCTGCGCGTCGCCCTGTCCGCGCTGACCATGGCGGAGTACTTCCGCGACGTGAAGAAGCAGGAGGTGCTGCTCTTCATCGACAACATCTTCCGCTTCACCCAGGCCGGTTCCGAGGTGTCCACCCTGCTGGGCCGGATGCCGAGCGCCGTGGGTTACCAGCCGACCCTGGCCGACGAGATGGGCGAGCTCCAGGAGCGGATCACCTCCGTCCGGGGCCAGGCCATCACCTCGCTCCAGGCGATCTACGTGCCGGCGGACGACTACACCGACCCCGCCCCGGCCACCACGTTCGCCCACCTCGACGCGACCACCAACCTGGAGCGGTCGATCTCCGACAAGGGCATCTACCCGGCCGTGGACCCGCTGGCGTCCTCGTCCCGGATCCTCGCCCCGGAGTTCGTCGGCGCCGAGCACTTCGCGGTGGCCACCGAGGTCAAGCGGATCCTGCAGAAGTACAAGGACCTGCAGGACATCATCGCCATCCTCGGCATCGAGGAGCTCTCCGAGGAAGACAAGATCACCGTGCAGCGCGCGCGGCGCATCGAGCGCTTCCTGTCGCAGAACACCTACGCCGCCGAGCAGTTCACCGGCGTGCCGGGCTCGACGGTCCCGATCGCCGAGACCATCGAGGCGTTCAAGAAGATCAGCGAGGGTGAGTACGACCACTTCCCCGAGCAGGCCTTCTTCATGTGCGGTGGCCTGGAGGACCTGGAGCGCAAGGCCGCGGAGCTGATGAAGAGCTAGACGCACGTCACACTGTCGAGGGCCGTCCCGGAAACATCCGGGGCGGCCCTCGTTCATCTACAGGCCCTATGATCTCCGCTGTCCGGTTGCTGATCGGCGGCTCCGTCGAACGCGAGGTACCGTCGATTCACGCCGTCCCCCGGACGAGTGAACATCGTTGCAACTTTTCGGCTGCGTACGCCCGTCTCCAAGTCGTGGGCGTGACGAACGGAGATGCTCGTGGGTAAGGCCGGCAAGGGCGGCAGGAAGAAACCGTCGGCGTGGTCGCGGGTCCCCCGCTGGGCCCGGGTGTGCACCGTCTTCGGGTCGGTGCTCATGCTGCTCAGCGGCGCGGTGCTGGTCGGCTACGAGGCGCTGATGGCCCGCTACGAGGGCGCGGTGGGCAAGGGCGACCTGTTCGGCGACCAGGCCGCCGGCGCCCAGGAGCGCAAGAGCGACATCAAGGGCCCGCTCAACATCCTGCTGGTCGGCATCGACCCGCGCGACGTGAAGACCCCGCCGCTGGCCGACTCGATCATGGTGCTGCACATCCCGGCCGAGCTGGACCGGGCGTACCTCTTCTCCCTGCCCCGGGACCTGCGGGTCGAGATCCCGAGGTTCAGCAAGGCGGACTTCAACGGCGGCACCGACAAGCTCAACGCCGCCATGTCGTACGGCAGCCGGGTGCCGGGGCAGAATCCCGACGCGGCCCGGGGCTTCGAGCTGCTGGCCAAGACCGTGCAGCAGGTCACCGGGATCGACCGCTTCGACGCGGGCGCGATCATCAACTTCACCGGCTTCCAGAAGATCGTCGACGCGATGGGCGGCGTCGACATGTACATCGAGCGCGAGGTGCGCTCCGAGCACCGCGAGCCGAGCGGGGTGCACCGCAAGGGCAACCCGTACGGCGAGGGCTACATCGGCCCGCAGGCGGTCTACAAGAAGGGCAACCAGCACCTCAGCGGCTGGCAGGCGCTGGACTACGTCCGGCAGCGGTACCCGAAGAACGGCGTCCCGGACGCCGACTACGGCCGGCAGCGGCACCAGCAGCAGTTCATCAAGGCGATGGTCGACCAGGCGTTCAGCGCCGACGTGGTGACCAACCCGATCAAGCTGGACCGGGTGATCCGGGCCGCCGGGCAGTCGCTGATCTTCAACGGCCGGGGCAGCAGCGTGGTCGACTTCGCGATCGCCCTCAAGGGCATCCGCTCGAACAACGTCGAGCTGATCAAGTTGCCGGGGGAGAACATCGGCACCGGGTCGGCGTACCGGGGGGAGCGGCTGCGGCCCGAGGCCGAGGACTTCTTCACCGCCCTGAAGAAGGAACAGCTCGACGCCTTCCTGCTGGAGCATCCGGACTTCCGGAACAAGACGAAGTAGCGTTTCCCCGGCGGGTGGCGCAGCTTACGCCACCCGCGTTGGGGGCCCGCGACGGGCGCGACTAGACTTTCGGCAATCCGCCGCCGCAGCAAGGAGACAGCGTGGCACAGCAGCTTCACGTCGAGCTCGTAGCCGTCGAGGAGAAGGTCTGGTCCGGCGAGGCCGAGATGGTCGTCGCCCGCACGACCGAGGGTGAGCTGGGTGTGCTGCCGGGGCACGCGCCCCTGCTGGGGCAGCTCGCCGAGCCCGGCCAGGTCCGCATCAAGCTTCCCGGCGGCGAGCAGGTCTCGTACGAGGTGGCCGGTGGCTTCCTCTCGGTGAGCCGCGAGGGCGTCACCGTGCTGGCCGAGAGCGCCACTCCGGTTTCCGCCGCGCAGAGCCGCTGAGCCGTCCCGCCGATGGAGATCGTGGAAGGGATCGGAATCGGCGTCGCCGCGGTGCTCGTGGCCCTGTTCGTCCTCTTCCTCCGGCGCGCGCTGGTCACCCGCAGCGGCGGGATCATCCGGCTCAGCGTCCGGGTGACCACCGTGCTCGACGGGCGGGGCTGGTCGCCCGGTTTCGGTCGGTTCGCCGGTGACGAACTCCGGTGGTACCGGATGTTCAGCTTCGCCCTGCGCCCCAAGCGGGTGCTCTCCCGCAAGACGCTGGTCGTGGAACGCCGCCGGCTGCCCGAGGGGCAGGAACGCCTCTCCATGCCCGCCGACTGGGTGATCCTGCGCTGTGCCAGTCGCCACGTGCCGGTGGAGATCGCTATGGCCCGCTCCACCGTCACGGGATTCCTGTCCTGGCTAGAGGCCGCCCCGCCCGGGGCGGCCTCGCCGCGTCTGGCCCCCCAGGACTGGCCCGCCGCCTGACGCGTCCCGCTCTCCGGGGTTTCCGGGGAGCCCACCCGCTCCGGGCGGACGCTCCTATGCCGCGTCAAGTGGTGGGGGTGGGGTTTCGAGGCGTCGGTAGAGGTCTCGGGCGATGTAGCGTTTGAGGCAGCGTTTGATCTCTCGGTCGGTTTTGCCTTGGGCTCGGCGGCGCT
>NZ_JAHWGR010000152.1:0-206 GCF_020873825.1 Micromonospora sp. DH13
GAGCTGGTCCTGCGCGCCTCGGCGTAAGGAGGGGCCCCTTGTTAACGCATACGGTAGAGAGGGGTTCCCTTCTCACCACCTCCGGCGGGCGCGTGAGCGCGTGGCGGGGCGGTTATCGCGTGGCGGCGGGGTCGGGGGCGGGCTAGCGTCACGCGGATGAGCGATCCCCCGGCGCCGGTGCGCGTCGCCCGACCGGACGACGCCTC
>NZ_JAHWGR010000153.1:0-201 GCF_020873825.1 Micromonospora sp. DH13
GTGCGGCTGTGGGACCCCAACAGCCTGCAACCCGCCGGCGAGCTCCACGGCCACACCGACTTCGTGTACGCGGTGGGGACGTGGACCCGGCCGGACGGCACCATCCTGCTCGTCACCGCCGGCGGCGACAGGGTAGTGCGGCTGTGGGACCCCAACAGCCTGCAACCCGCCGGCGAGCTCCACGGCCACACCGACGCCGTG
>NZ_JAHWGR010000154.1:0-201 GCF_020873825.1 Micromonospora sp. DH13
CTGGACAACGGTCGGGCGGTGACGGTGGTGGTTACCGGCCCGTCGGGCAGCTGTGTGCTGCTGAACGTCGCCGCGATGGACCTGGTGCGGGAGCCGGGGAAGAACGTCGTGCGGCGCAACGTGGTCGAGGTGCTGCGCTGAGAGAGGTGCTGGGCTGAATGAGGTGCTGCCCTGAGGTCGGGTGGCGGGGCGGCCGGCGAC
>NZ_JAHWGR010000016.1:0-150551 GCF_020873825.1 Micromonospora sp. DH13
GCGCCGGCAGCAGCGGACGGACAAGTCCCGCCAAAGGCACAAAGCCAGTCAGGGTTAGAGTCACATCTACTGCCACCAGGCATCAGCCCATCACCTTCCGAGCCGACACGGCTAGCCTCACAGTCAGCGTTCGGCGGCCCCCCGGCCCCGGCGCCCGAACGGCAGGACCTCGGCGTCCTGGCCGTGGCTGAGCAGGTAGCCCTCCACGAAGCCGGCGTTGCGGTCGCCGGTGCGCGTCTCGATCTCGGTGAGCCGGGCCACCAGGAACTCGGTGAGCGCGCTGATCCGGTCGTTGAGCCGTTCGTGCAGCTCGGCGACGACGGCCAGGACGACCGCGGTGCCGGCGGTGGTGAGGGCGAGGAGGTTGGCGACCACGGGAAGCTCCCCGTCGCCGACCACGCCGATCACCACGTTGCCGGTCACGGCCGAGGTCAGCGCCACCGCCGCGACCACGACTGCGAACCACTTCAGGGTCATCGACAGACCCCTCCTTCTGTCCCGCAGGGCTGGGTTCGGCCTTGTCCCGTCCCCCCGCCGACGACGAGCCCAAGCAGTACGGATAGGACGCTAGCGTGCCCGTTCCGGCCCCGGAGCGAAACGATTGGGTACGGCTTGCCGTTCTTTCGCCATCTGAGGAACTAGCCCGCCCGATTACCCCTTTTTCGGACATCTACCGGGAGACTTGGGCGATACGCGAGGTATCTAATGGTTTCTCGGATGTGGAACTTCTCCGCGTCGGAGACGTTGGGGTCGACCAGCCGGCGCAGCAGCGCCTCGACGTCCGGGTCCATCGGGGGCGGTGCGGTGGCCGCCCGTGGGGTGGCGGCGCGCTCCCAGCCCAGGGCCGCGAAGGCGGCCGTCGGGTTGAGGCCGAGCCCCTCGCAGAACGCGACCACCCGTTCGGCCTCGGGGTCGCTGGCCCAGTCGCCACGCACCCAGCGGTTGATGGTCTGCCGGGAGACCCCGGTGCGCCGGGAGACCTCGGTGCCGCTCCAGGCGCGCATGGCCCGGGCGTCGTCGAGGGCCCGGCGGACGAAGGCGGCGAAGGCGATCTTCCTGGCGTGAGCGCTCTCGGTCACCCCGTGACGGTACGGCCAGCCGGATCCACTGGGGACGCCGGGCACGCCTATGTCACGTGAATGAGACACGCGTATCTGGCCGTTCGCGGCCCTTCGTGAGGGCGATTTCAAGGCGTATCACCTGCGCAGGATAGGAGCACGTCAGTGGCGGGGTAATCGGACGAAAAGCTGATACTGTCACGCTCATGGGACAGTTTACCGTGTGTCACGTGCACGAGACGACTGGTGCTCGCCTGCGTCCCTTCCCCGTCCTCAGGGGGGCGCGGTGACCGAACTCGCCACCCGTGAGCAGGCGTTCGGCCTGGTCGCGGAGGGAGTTGCCGCGGGGCTGAGCGCCCCCTGGCGGCTCTACCTCGCCCGCGGCTGCCGCTACCTGTCGCTCAACGTGGGCGACCGGGCGGAGTGGGACGCCTGGCGGACCCACCTCAACTGCCCGGAGCTCAGCGTCCGGGTCTACGACGCCGGCGGCGAGATCCGCCGCTGCTCCGTCGCCGAGCTCGTGCTCGACGGCTGCCGGATCAGCGTCGAGCTGGTCGAGGAGGTCAGCACGGACGACCTGGAGCGGCTCCTGGTCGCCGACCCCGCCGGCCCCGGAGTCGACCCCGCCGGCCCCGGAGTCGGCCCCACCAACCCCGGGGCCGGCCCTACCGGCACCGGACCGGAGGAGCGGTGAGCCCCTTCGTCGCGGTCGTCCTCGTCCTCGTCCTCGGCTCGGCCAGCTACGCCGCCGGGCGGCTGCACGGCCAGCTCAGCTACCGCATCGGCTACCGGTTCGGCTACCGGCAGGGCTACTTCGACGGCGACCGGGGCGCCTGGAACCGCCGCCGCCGGGAGGCCCAGGCCGCCATCGCCTCGGCCCTCGCCGGCCCTCCGCCGGCCGTCCGGCGTGGCCCGACCGCGCGGCAGGGCACCACGTACACCGGCTCCGCCTTCGCCGCCTCCGCCGCGCCCGCCGTCTCCGCGGCGCCCGTCCCCGGCCCGCCGGCGCACCCGGCCGGTGCCGTCGCGGTCGCCACCACGGCGACCGCCGCCGTCCGGGCGACGGCCGGGACCACGGCGGCCGTCGGCGGCCGGCACCCCGCCGTCCTGGTCCGGTGGCAGAACTGAGCCGGCCGACGAACCCGGTGCGACGTCCGCGGCGGACGCGCACCGCCGGGGCCACGTCAGACCGGTGACGGTGGTCCCACCGGCCGGGATGCGCGCAGGGGGCATGCATCCCGGCCGGTCCGCCGTGCCTGTTCACCGGTCCGACTCCCGAGATCCACGGGTCAACCCCTAGCCGGGACGCCGTGGCGCGGCTAGCGTCTAGTCATGGCGCGGGATTCCCCCCGGGCCAGCCGGCCAGCCCGGATCTGCGACCTCGCGCACGGGGCCCGCATCCGACCCCGTGTCCCCGGGCACCGGACGAGGCGGAACGCGGATGGCCGGGTGCCCATTCGCCGGAGCAGGCCTGTGACGACTCGCCGTACCCCCGCCGGTGCCGACCAGACCCCGGCCGCGACTGCCACGACCCGCCGCGCCACCCGGAGCCGCCGCGCGGCGACCCCGGTCGAGCCCGAGGAGCCCCGACCAGCCGGCCAGGCGTTCGTCCTGGACACGTCGGTCCTGCTCTCGGACCCGGCGGCCTTCCACCGGTTCGCCGAGCACGAGGTGGTCCTGCCCCTCGTGGTCATCTCCGAGCTGGAGGGCAAGCGGCACCACCCCGAGCTGGGCTGGTTCGCCCGGCAGTCCCTGCGCATGCTGGACGAGCTGCGCGTGCGCCACGGCCGGCTGGACCGGCCGGTGCCCGCCAACGACGCCGGCGGCACCCTGCGGGTGGAGCTGAACCACACCGACGACGGCGTGCTGCCGCCCGGCTTCCGCAACGAGTCCAACGACGCCCGGATCCTCTCGGTGGCGCTCAACCTGGCCGCCGAGGGGCGGGACGTGACCCTGGTGAGCAAGGACATGCCGCTGCGGGTGAAGGCGGCCTCGGTCGGGCTGCGCGCCGACGAGTACCGGCACGGCCAGGCCAGCGACCCGACCTGGACGGGGATGGCCGAGCTGGCGCTGGGCGACGACGAGATCTCCGCGCTCTACGCCGGCGAGACCCTCGACCTGGACGGCGCGGCGGGGCTGCCCTGCCACACCGGCCTGGTGCTGCACTCCGGGCGCGGCTCCGCGCTCGGCAGGGTGCTGCCCGACAAGACGGTCCGGCTGGTCCGCGGCGACCGGGAGGCGTTCGGCGTGCACGGCCGCTCGGCCGAGCAGCGGGTCGCCCTCGACCTGCTGCTGGACGAGTCGATCGGGATCGTCTCGCTGGGCGGCCGGGCCGGCACCGGCAAGTCGGCGCTGGCGCTGTGCGCGGGCCTGGAGGCGGTGATGGAGCGCCGCCGGCACAAGAAGGTGGTCGTCTTCCGCCCGCTGTACGCCGTCGGCGGCCAGGAGCTGGGTTACCTCCCCGGTTCCGAGACGGAGAAGATGTCGCCCTGGGCTCAGGCCGTCTTCGACACCCTCGGCGCGGTGGTGCACGAGAACGTGCTGGAGGAGGTCATGGCGCGGGGGATCCTGGAGGTCCTGCCGCTCACCCACATCCGGGGCCGCAGCCTGCACGACGCCTTCGTCATCGTGGACGAGGCCCAGTCGCTGGAGCGGGGCGTCCTGCTCACCGTGCTCTCCCGGATCGGGCAGGGGTCGCGGGTGGTGCTCACCCACGACGTCGCCCAGCGGGACAACCTGCGGGTGGGCCGGCACGACGGCGTGACCGCGGTGATCGAGACCCTGAAGGGGCATCCCCTGTTCGCGCACGTCACGCTGAACCGGTCCGAGCGGTCGCCGATCGCGGCGATGGTGACGGATCTGTTGGAGGAGATCCCATTCTGACCGAGATCATGCCTGTCTAGTCACCCTTTAGCGTGATTCTGCCTGTGGCCCAGGTCACAATTGGGGCTGGTGGTTTCCCATCAGCCTCACTGTGCGCGATGGTGTCCATCGAGCGTCCACGCACCGCCAAGATCGTCCGTTCTCGTCGGGCACCCGACGGCGAGGAGCGGCGGGGGCGAGTGCGTCGGCTGCGACCGGCAGGGTCGGGGCGCTCACGGCGCGGGCCGGGTCCCTCCTCGGGCCAGGGTCGCGCCGTGTCCTTGCCCCCGACGAAGGGACCACTTCGTGAGTCGGCTGTGGAGCCGGTTCGGTGCCCGTACCGCCGCCGTCGCACTGCTCTCCGTGGGCGTTGCCGGCGGCTTCTATCTGGGCGAAGACCGCGAAACCCAGCAACAGGGCCTGACCGCACAGGTCGGCCTCCAGGTGGACCAGGCCGAGTTCGACTACCAGCGCGAGCGGCAGGCCCAGCACCGGATCGTCTCCGCCGAGACGCGGGCCGCCGAGTACCAGGCCGAGAAGCGGGCCGCCGCGGCGGCCAAGGAGGCCGCCGAGCGGGCCCGCGAGGCCGAGGCGGCGTCCCGCAAGCGCGAGCGCGAGGCGGCGGCGAAGAAGGCCGCCGAGAAGGCGGCCGCCGCCAAGGCGGGCAAGCCGTACGACGGCCCGATCCCCGCCTCGTGCAGCGAGTACGGCGGCAACCGCAAGATCGGCTGCGCGCTGATGATCGACGCCGGCTTCGGCATCGACCAGTTCCCGTGCCTGGACAAGCTCTGGACGAAGGAGAGTGGCTGGAACCCCAAGGCCCACAACTCCTCGTCCGGCGCGCACGGCATCCCGCAGGCCGTGCCGGGCAGCAAGATGGCCTCGGTCGGCGACGACTGGGAGACCAACCCGGCCACCCAGATCAAGTGGGGCCTCGGCTACATCAAGGGCCGCTACAGCTCGCCGTGCTCGGCGTGGAGCCAGTCGCAGAGCGAGGGCTGGTACTGATCCGCTGAGCACCGCATTCCCGAGCACCGCGACGGCGGGGCGGGCGCGTTTCGACGCCCACCCCGCCGTCGTCGTTTCCGCCGACGGCCCCGCCGCCCGGGTGGCGGCCGGGCGGGATTGCTGATAGCTGTTTGGGCATGACCCTGCACGACGGCCCCCCGGGCGGCGACCCGCGACGCTTCGGCACCGAGGCCTTCTACGCCTCGATCGGCCGCGCCTTCGTCGCCATGTGCGCCGTCGTGCCGGTGCTCTTCCTGGTGGAGGCCCTCGACGTCGGCCTCGGCATCGACCTCGACCTGGCCGGCGGCATCATCCCGCGCCACATCGACGGGCTCGACGGGGTGCTCTTCTCGCCGTTCCTGCACGCCGACTTCAACCACCTCTACAGCAACAGCGTGCCGCTGATCCTGCTCGGCACCTTCGTGCTCGCCGCCGGCTTCCGCCGGTTCATGTGGTCCACCCTGGTCATCGTGCTGGTCAGCGGGCTGGGCGTGTGGTTCACCGGCTCACCCAACTCGGTCGTGGTCGGGGCCAGCGGCGTCATCTTCGGCTACCTGGGCGTCCTGCTCACCCGCGGCGTGGTCGAGCGGAGCTGGTGGAACTTCGCCGTCGTGCTGCTGGTCGGCCTGCTCTACGGCTGGCAGCTGCTCGGCATCCTCCCCACCGACGAGCGGATCTCCTGGCAGGGCCACCTGTTCGGGCTGGTCGGCGGCGTGGTCGCCGCGATCCTCTTCCGGCGCCGCCGAATCGAGGACGACCCGTACGACCTGGGCTCCCCGACGCTGCGGGCGTAAGGAAGGGCCCCCTGTTAACGCCTGCGGTAGAGAAGGGCACCCTTCTCACCCGCCCGCCGGGCCGCACGCGGCCCACGCCCGGCCCACGCCCGGCCCACGCCCGGCCCACGCCCGGCCCACGCCCGGCCCACGCCCGGCCCACGCCCGGCCCACGCCCGGCCCACGCCCGGGCCGCGCCCGGGCCGCACTCGGCGTGAGACGGTGCTTGATCCGGACCCGGCGCGCGCCTACCGTCGGCATCAGCACGCGTTGATCCGTGAGCGGAAAGCGACGGTACGCCATGCCCGAGGTCGATGTCGCAGTGATCGGTGCGGGGCCGACGGGGCTCTTCGCCGCGTACTACGCCGGATTCCGGGGGCTCTCCGTGGCCGTGGTCGACGCGCTGCCGGAGGCCGGCGGCCAGATCACCGCCATGTACCCGGAGAAGCTGATCCTCGACGTGGCCGGGTTCCCGGCCGTCAAGGGGCGGGACCTGGTGGCCAACCTGGTCGCCCAGGCCGCGCCGTTCCAGCCGAGATACCTGCTCGGCACCCGGGCCGAGAAGCTGTCGCACACCGACGGGCAGCCGGTGCTCGGCCTCGCCGGTGGCGAGCAGCTCACCTGCGGGGCGGTGGTCGTCACCGGCGGCCTGGGCAGCTTCACCCCGCGCCCGCTGCCGGTCGCCGACAGCTTCACCGGCACGGGGATCGTCTACTTCGTGCCGGAGCCGGCCGCCCTGGCCGACCGGGACGTGCTGATCGTCGGCGGCGGCGACTCCGCGTTCGACTGGGCGCTGGCGCTGGAGCCGCTGGCCCGCTCGGTGACCCTGGTGCACCGGCGGGAGCGGTTCCGCGCCCACGCCGCCACCGTCGCCCGGGTGCAGCGGTCGTCCGTGCGGATCGTCGTCAACGCCGAGGTAACCCGGCTGCACGGCGACAGCGCGGTGACCGGAGCGGAGATCACCGTGAAGGGGGCGGCGCCCGAGACGTTGCCCGTGGACACGGTGGTGGCCGCCCTCGGTTTCACCGCCGACCTCGGCCCGATCGCCGAGTGGGGGCTGCGGCTGGACCGCCGGCACATCCTGGTGGACAGCGCGATGGCGACGAATCTCCCCCGGGTCTTCGCCGCAGGGGACATCACCGAATACCCGGGCAAGGTGCGGCTCATCGCCACGGGATTCGGGGAGGCCGCGACGGCGGTCAACAACGCCGCCGTCGCCATCGACCCGTCCGCCCACCTCTTCCCGGGCCACTCCTCCGACGCCCCCTGACCGCGCCCCGTCAGCGGGGGAGGCCGATGAGGTCGGCCATCAGGTCGGTCTGGTGCGCGAAATACTCGGCGCGGTGCGGCAGGGTGCGGTCGATCCGGCCGAACAGCTCGAAGCTGATCAGCCCGAAGAGCTGCGTCCAGCCGGCCATGCAGCGGGCGAGCAGCGCCTCGGGCAGCCCCGGGGCGAGGGCGGCGGCGATCTCCGCGAGGTCCGCCCGCAGCGGCTCGGGCAGCCCGCCGGGGTCGGGGGCGGCGATGCGGCCGGCGGCCAGCCCGTCGCGGACGATGCCGACCAGCACGGCCGGTGGGCGCATCGCCGGCCCGAGCGTGTCGGCCGGGGCGGCGTAACCGGGGACCGGGCTGCCGTAGAGCAGGGCGTACTCGGCGGGACGGGCCAGGGCCCAGTCCCGGGCCGACCGGCAGGCGGCGTGCCAGCGCCCGCGCGGGTCGAGCCGGTCCGCGCCCGCGTCGGCCGCCTCCACGGCCGCCCCCAACGCGTCGTACGCCTCGACGATCAGCGCGGTGAGCAGGTCGTCGCGGCTCGGGAAGTAGCGGTAGAGGGCCGAAGAGACCATCCCCATGTCCCGGGCGACCGCGCGCAGGCTGAGGTTGGCGCCGTCGGTGGCGAGGTGGCGGCGGGCGACGGCCTTGATCTCGTCGAGCATCTCGGCGCGTACGCGGGCGCGGATCGAGGGGGCTGGCATGCCCCCACTCTGCCACGCGGGAGAGCGCGGATCAAATAAGAGAGCACTGCTCTTGACGCCGCTCCTCTCCGGGCGTCATGCTGGGTGCACCAGATCGAGAGCAGTGCTCTCGTTTCGTACCCCCGATTTGAAGGGTGACCTGTGATGTCGCTGCATGTGATCGTCGGCGCCGGACCCGTCGGCGCCGCCACCGCCCACCTCCTGGCAGCCGCCGGCGAGCGGGTCCGGGTGGTCACCCGGCGCGGCACCGGCCCGGAGCACCCGGCCGTCGAGCGGGTCGCCGCCGACGCCGCCGACCCGGACCGGCTCGCCGCCCTCGCCGACGGCGCGGTCGCGCTCTACAACTGCGCCAACCCGGCCTACCACCGCTGGCCGACTGACTGGCCGCCGCTGGCCGCCGCGCTGCTCACCGCCGCCGGGCGCGCCGGGGCCGTGCTCGCCACGGTCGGCAACCTCTACGGGTACGGGCCGGTCGACGGGCCGATGACCGAGGACACCCCGACGGTGGCGGGTGGCACGAAGGGGCAGGTCCGCAACCGGATGTGGGCCGAGGCGGTCGCCGCCCACCGGGCGGGGCGGGTCCGGGTGACCGAGGTGCGCGGCTCCGACTACCTCGGCGTCGGCGCGCTGTCGCTGCCGATGATGCTGCTGCCCCCGGTGCTCGACGGACGCCGGGCGGTGCTGCCCGTCGACTTCGACGCCCCGCACACCTGGACGTACGTCGACGACGTCGCGCGTACCCTCGTGCGGGCCGCCGCCGACGAACGCGCCTGGGGTCGGGCCTGGCACGTGCCCAGCCCGCCCGCCGTCTCCGCCCGCGAGCTGGCCGTGCGGGCCGCCGCCCTGGCCGGCGCCCCCGCCCCGAGGCTCACCCGGCTGCCGTACCCGGCGCTGTGGCTGGGCGGGCTGGCCAACCCGTTCGCGCGGGAGCTACGCGAGACGGCGTACCAGTTCGACCGGCCCTTCCTGATGGACTCGACCGCGGCCACCGAGACCCTCGGCATCGAGCCGACCCCGCTGGGCAGCGCGCTCGCGCAGACCGTCGCCGCCCTGCGCGCCGCCCCCGGCCCTCGTCGCCCGGTGCGCTGAGCGGGAGCTGCGGTGAGAAGGGTGACCTTCTCTACCGTAGGCGTTAACAGGGGGCCCTTCCTTAACGGCGGGCCGGGGGCCCGAAGGCGGCGAGCAGCGCGGCGAACAGGGTGAGCGCGGCACCCAGCAGCGTGTTCACCCCCGGGTGCGACGCCGTGGTCGGCAGCACCACGTCCAGCAGGGCCGCGCCGACGACCTGCCCGGCGATGGTGGCCAGGCCGAGCAGCAGCACCCCGGTGAAGCGCACGACGGCGGCGGCGACCGCGATGAAGACGATGCCGACCGGGCCGCCCAGGTAGAGCCACGGCTCGGTCGGGAGGCCGCCGCCCGGGCGGCCCCGGACGGCCACCTCCACCACGAACGCGGCGAGCAGCACCCCGGTGCCGACCGCGAAGTTGACCAGCGTCGCGGCCAGGACGCTGCCGGAGGCCACCCGGACCCGCCCGTTCACCGCCTGCTGCCACGCGAGGCCCACCCCGGCCAGCAGCGGCAGCAGCGCCAGGCCCAGCGTGGCCGGGTCGCCGAGCCGGTCGCCGACCGCCAGCAGCACGGCCAGCACGGTCAGCGCCGCGCCCACCAGACGGTTCGGCGTGACCGCCTGCCGGCCGGCGGGGCCGAGCCCCGCCCGGTCGACGAGCAGGCTGCTGCCGGACTGCCCGGCGACCGCCGCCACGGTGAACACCGCCACGCCGAGCGCGCCGATGGTCAGCCCCTGGGCGGCCACGAAGAGCGCCCCGCAGGCACCACCGAGGCACTCCCACGGCCGCAGCGAGCCGCCCGCGAGCGCCGCCCGCAGCGTGGCCAGGCCCCGCCGCCCGCTCGGGGTGGCCGGCACCAGCACCAGCAGCACCAGCAGGCCCAGGCCGAACGAGACCACGGCGGCGGCGATCCCGTCGGCCAGGCGTACGCCCAGCTCGCCGTTGATCCGGGACTGCACGGCCACGGTGACCCCGGAGGCGGTGGCCAGCCCGACGGCCGTGATCCGGCGGGCGACCGGCAGGGTCGGCGGGGACATCGTCCCGGTGGCGGTCACTCCTGCTCGGCGAGAGGGCGGCCGTCGAAGTCGACGGCCGAGTACAGCGCCAGCTTCTCCAGCCGGTGGTACGAGTCGATCACCCGGATCGTGCCGCTCTTCGAGCGCATGACGATCGACTGGGTGTACGCCCCGCCGGCCCGGTAGCTCACGCCCCGCAGCAGGTCGCCGGAGGTGACCCCGGTCGCCACGAAGAAGCAGTTGTCGCCGGTGACCAGGTCGTCGGTGAACAGCACCCGGTCCAGGTCGTGCCCGGCGGCCAGGGCCTTCTCCCGCTCCTGCGCGTCGCGCGGCCAGAGCTTGGCCTGCATGACGCCGCCCATGCACTTGAGGGCGCAGGCGGCGGTGATCCCCTCCGGGGTGCCGCCGATGCCCATCAGCACGTCGACGTCCGACTCGCCCCGGGCGGCGGCGATCGCGCCCGCGATGTCACCGTCGGAGATGAACCGGATGCCCGCCCCCGTGCGGCGGATCTGGGTGACCAGGTCGTCGTGGCGGGACCGGTCCAGCACGCAGACGGTGACCTCGGACACGTCGGTGCCCTTGACCTTGGCGATCCGGCGCAGGTTCTCGGCGACCCCGGCGTTGATGTCGACCACGTCGGCGTACTCCTGGCCGACGGCCAGCTTCTCCATGTAGAACACGGCGCTCGGGTCGAACATCGCCCCCCGCTCGGCCACCGCGAGGACGGCCAGCGCGTTGGGCATGCCCTTGCTCATCAGGGTGGTGCCGTCGATCGGGTCGACCGCGACGTCGACCTCGGGGCCCGTGCCGTCGCCGACCTCCTCGCCGTTGAAGAGCATCGGCGCGTTGTCCTTCTCGCCCTCGCCGATCACCACGACACCCCGCATCGGGATCGAGTTGATCAGCTTGCGCATGGCGTCGACGGCCGCCCCGTCGCCGCCCTCCTTGTCGCCCCGCCCGACCCACCGGCCGGCGGCCATCGCCGCGGCCTCGGTGACCCGGACCAGGTCGAGGGCGAGGTTGCGGTCGAGATCCTGGGGGGTACGCGTCCTCGTGCTCGTCATGACGGCCTCCTCCTCGCGACGTTGCGGGGTCGACCGGCGGCATGCGGCCGTCGCCGCCGCCAGCTTTGTCGCTGATCCTCACACGTTGGTCAACCTATCGTCGGGCCGGGGCGCTGGTGGCCAGCTTCCCGGCAACCGGGCGGTGGGACGTATCACCCCGGTCACTCGCGCGGTGGCGGTTCGTGGCGGGGCGACCCGGGGCTGGAACAATGGTCGGGTGGATCCCGCCCAGCCCGCCGAGCACCGCCCCGCCGAGCCGACTCCGTCGACTCCGTCGACGCCGAGCCCGTTGCCGCCGGGCCCGCCGGGTCGGGAGAAGGCCCGGTCCGAGCGGTCGCCGAAGGACATGGCGATCTCCCTGCTGGTGCTGCTCGTCCCGATCGCCCTGCTGCTCGCCTTCTACCGGGGCTTTCTCGGCGGTGACCAGCCGAGCACCGTCGACCCGGCCCCCGCCGTGGAGCAGGCCCGGGCGGCCAACGCGTTCCCGGTGAGCCAGCCGGCCGGGCTCGACTCCGACTGGCGGACGGTCAGCGCCAGCTACCGCACCGTCGAGGGCGGGTCCAGCCTGCGGATCGGCTACCTGACTCCGGAGGGGCGGGGCGCCCAGCTGGTGCAGAGCAACGTGCCGCCGGAGCGGCTGCTCCCGGCCGAGCTGACGGCCGAGGGGCAGCCCCAGGGCCCCACCGAGGTGGGCGGGCGCAACTGGCAGCGGTACACCGCCCGGGGCAACGAGCAGGCCCTGGTGCTGCTCGAACCTGGCCGCACGGTGATCGTCGTCGGGGACGCCCGCGAGAACGAGCTGCGCCGGCTCGCCGACGCGGTGCGCTAGCCAGCGCCACCGAGCCGCACCGCGCTGCGTCGAACCGCGCTGCGCCGCACCGCCCGCCGTGCGCCACGCGTCGCCGTGCGCCGTGCCGTGCCGCACCGTCCGCGGCCCGCGGCCTGCGGCCCTCTTGGTCCGCCGTGTCGTGCCGCTTCGGTCCACGACAGCGGCCCTCTCGGCTCGACCTGGTCCGCGCCACCACCGAGCGCGAGTCACACGGCGTGACTCTCGCCGCTCGGCGACCCACCTGCCTCGCGCTCCCCTTTGCTCTGCACCCGAATACGCAACGGGCACGCAGCGCGACGCGGGCACCGTCGCTCCCGTTCCGGCCGTCGCGCGTTTTGCCAGCTCTCCTAGGTGTTGCGTGTGTGGGTGCAGAGCAAAGGGGGGTGTGCGGTGTCTGGCGGGGGCGGCGGGGCGCTACGGGGAGTCAGCTCGGCCGCTCACCCCGGGCCACACCGCAGAGGTCACGGAGAGTGGCCAACTCGGGGCGGGGGGCGGGGCCGGCGGGGGACGGCGAGCGTCCGACCTTTCCGTTAGGCTGCCCCGGCTCGACCCCGGCCGCGCGATACGGCCGGGCAGCCTTTCGGAAAGAGAACGACGTGATCATTCGACGGTGGAGCGTCGGCGTCCTCGCCGCCGCCCTTTTCGTCCCCGCCCTGACCGCCTGCAACAACTCGACGGCCGCCGAGCCGGCTGCCGGTGGGGCGTCCGCCGCCCCGGCCGCGCCCGCCGACCCCAAGGAGGCGCTGCTCGCCTCCACCAAGGAGCTCAGCAAGGGCAACTTCACCTTTGCCATCACCGGCGGCGAGTTCAACGGCAGCGGCACGGTGCACATGCCGTCGAAGAGCGCCGAGATGAAGATGACCGGTGGCGACGCCGCCACCGAGGACTTCTCGATGGACATGCACTTCGTCTTCATCGACACCGACAGCTGGGTGAAGCTGGACATCTCCGGCCCGATGGCCGACGCGATCCCCGGGGCCAAGGAGCGCAAGGGCAAGTACCAGCACCTCGACCGCTCGAAGATCAAGGACGCCAAGGACCTCCAGTTCGACTTCGCCGACGTCGACCCGGCCGGCAGCGAGGCGCTGACCAAGGCGATCACCGACGTCAAGAAGACGGGCGAGGGCACGTACGAGGGCACCCTCGACGCGACCAAGGTCACCGACTCGGACGTCCTCGACGCCGACATCGTCAAGGGCATGGCGGACAAGGCCAGCGCCGTGCCGTTCACCGCGAAGCTCGACGCGCAGGGGCGGCTCACGGAGTTCCTCGTCAAGGTGCCGGCCGCCGGCTCCGCCAAGGCGCAGGAACTGAAGGTCACGTACGCCGACTACGGTGCGGCCACCGCCGTGCAGCAGCCGCCGGCGGACAAGGTCGTCGAGGCCTCCGACCAGCTCTACGAGATGTTCAAGAACTGATCCGGGGCAGGTGAGAGGGCGGCGTCCGCCGCCCTCTCACCTGCGGACGGTGGGTCGGATGAACCGCGTGGGGATTGCGGAACCCGGCAACAGGGAACAGAAGTAGGCGTTCCCTCCGGCGCCCATGCGGGCCGGACGACCCACTTGGAGAGGTTCACGTGACCATTCGACGCTTCAGCGCGGCGGTCTTCGCCGCGACGCTGCTCACTCCTGGTCTGGCCGCCTGCAACAGCACCGGGACCGGCGAGGCGGGGGCCTCCGCGTCCCCCACGGTCTCCGGCAGCGCGGCAGCAGGCAGCGCCTCGCCCGGCAGCGCCTCGCCCGGCACCGGCGACGCCAAGCAGGCCCTGCTCAACTCCACGAACGAGATCCGCAACGGCAACTTCCGGTTCACCATGACCGGCGTCGGCACCACCGCCGAGGGGCAGGTGCACCAGCCCAGCCAGAGCGCCCAGATCAAGCTGAGCATCGGCGACGCCTCCTCGGACGTCTCGATGAAGCTCGACCTGGTGCACCTCAAGCCCGACAGCTGGGTCAAGCTCGACCTCGGTGGCCAGGCGGCCAAGCTGCCCGGCGTGCAGGGCCTCAACCTCGGCAAGTACCAGCACCTCGACCAGAGCCGGATCAAGGGCAACCGCAACCTGGGCTTCGACTTCGAGAAGGTCGACCCGGCGGGCAGCGAGGTGCTGACCCAGGGCGTCACCGAGGTGCGGCAGACCGGTGAGGGCGCGTACGCGGGCACCATCGACGTGACGAAGGCCGCCGAGGCCGGCTCGCTGAACGCCGAGCTGATCAAGGCGCTCGGGCAGCAGGCCCAGTCCGTGCCGTTCACCGCCAAGCTGGACCCGCAGGGCCGGCTCAGCGAACTGGTCGTGCAGATCCCGGCGTCCGGGCAGAACAAGGCCCAGGACATCCGGATCACGTACGCCGACTACGGCGCGGCGACCGCCGCCCAGCGCCCGCCGGCCGACCAGGTCGTCGAGGCCCCGAAGGAGCTGTACAACCTGTTCAACTGACGGGTGTGCCGGGGCGGCGGCAGCGCCGCCCCGCAGCCACGTCCGCCTCAGGCGTCCGGCTGCCGCCGGGCCGCGTCGATGCGGGCCCGCGCGCCGTCGAGCCAGTGCTGGCAGACCTCGGCCAGCTTCTCGCCGCGCTCCCACAACGCCAGCGACTCCTCCAGCGAGGTGCCGCCCGTCTCCAGCCGTTCCACCACCGTGGCCAGCTCGGCGCGGGCCTGCTCGTAGCTGAGCCGCTCGTCCGGCCCGGCGTTCTTCTCGTCAGTCATCCGTCCCATCCCAGCACATCCCGCCCCGCGGTCACGCGCGGCTCAGCCGTCGACCGTGGCGGCCAGCTCGCCCTCGGCGAGGCGGACGCGCAGCGCATCGCCCCGGCCCACCTCGCCGGCCGCCCGCACCACCTGGCCGTCGGCGCGCTGGACGATCGCGTAGCCCCGCTCCAGGGTCGCGGCGGGGGACAGGGCGCGCAGCCGGGCCAGGGTGTGCCGCAGCTCGTCCTGGGCCGCGCCGAGCCGGTGGTGCAGGGTGCGCCCCGCCCGCTGGCGCAGCGCGGTCACGTCGGCGGCCCGCTGCTCCACCATCACCTGCGGCCGGGCCAGCACCGGCCGGGACCGCAGCCCGTCGAGGCGGTGCGCCTCCCGGTCGACCAGGTTGCGGACCGCGCGTTCGACCCGCTGCCGGGCCTGCCGGATCAGGCGCAGCTCCTCGGCCAGGTCGGGCACGACCCGCTTCGCGGCGTCCGTCGGGGTGGAGGCCCGCACGTCGGCGACGTAGTCGACCAGCGGCGCGTCCGTCTCGTGGCCGATGGCGCTGACCACCGGCGTACGGCAGGCGAAGACCGCCCGGCACAGCGCCTCGTCGGAGAACGGCAGCAGGTCCTCGATGCCGCCGCCGCCCCGGGCGATGACGATCACGTCGACGGTCGGGTCGGCGTCGAGCACCTTCAGCGCGTCGACGATCTGCGGCACCGCGCCCGGCCCCTGCACGGCCACGTTGACCGTGCGGAACTCGACCGCCGGCCAGCGCCGCCGGGCGTTGGTCAGCACGTCCCGCTCGGCGGCCGAGGCGCGGCCGGTGATCAGCCCGATCCGGCCCGGCAGGAACGGCAGCCGGCGCTTGCGGGCCCGGTCGAACAGCCCCTCGGCGGCCAGCAGCTTCTTGAGCTTCTCCAGCCGGGCCAGCAGCTCGCCGAGGCCCACCTGGCGGATCTCGTCGGCGCGCAGGCTCAGCGTGCCCCGGGCGGCGTAGAACTCGGGCTTGGCGTGCAGCACCACCCGGGCGCCCTCGCGCAGCTCGGGGGCCCCGGCGTCGAGGACGTCCCGGTTGGTGGTGACCGTGAGGCTCAGGTCGGCCGACGGGTCGCGCAGGGTGAGGAAGACCGTGCTCGCCCCGGGGCGGCGGCTGATCTGCGCCACCTGCCCGTCGACCCACACCCAGCCGAGCCGGGCGATCCACGCGCCCACCTTCTGGCTGACGACCCGCACCGGCCACGGCTCGTCGGAGCTGCTGCGTCCGCTCTCATCCGCACTCACGCCCCCACCCTACGGACGCCGGGAGGGCGGCCCGCGCAGCCGGTGCCGCCTGTCGGGGCGGCAGTACGATGGGCGGGTGACTCAGGCTGAGACGACTCCCCGGACCGGCAAGCGCGTGCTCCTGGCCAAGCCCCGCGGCTACTGCGCGGGCGTCGACCGGGCGGTGCAGACCGTCGAGGAGGCGCTCAAGCTCTACGGCGCCCCGATCTACGTGCGCAAGCAGATCGTGCACAACAAGCACGTGGTGCAGACCCTGGAGGCCAAGGGCGCGATCTTCGTGGAGGAGAACGAGGAGGTGCCCGAGGGGGCCACCGTGATCTTCTCTGCCCACGGCGTCGCCCCGGAGGTCTACGAGCAGGCGAAGGCCCGCTCGCTCAAGGCGATCGACGCCACGTGCCCGCTGGTGACGAAGGTGCACCAGGAGGCCAAGCGGTTCGCCGCCGAGGACTACGACATCCTGCTGATCGGCCACGAGGGGCACGAGGAGGTCATCGGCACCGCCGGTGAGGCCCCCGCGCACATCCAGCTCGTCGACGGCCCGGACGACGCCGACAAGGTCACCGTGCGGGACCCGAGCAAGGTGGTGTGGCTCTCCCAGACGACGCTGTCGGTCGACGAGACGCTGGAGACGGTTGCCCGGCTCAAGTCCCGGCTGCCGCTGCTCCAGTCGCCGCCCAGCGACGACATCTGCTACGCCACCTCCAACCGCCAGCACGTGGTGAAGGAGATCGCCCCCGACTGCGACGTGGTGCTCGTCGTCGGCTCGCGCAACTCCTCGAACTCGGTCCGGCTGGTCGAGGTCGCCCTGGACGCCGGGGCCCGCGCCGGCCACCTCGTCGACTTCGCCCACGAGATCGACGACGCCTGGCTGGAGGGGGCCCGCACGGTGGGCCTGACCTCCGGGGCCAGCGTCCCCGACGAGCTGGTCCAGGAGGTCCTGGCGCACCTCGCCGCGCGGGGCTTCACCGACGTCGACGAGGTGGTCACCGCCAACGAGCGGCTGACCTTCTCGCTGCCGCAGGAGCTCAAGCGCGACATGAAGGCCGCCGCCTCGGCCCGCGCCTGACCGGCCCGCGCCGCCAGGGCGGGAACGGATCGGCGGCGGGAAGCGTCTGATCGGTATGAAGACTCCTCGGACCATCGTCGCCGCGCTGGTCACCTGCGCGGCCCTGAGCGCCTGCGGCGGCCAGGGCACCGGTGACGGCAGCGCCGCCCCCAGCCCCTCCGGAGGAGCCGCGGTGACCGACGCGCCCAGCGCCGACCCGGTCGACCCGTCCGCGCCGTCCGGTTCGGTGCCCCCGGGCCGCCCGAGCCTCCCGCCGAAGCCGGGCAACCCCAGCGTCCCGCCGGGCGTCGGGGCCACCACGCTCACCGGCACCGTCGAGGCGGGCGTGGAGCCCGGCTGCCGCCTGCTGGACGGCTACCAGCTCATCGGCGGCCCCGCCGACGTGCTCACCGCCGGCGCCAAGGTCGAGGTCACGGGGCGGGCCAAGCCCGACCTGCTCACCACCTGCCAGCAGGGCATCCCGTTCGTCGTGGAGTCCGCCCGCAAGTCCTGACGGCGGCCGGGCCCGGCCCGGTGCCGGCAGGAGCCCGCCCCCGCGGGGCGGGGACGGGCTCCTGTGGTGAGGCGGAAGGTGGTCAGGCGGCGCGGATCAGTTGACGGCGCCGATCGCGACCGAGCCGCGGCCGACGACCGCGCCCTCGGTGGTGGTGACGGCCAGGTCGCCGTAGAGCGCCCGACCGGCGGCCGGGGCGGACTGGGCGGTCACCGTGCCGGTGAGGGTGGCGGTGGCGCCGTTGGCCAGGGAGAGCGGGGTGGCCGGAGCGGTCAGCGTGCCCAGCGACGCAGCCGAGAACGAGTCCCGGTAGTCGTAGGCGGTGCTGGTGCCCGGCCCGTCGACGGCGTACCCGTCGACCAGGACGCGGTAGGTGCCGGCCGGCGGGTTGGTCAGCGTCACCGCCTCCTCCGAGTCGCCGTCGGCCGAGCGGCCGACCTCGGTGGTGCCCCGGAAGACGAACAGGTCCAGGTCGGCCCCCAGGTCGGCGGTGTTGCCGATGCGGGCCGTGAAGCTGGCCGCGCCGGCCGGCACCTCGACCAGGTATTCCTGCTGCGCGCCCTCGGCGATCGTCGGCCGCTCGGCGTGCACGCTGGCCAGCGGGCCACCCTGACCGGTCACCGAGACCGGGCCGAAGGTGTTGGCCAGGGACCAGGTGACCTCGGTCGGTGCGCCGGCGGTGACCGACGGCAGCTCGACCACGGCCGGCGAGACGGTGACGCCCTGCACCCGCACCTGGAGCTGGTACGGGTTGTCCAGCGCGGGCGAGGTGCGCCGCGACTCCACCTCGAACTCCCAGACCCCGGCGATCGGCTTCTGGTAGTCCCGCTCCTGCGGCTTGCAGGCGGCGGCGTCGGAGAAGTTGGTGTAGCAGGCGGTGCTCGCGGTGCTCTCCACCGGCACGCCGTACGGGTTGATCGCGATGAACCGGGTCTGCGAGCCGGTGGCGATGCCGGACAGGTTGACCTGGATCGCGCCGGCGCCCGCCGGCACCGTCACGAAGTACGAGGTGGAGCTGTTGCGCTCGACCGAGCCACCGGCCGAGAAGGAGTACGCCGGCTTCGCCACGTCGGTGGCGGCCACCACGACGGTGGAGACCTCGAAGTCGACCACCGAGGTGGCCGGATCGTCGATCACCAGGAGCGCGCCGTGCGCCCCGGCGGTCTTCGGCTTGGCCTTCACGGGAATGGTGAGGGTTTTGTTCAGCGGCAGCCACACCTGCTTCTGCGCGCTGAAGGTGCCGTCGTTGCCGCGCAGCGTCACGGTGTGCAGCAGGCTCTTGTTCGGGCCGCTGGTGCGGGTGACCTTCACCTCGTACGTCTTGGACTTCTTCAGCGGCTGCCCGCCCTGCGCCACGGCGCAGCGGTTGTAGACGCCGGTGCCCCGGTGCGGGTTCGGCACGAAGGCGCCGGTGGCCTTGTCGTACCGGGTCAGGTTCGCCGACAGTTCGGTGCAGACGGGCGCGTCGGAGACGTACGACCGGGTCTGCACGCCCTTGGCCAGCAGCGCCCACGCGCCCGGCACGTCGAACATGCCGTAGCCCTGCGCGTACGTCGCGACGCCCGCGATGGGCTTGGCCGAGGTGTAGACGGCCCGGCGCAGCGCGGCCGGGGTGACCCCCTTGTCGGTTGCCTTGGCGGCCGACAGCAGCAGCGCGGCGGCACCGGCGGCCTGCGGGGACGCCATCGAGGTGCCGTTGAGCATCTGGTAGCCCGGCGGCAGCGGGTAGCCGGCCTCGGGGACGGGGTTGCCGGCCTGCCAGGTCGGCGCGGTGGAGATCGCCGAGCCGGGGGCCGCGATGTTCGGCTTGAAGCCGCCGTCCTCACGCGGGCCGCGCGAGGAGAAGTTGAACAGGGCGTTGTCCTTGGCCACGACCGAGCCGTAGTTGCCCAGCCAGGTGTCCTTGCTGATGCTCGCCGCGACGCTGACCACGTTGTCGGCCACCGACGGGTCGCCGACGGTGTTCAGCCCGGGGCCGGAGTTGCCGGCCGAGATGAACAGCTGCACGCCGTACGTGTTGATCAGCTCGTTGTAGAGCTGGGAGCGGGCGTTCGAGCCGTCGTTGAGCGCCGGCAGGCCGCCGATCGACATGTTGACCACGTCGACCCTGCGGTTGATCACCAGGTCGGCCATGCCGGTGGTGAGCGCCGCGGCGGTGCAGCCGCCGCCCCAGGAGCAGGCGCGGGCCGAGACCAGCTTCGCGCCGGGGGCCGCCCCGTCGAACGCGCTGTTGCCCAGCATGTCGTTGGCGGCGGTGATGCCGGCGACGTGCGTGCCGTGGGTCGACTCGACGATGCCGATGTTGACGTAGTCGACCAGGCCGGGGCCGCCGACCGGCGTCGTGTCGACGTCCTCGCGGTATTCGACGACGAACGGGATCTGCTCGCGGACCGCGGTGGCCGGATTGTCCGTGCCGAAGTGCCCGACCTGGAAGTTCTCCTTGTACGGGCGCATCACCGGGTCGTCGGTGAAGTCCCGGTTGCCGTTGGCGTCGACCCGGATGTCGTGGGTCGTGGCGTCGTAGAGGATGCCGAAGGTGTCGGTGGTGTCGCCGTCGCGGTTGACGTCGCCCTCCGGGTCGCTGCCCGCCGTGATCGACTCGCGGAAGAGGTTGAACCGGTAGCTGCCGGCCGGAGCCGTCCACGTCGCGCCGCCCGCGGTGAAGCTCGGGCCGGCGACCTCGGTGATCATCGCGCGCCAGGTGGCGTCCTCCAGCGGGTCCGTGGCGGTCACCCAGTCCACGATCTTGCGCTCGCCGGTGGTGGTGGTCTGGAGCGCCGGGTGGTCGAGGTCCACACCGGAGTCCATGATGCCGATGGTGACGCCGCGGCCGTCCCACGCCGGGTGCGCGGCCTTGAACGCCTCCGCGCCGGTCTCGTTGGTCGGCATGTACGGGTTCACCGCGCCGGTGTCGACGCCCGGCCCGGCGAGGGTCTCGCCCTGCGCGGCGACCTTCGCGCCGGCCGGCGCGGCCTCCGGGGCCGGGTCGGGGAGCTGGATGGTCTCGTCGAGGTCGACCGCGGCGACGCCGGGGAGCGTGGCGGCCTTGAGCACCTTGGCGGTGGGGACCTTCGCCAGGACGTAGCCGATGGAGTCGAAGCGCCGGCTCACCGTGCCGCCGAGCTGCCGCACCGCGTCCGCGACGTCCTTCGCCTCGCCCTTGTCGGTGGCGACGATCAGGGTGACGGTCTTGGCGTGCTTCGCCTCGGCCTCGCTCAGCAGTTTGGCGTCGTGTGCGCCCAGCGTCTCCACGGCGGTGGCCTGCGGAGCCTCCGTGTCGGTGGTGGGGGCGGCGCTCGCGGTCGCGGCGCCACCGACGCCGGTCATGGCGCCGGCGGCCACGACCGACGCGAAGAGCCCGGCGGAGGTGCGCCGGCTCAGGTTTCGGGGTCTGCTCACGTTCTCTTTTCCTCCAGAGAACAGGGCCCTGAAGTCACAGGGCGCGCGTGAGCGAAATCCTTTGTGCTGGCTGTGGCTGGTGTCACTACCGGCCGGTACGTTGTGACCACTTCGTGACATGCATAGGCGCGCATTGTCACATGTGTGCTGCTATCGAGGCCGGGTCGACGGGTCCACTGGGGACGGCCCGGTCAGGCGGTCGAGCCGCAGGTCAGGCCCGTCGGCCCCGCCGAGCAACTCGGGGGACTGCGGCTGCCGAGGTGCCACCTCCACCTGCGGCGGCGCGGCCAGCTCCCGGTCCGACACGCCCAGCTCGGCGAGCTTGCGGGCGCTGACCAGCACCCGTGCCTCCAGCGAGCCGACCGCCCTGTTGTACGCGGTCACCGCCCCGCCCAGCGACGCCCCCAGCTTGCCCACGTGGTCGCCCAGCGTGGACAGCCGCCCGTACAGCTCGCGGGCCAGCGAGTGCACCGCCACCGCGTTGCGGGCCAGCGCCTCCTGTCGCCACGAGTACGCCACCGTGCGCAGCAGCGCCACCAGGGTCGCCGGGGTGGCCAGCACCACGTTGCGGGCGAACGCGTGCTCCAGCAGCGTCGGGTCGCGCTGCAACGCCACGTCGAGGAACGGGTCGGCCGGCACGAATAGCACCACGAACTCCGGGGTCTGGTCGAACGCCGCCCAGTACGTCTTCGCCGCCAACGCGTCGACGTGCGCCCGCAGGTGCCGCGCGTGCGCGTCGAGGTGAGTGTCCCGCCCCCGCTCGTCGCGGGCCTCCATCGCCGTCAGGTACGCGTCGAAGGGCGCCTTCGCGTCCACCACCACCGAGCGGCCACCGTGCAGCCGGACCACCAGGTCGGGGCGTACCCCCTGGTGGTCCGTCGCGGCGGTGACCTGCTCGTCGAAGTCGCAGTGCTCCAGCAGGCCGGCGGCCTCGACGATGCGGCGGAGCTGGTGCTCGCCCCAGCGCCCCCGCACCTGCGGCGCGCGCAGGGCCGCCACGAGCTGCTTGGTCTCGGTGCGCAGCTCGCCGGAGACCGCGCCCATCGCCCGCACCTGCTCGCGCAGCTCGGCGTACGCGTCGACCCGCGCGTGCTCCAGCTCGGCGACCCGGGACTCGTAGCGGCGCAGCGTCTCGTGCAGCGGCGCCACCGCCCGGGCCACCGCCTCCTGCGACTGCGCCGTCGCCTCGTAGCTCAGCGCCCGCATCGACTGCTCCAGCCGCCCCTCGCCCTCCCGGGTCGCGGTCAGGGTGGCCTCCAGCCGGGCGAGGTCGGCCGCCGACCGGGACCGGGCCGCGAACCAACCCAAGGCGCCGCCCGCGCCCAGACAGAGCACCACCACGGCCAGCGTCGAGAAGCTCATCACCAGAGCTTGCCAAACGCGTACGACGGGCGCGCCCCGGGTACTTTTCAAGGCATGGAAATTCTGCTCGCGGTCATCCTCGTGGCGCTGCTCGTCGGCGGTTTCGTCTGGTGGCGCCGGGAGAGCGCGGCCCGTGAGGCGCGCAGCCTGGCCGACGTGCGCGCCGACGCCCAGCGCTGGTACGAGCGCCTCGGCGGCCAGGTGATGAACCTGCACGGCGACTCCCCGGCCGTGCGGCAGGCCCTCGTCGACGCCGGTGAGCGGTACAACGCGGCGGGCAGCCAGCTGGAGCAGGCCCGCACCGTCCACCAGTACCGGCTGGCCCGGGAGACCGCCCTCGAAGGGCTGGCGTACGCCCGCGCGGCCCGTATCGCGCTCGGCATCGACCCCGGGCCCGAGCTGCCGCCGCTGGCCTCCGCCGAGGGCACCGGCCAGCTCACCCGCGAGCGCGAGGTCAACGTGCAGGGGCAGACGTTCCGGGCCGGCCCGCAGCCCGGCCAGGGCACGCCCTACTACTACCCCGGCGGCCGCTACCAGGGCCGCCCCGTGCCGGCCGGCTGGTACTCCACCCCGTGGTGGAAGACGGCGCTCGGCGCGGGCGCGGGGGTGCTCGGCGGCATGCTGATCGCCGACGCGCTGTTCTCCCCGGCGTTCGCCGACCCCGGGTACGAGGCCGGCTACCAGGAGGGCTTCGGCGACGGCGCGGACTTCGGTGGTGACTTCGGCGGCGGCGATTTCGGCACCGCCGGCGACTTCTCGGGCGGTGGTGACTTCGGCGGCGGCGATTTCGGCGGCGGCGATTTCGGTGGCGGCGACTTCGGCGGCGGCGACTTCTGACGCCGCTCCCGAGGGCCCGCTTCCGAGGGGTCGGGCCCGCCTGCCGGCGGGCGTTAAGAAGGGCCCCCTGCTATGCGGAATGCGTTAACAGGGGGCCCTTCCTTACACCTCAGCCGGTGTTGCGCATGCCGGCGGCGATGCCGTTGACCGTGGTGAGCAGCGCCCGCTCCAGCGCCGTGCCGTCGCTCGGGGCCCGCCGCCCGCCCGGGGCCGTGGCCACCGCCCGGCCCGCCGCGCCGGAGTCGCGGTACTGCTGAAGCAGCGCCACCTGGAGGTGGTGCAGCGGCTCCAGGTAGGTGTCGCGCACCGCGAGGGTGCGCTGGAGCACCGGCGAGTTCTCCAGCAGGGCCGGCGAGGCGGTGACCGCCAGCACCTCCCGCTTGGTCAGCTCGTACTCCTGCTCGATCTTGGCGAAGATCGGGTGCAGCTTCTTCGGCACGAGGGTCTCCACGTACCGGCGGGCGATGCTGAGGTCGGTCTTGGTCAGCATCATCTCGACGTTCGACAGGAACGTGCGGAAGAAGTGCCAGTTGCGGTGCATCTCGGCCAGCACGTCCTCCAGCCCGGCCTCGCGCGCCGCCGCCAGCCCCGAGCCGACCCCGAACCAGCCGGGGACGATCTGCCGGGTCTGCGTCCAGCCGAACACCCACGGGATGGCCCGCAGGCCGGACAGGCCGGCCCCGGTGTTGGGCCGCTTCGCCGGGCGGGAGCCGATGTTCAGCGCGCCGAGCAGCTCGGTGGGGGTGGACGCCCAGAAGTACGCCGGCAGGTCCGGGTCCTCCACCAGCGACCGGTACGACCGGAACGCCGCGTCGGAGATCACGTCCATCGACGCGTCCCAGCGCTCCAGCTGTTCGGCCGGCTGCCGGGGCGCGGTGTGCAGCAGGGTCGCCTGGAGCACGGCGGCCATGGTCAGCTCCAGGTTCTCCCGGGCCAGCGCCGGCAGCGTGTACTTGTCGGAGATGACCTCGCCCTGCTCGGTGACCTTGATCGCGCCGTCGAGGGTGCCGTACGGCTGGGCCAGGATCGCCTCGTGGGTGGGGCCGCCGCCGCGCCCGACGGTGCCGCCCCGGCCGTGGAACAGCCGCAGGTGCACGCCGTGCCGGGCGGCCACGTCCCGCAGCGCCCGCTGCGCCCGGTGGATCGACCACTGGCTGGTGGTGATGCCCGCCTCCTTGTTGGAGTCGGAGTAGCCCAGCATCACCTCCTGCACGTCGCCCCGGGCCGCCACCAGCGACCGGTAGGCCGGCAGCGACAGCAGCTCGTCGAGCAGCTCGCCGCCGGCGTTCAGCTCGGCGGGGGTCTCCAGCAGCGGCACGAAGCCGATCCGGGCCCGGCCGCTGTGCACGTCGACCAGCCCGGCCTCGCGGGCCAGCACGACCGCCGCGAGCACGTCGTCGACGCCGAGGGTCATCGAGATGATGTACGACTCGATGACCTCGGAGCCGAACCGGTCCTGCGCCTCGCGGATGGTGGAGAACACGTCGAACGTCTTGCGCGCGCTCTCGGTCAGCGGCGTGTCCAGCGTCGACAGGGGCCGGCGGCCGGTCAGCTCGTCGGCGAGCAGCTTGGTGCGCTCCAGGCGGGTCAGCGAGGGGTAGTCGGACACCTCGCCGACGGCCCCGTAGAGCTGGGTGAGCACCTCGTGGTGCTTCTCGGCGTGCTCCCGCACGTCCATCGTCGCCAGGTGCAGGCCGAACGCCGACACCGTGCGGATGGTGGAGGCGAGCCGGCCCACGGCGGTGAGCTGGCCGGCGTTGCGAGCCAGCGAGGCGCGCAGCAGCTCCAGGTCGGCGATCAGCTCCGCCGCGCCCTGGTAGTCGCGCCCCGGCACGTGCGGGGTGCCCCGGCGCAGCCGCTCCCGGGTGTTGGCCAGCTTCGCCTTCACGCACCGGGCCTTCAGCCGGTAGGGCTCCTCGGCGTTGACCCGGCGGAACCGGGGGGCCACCTCGGGCAGCGCGTCCAGGTCCGCGGCGAGGCTGGCCGACAGGTCCAGCGACACCCCGCGCAGCCGGCGGGACACGGACACCTCGTTGATCAGGTGCTCCATCGCCGCCTCGGTGGCCGCGATGCCGTGCTCGTGCTGGATGCGCAGCACCTCGCCGGTGACCTGCGGGGTGACGAACGGGTTGCCGTCGCGGTCGCCGCCGATCCAGGTGCCGAACGTCAGCGGGCGGGCCGTCGGGGACGTCTCCACGCCGAGGGTGCGCAGCGTGTCGGCGAAGTCGTCGAGCACCTGCGGGGCGGCCTCGGCGTAGAGATCACGCAGGTAGTAGATGGCGTTGCGGGCCTCGTCGGTCGGGTCCGGCCGGTCGAGCCGCAGCTCGTCGGTCTGCCACATCAGGTCCAGCAGCTCGGCCAGGCGGCGGTTGGCCGGCCCCTCGTCGCTGGCTCCGTAGAGGATCGCGTTGGCGGTCTCGGCGTCCAGCTCGTCGGCGACGGCGCGCAGCTTCGACAGGATCGACCGGCGGGCCGCCTCGGTCGGGTGGGCGGTGAAGACCGGGCGTACGGCGAGCCGGCGGGCCGCCGCCGCGATCTCCTCGGCGGGCACCCCGCGCTCGGCGATCATCTTGGCCGCCTGGTCCAGCCAGCCGCCCTGGACCGCCCGGCGGCGGCGCAGGTCGCGGGCCCGGTGCACCTGCTCGGTGATGTTGGCCAGGTGGAAGTAGGTGGAGAAGGCGCGGGCGAGCTTCGTGCCGGTGGTCACGTCGAGCCCACCGAGGCGCTGCGCGGCGGCCGGGGCGTCGGAACGGACCTGGGCCCGGATCTCCTCGACCAGGTCGAGCAGCGGGCGGCCCTCCTGCCGGGCGAGGGTCTGCCCGAGCAGCGTGCCGAGGCGGCGGATGTCGGCCCGCAGTGCGGCGTCCGGGCCGTCGTGGTCGTGCTGGTCGGTCACGGGTGCGCTCCTTACGCCGGGGACGAAGGACAGCGCTGTCCGACTCCCTGGATCGTATCCGCGCCGCCCCCTTCGAAAGGAAGGGCCCCTTGTTATCGCTTTTTGTTGTACAGGGTGCCCCTGCTAACACCTTCACCCGGCGGGGGGCGCATCGTCGCTGGTGGGAGGCGTGTCGGCCGGGTGGCGGGCGGCGGCGCGCCGGCCCCGGACCAGGGCGGCCGTGAGCAATCCCACGACGCCGACCGCCACCCACAGGGCGAGCCCGGCCAGCGGCCAGCCCATCGACCGGCGGTCGAAGTACACCGCCGACTTGATCAGGTCGGTGGTGAGCCCGGGCACGTTCCACCGGTGCATCCCGCGCAGCCAGGTGGGCAGGAACTCGGGGGCGTAGATTCCGCCGGAGCCCGGGTTGCCGAGCACCACCAGCAGCAGGATGACGAGCCCGGTGCCGAGCAGCCCCAGCCAGCCCTGCACGGCGGAGGCGATCATGGCGGCGGCGAAGACGGCCAGCGCGCCGACCGCCGCCACCGCCGGCACGTCGTGGTGCCAGACGTCCAGCACCGGGCCGACGACGAGCGCGCCCGCCACGCCGAGCACCACCGCGTACGCCGCGAACGCGGCGATGCGCAGCCCGGCGCGGGCGAGGCTGCGGGGCGCGGTGCCGGTGCGCAGGCCCAGCGCGGTGGCGGCGAGGTAGCCGCCGAGGACGTACCCGACCGCGAGGTAGAACGGGACGAGACCGCGCGGGTCGCTCTGCTCCACCGGCACCTCGTCGGTGACCGTCAGCGGCAGGTCGCCCCGCCGGGCGGCCTCGGCGAACACCTGGTCGACCACCTCGGTGGCGGCCGGCGCGGCGGCGCTGGCGGTGGTGAGGAGCAGCCCGCCCTCGGGGGTGGAGGTGAGCACGCCGTACACCTCGCGGCCGGTGAGCCCGTCGTCGGCGGCGGCCGGATCGTCGTACTCGACGGGCTCGATCTTGTCGGTCTCGCGGCGCACGGCGGCCATGACCGCCTGGGCGCGCTGGTCGCCGAGGACCACCCCGACCGGCACGTCGCGCGGGGTCGGGTCGTGCAGCGCCCCCACGTAGGCGGCGATGAACCCCGTCGCCAGGACCAGGGTGCCGAGCAGCAGTGCGGCGGCGCGGGGCAGCCACGCGCGCACCGGGATGTCCGGCTCCTCGTCCACACGGCCAGCCTAGGGGCAAGATGCGCGGATTGCGGTGGTTCGCCGTCCCCGCCGTCGCGGAGGCGAAAAGCGGTGGTGGCGGCCGGTAGCGTCCGATCATGGAGTCGCTGCGTTATCCGCCGAAGCCCCGGCCCGGCGACCGGGTCGCGGTCGTGTCGCCCTCCGCCGGGCTGCCGGCGGTCTTCCCCCACGTGTACGAGCTGGGCCTGCGCCGGCTGCGCGAGGAGTTCGGCCTGGAACCGGTCGAGTACCCGACCACCCGAGCACTGGGCGCGGACCCGCGCGATCGGGCCCGGGACGTCACCGCCGCCTTCGCCGACCCGACGGTCACCGCCGTGCTCGCCACGGTCGGCGGGGACGACCTGATCACGGTCACCCCGCACCTGGACGACGCCGTGCTGCGGGCCAACCCGAAGCCGTACTTCGGCTACTCGGACAACACCAACCTGCTCAACCACCTCCACCGGCTCGGGATCGTCGCGTACCACGGCGGGTCCGTGCTGGTGCACCTCGGCCGGCCCGGCGCGCTGCACCCGGTGACGGCCGACTCGCTGCGCGCCGCCCTGTTCACCCCCGGCTGGTACGACCTCGCGCCGGCCCCCGAGTGGGGCGACCAGCCGAACGACTGGCGCGACCCGGCCACCCTCGCCGCCGAGCCGCCCATGTTCCCCGGCGGCGGCTGGCACTGGCAGGGGCCGGCGCGGGTCGTGCGGGGCCGGACCTGGGGCGGCAACCTGGAGATCCTGCACTGGCTGCTGGCCGCCGACCGGGTCGGCCGGGTCGCCGACCACGCGGGCGAGGTGCTGATCGTCGAGACCTCGGAGGAGCTGCCGTCGGCCACCGAGGTGTACCGGATCCTGCGCAACCTGGGGGAGCGGGGGCTGCTCGCGGGCTTCCCGGCGGTGCTCGTCGGCCGGGCCAAGGCGTGGGACTTCGACCGCCCGCACACGGTGGAGGAGCGCCGGGCGTACGCCGATGCGCAGCGGGCGGCGGTGACCCGGGCGCTCGCCGAGTACGCCCCGGACGCGGTGGTCGTCTTCGACGTCGACCTCGGCCACACCGACCCGCAGCAGATCGTCCCGTACGGGGGCGAGGTCGTCGTCGACGCCGTCGAGCGGCGGATCAGCGTGCGCTACTGACCGCCGCTGGCGGGCGGCAGGGCGCGGGCGGGGCGGGGGTGGGTCCTCCGGTGGGGGCGACAGCTCCACGCACCCACCGGAGGACGTCACGGTCAGGCCGGGTCGTCGTCGAGGACGGTCAGCCAGGCGAAGCCGTCGCCGATCACCGCGCCGACCGGGGCCGAGATGGTGATCTTGTAGCGCAGCGAGGCGGTGTTGGCGGCCGTGTTGCCGGCCAGCGGCACCTCGATCGTCGCGCTGGTCGCCCCCTTCGGGATGGTGACCGGGAACGCCAGCGCCGGCACCTGCCCGGCCGACGCCGAGCCGCTCGCCGCCGTCTGCACCTGGACCGTCGCCGCCTGCTTGAGCTTGCCGCCCAGCCTCAGCCGCATGGTCGCGACGCCGGGTCCGTCGCCCTCCGCCACCGTGGCGTCGGCGAGGTCGACCGCCACCGCCGAGGTGGCCACGCCGCCGCCGACCCCGGGGCTGTCCAGCGCGAGGTCGGACAGGTAGACCCCGCCGGTCACGGTCGCCGGCCGCACCGAGACGGTACGGACGCTGTGCAGGTCCACCCCGGTCAGCGCGTCCAGCGGCAGCCGGACGGTACGCAGCCAGGTCTTGCCGAGCCGGCTGATCCCGTTCGTGGTGTTGGCCGACGACGGGAACGGGGTGAGGGCCGGGCTGACGTCGCCGACCCGTACCGTCGCGGTCGCGCCCCTGCGGTCGACCACGGTGACGTCGAGGTCGACGTCGCCGGCCGCGGTCTCGTCGCGCGCCGCCCGGAAGGTGAGCGCGTCGTACTTGGTCACGTTCCCCTCGCCCGGCCCGAGGTCCACCCGCACCTCAGGCGAGACCGAGGCGGCGCTCCACTGCAGGCGCAGCACCGGGCTGATCGGCACCGACGGGGCGAAGGTGGCCGGGGTCCAGTGCGGCACCTTCGACGTGGCGGTGGTCGCCGAGCACGGGGTGTCGCCGGGGCGGACCCGGGCCGCCACGCCGTAGCAGTACGCGCCGAGGTCGAAGCCGGTGACGGAGACGTCGTCGGCCGGGCCCTCCAGCGGGGCGAGGTCGAGCCGGCGTGCGCCCGGCTGCTGGGCCTGCGCGTACACGACGGCGCGACCGGCCGACGGCACGGTGCCGTTGGTGCCGTCGAACAGCGGGAGGAACGCCGTCTCGCCGCCCTGGGCCAGCCGGAAGAACCCGGCCAGGTACGCGGTGCCGACCGCGCGCTGCTCGGCGGCGGTCAACCGGGACGGGCTGGCGCTGCCGCACACCTCGTCGGTGGCCGGCGACCAGTCGTCGTTGGACGGGGCGATCGAGACGCCGGGGGTCCACTCGGTGTTGAAGAAGTTGTGGTTTGCGCCCATGATCATCAGCGAGGTGCGGAGCACGTTGTCCGGCACCGAGTAGCGGGTGTCGTCGTAGAAGTGCTGCCCCTGCTGGTTGGAGACGTCGCCGTCGCAGTACGGCAGCAGCACCGTCATCGGCACCTCGGGCAGCGTCGGGCGGCCGAAGTCGACCGGGGCCAGCGGCAGGACCGCGCGGATGCCGTACGGGTGCTTGGTCTCGCTGTTGAGCAGCGCGGCCTCGACCACGCCCTCGCCGCCCCGGGAGTGCCCCATCAGGCCGACGTTGGACAGGTCGAGCCGGCCGGCGAGGGGATGCCCGGCGGTGCTGTTCCACTTCTTGAGCAGGTCGAGGTGGTCCATGACCAGCTGACCCCGGGCCAAGGCCCCGTTGTCGTCGGTGAAGCTGGCGTCCTTGGCGTTGATGCCGTTGGCGCTGACCGACACCACGACGTAGCCGTGGGTGGCCAAGGCCTCGGCGGTCTCCGTGTAGCCGAGGTAGCTGTCGATCGGGATGAACCCGGACGCGCACGGCCAGTTGGTGTTGTTGGTCTGCCGGGTGGTGGGGTTGTAGCAGGCCGAGTGGCGGCCGTGCAGGAAGACCACCACGGGTCGGGCACCCTTGGCGCCGGCCGGGGCGTAGACCGCGGAGCGGAGCTCGACGGGCAGGTCGCTGAGGCCGGAGAGCGTGACGGCCGTGTCACCGAGGTCGTAGTCGAGCCGCTGCACCGCGTACGGGCCGGGCTGCGCCGGGTCGGTGTAGAGCTGCTTGCGCCGCAGGCCCTTCGGGGTGACCGGCGCGGCTGCCGACTTCGGCGGGGTGGCCGTGGCGCCCGGCACCTGGCCGTTCCAGGCGACGTCGACGCGTTCGGCCCCGGTGACGCTGGTGTCGCTGGTCTCCACGGTGAGACTCAGCCCGTCGGGGGACTCCTTCGCCGGGCCGACGACCCGGCCGTCGACGGCGATCTCCGGCACGGCGTCGCGGACCGGCAGCGGCTCGTCGAGCCGCAGGGTCACCCGCGCGCCACCGTCGGGAAGCGTCTCGACGGTGAACTCTTCTGCATTCATCGATTGGTCGGTAGGTTCGGTGGCGGAGGCGGAGACGGGAACGATGCCGGCGGCGACGATGCAGCCAGTCAGCGCGGCGACCGACAGTGCGGCCGTCAGTCGGACTCGACCCCGAAAGGGCGCGGTACGGAGCATGCGTGACTCTCCTTCGTGCGCCGAGGGCTTCGGCGCACGCGGAAGTTACGAAGAACGTGTTCCAGCAGGTCGCCGACGCGAAAGCGGGCGGGTTACGAGCTGGCACGGAATGGTTTCCGAACATCGCACCGGTCATGGAAAACGAGAATTCCCGGCTGTTCGGATATCCGGTCGATCTTGGTAGATCCCGACCCCCGGAAGGGCCGTTTGGCACCAGGATCTCCCGGTCGGCACCCTATTCGGCGAGAACTCGGTGCCCTATTCGGTGAGGACGGCGAAGGCGCGGACCGGGAACGTGCCCATTCCCGCCACCATCGGCGGGGCGGCCGTGAACCGGAAGCCGGTCGGCGGCAGCGCGTCCAGGCCGGTCAGGTGCTCCACGATCGGGACGCCGGCCGCCAGCAGGCCGCTGTGCGCCGGCCGCTCGCCCCGGGCCGCCGGGCTCATGTCGTCGATGTTGATCGAGTCGATGCCGACGAGGGTCGCCCCGGCCTCGACCAGCCACGCCGCGCCGTCCCCGGTCAGGTACGGCGCGTCGGGGGCGGCGTACCGGTCGGTGCCGAAGTGCGCGGACCAGCCGGTGTGCAGCAGCACCGCCCGCCCCGCCACCTCGTGCGGGGCGAGCAGCGGACGATCCACGGCGCGGGTGCCGGCGGGCACCCGGACCACGATTCCCGGCAGGTCGGCGAGGCGGTCCAGCCCGACGCCGGTGAGATCGGCCCCGTCGGCCCACCGGTGCGCGGGCGTGTCCACGTACGTGCCGGTGTTGGCGATCATCTCGATCCGCCCGACCTGGAACTCCGTGCCCGGGGCGTAGTTCGCCCGGGACGCCTCCCGGGTCAGCCACTCGGTGACCCGGGGCGCCGGCCAGCCGGGCAGCGTGGTCATGCCATCGCTGATCACGTGGCTCAACTCGACCAGCCGCCGCCGTCCCGTCATGCCCCGGACTCGACCACGTGCCCGGGTCGTCGGTCAAGCGGGGATAGGCTGGGGTGCTGTCGACCCCCCGTCCCCGCCGGGCGCGGGGGCTCCGCCGTGTGCCGTCACCGTGCCACTGGGAAGTGATCAGATTGCTCACCGGACTCTTCGCCGCCGCCCTGGCCGACCCCGGGCTGGCCCGGGCGCGTGACCTGGCCCGTTCCGGTGCCGCGCAGGTCGACGGGCTGGACCTGACCGCCCCGGCGGCGCTGCGCCCGTTCGCCGTGGCCGCCGTCGCCGCCGACCCGGGGGCCGCCGGCCGGGGAGCCGCCGCCGAGCCCGCCGGGGGCGCGGGGCGGCCCGTGCTGGCGGTGACCGCCACCAGCCGGGAGGCCGACGACCTGGCCTCGGCGCTGGGCAGCCTGCTGCCGCCCGAGCAGGTCGCCGTCTTCCCGTCCTGGGAGACGCTGCCGCACGAGCGGCTCTCGCCCCGCTCCGACACCGTCGGCCGGCGGCTGGCCGTGCTGCGCCGGCTCGCCCACCCCGACGCCGCCGACGCGCACGGGCGCACCGGGCCGCTGCGGGTGGTCGTCGCGCCGGTGCGGTCGCTGCTCCAGCCTCAGCTCAAGGGCCTCGGCGACCTGGAGCCGGTGCGGCTGGCCGCCGGCGACGAGGCCGACCTGGAGGAGGTCGCCCGCCGGCTCACCGACATGGCGTACGCCCGGGTCGACCTGGTCACCAAGCGCGGCGAGTTCGCGGTGCGCGGCGGCATCCTCGACGTCTTCCCGCCCACCGACGAACACCCGTCCCGGGTCGAGTTCTGGGGCGACGAGGTGGAGGAGATCCGCACCTTCGCCGTGGCCGACCAGCGCACCATCGAGGCCGCCGGGCTGCTGTGGGCCCCGCCCTGCCGGGAGCTGCTGCTCACCCCGGCCGTGCGGCGGCGGGCCGCCGCCCTGGCGGCCGAGCACCCCGAGCTGGCCGAGATCCTCGACAAGCTGGCCGAGGGCATCCCCGTGGAGGGGATGGAGTCGCTGACCCCGGCGCTGCTCGGCGGCGAGAGCCTGGAGCTGCTGCTCGACTGCATGCCTCCCGGCACCCACGTGCTGCTCTGCGACCCGGAGCGCATCCGCACCCGGGCGCACGACCTGGTGCGTACCTCCGAGGAGTTCCTCCAGGCCAGCTGGGCCGCGGCGGCCGTCGGGGGCCAGGCCCCGGTCGACCTCGGGGCCGCTGCCTTCAAGACCCTGGCCGACGTACGCGCGCACGCCCGCGCCCTGCGCCGGCCCTGGTGGACCCTCGCCCCGTTCGGGCTGGCCGACGCCGACGCGGCGGCCCCCGCCCGGCAGCCCTGGGAGGACGCGCCGGACGAGGTCGACGTCACACCCGACGACGCGATCGCGGTGACCCTGGCCGCCCAGCCGGCCCCGCTCTACCACGGCGAGACCGACCGGGTGGCCGAGGACCTCAAGCGTTGGGCCGGCGACGGCTGGTCGGTCGCGCTGGTCTTCGAGGGCCACGGCCCCGCCCAGCGGGCCGTCGAGGTGATCCGCGACGCCGGCCTCGGCGCCCGGTTCGTCGAGCAGGTGCCAGCCGCGCCCGCCCCCGGCGAGGTGCTGGTCACCTGCGGCGGCCTGACCGGCGGCTTCGTCGCCGAGGCGGCGAGGTTCGTGCTGCTCACCGGCAACGACGTCACCGGCGGCCGGGGCACCTCGACACGCGACATGCGCAAGATGCCCAGCCGGCGGCGCAACACCATCGACCCGCTGGAGCTGAAGGCCGGCGACCACGTGGTGCACGAGCAGCACGGCATCGGCCGGTACGTCGAGCTGGTGCAGCGCACCGTCAACGGCGCGAGCCGGGAATACCTGGTCATCGAGTACGCGGCGAGCAAGCGCGGCCAGCCCGGCGACCGGCTGTTCGTCCCCACCGACCAGCTCGACCAGCTCTCCCGGTACGTCGGCGGCGAGCAGCCCACCCTGCACAAGATGGGCGGCGCGGACTGGCAGAAGTCCAAGGCGCGCGCCCGCAAGGCGGTGCGGGAGATCGCCGCCCAGCTCATCCAGCTCTACGCCGCCCGCAAGGCGTCCAAGGGGCACGCGTTCGCCCCGGACTCCCCGTGGCAGCGGGAGCTGGAGGACGCGTTCCCCTGGCAGGAGACCCCGGACCAGCTGGCCGCCATCGAGGAGGTCAAGCGGGACATGGAGCAGACCGTCCCGATGGACCGGCTGATCTGCGGCGACGTCGGGTACGGCAAGACCGAGATCGCGGTGCGGGCGGCGTTCAAGGCGGTGCAGGACGGCAAGCAGGTGGCCGTGCTGGTGCCCACCACCCTGCTCGTGCAGCAGCACTACAACACGTTCGCCGAGCGGATGAGCCAGTTCCCCGTGCAGATCCGGCAGCTCTCCCGCTTCCAGACCCCGAAGGAGTCCGAGCGGACGCTGGAGATGGTCGGCGACGGCACCGTCGACATCGTCATCGGCACCCACCGGCTGCTCCAGACGGCGACCCGGTTCAAGTCCCTCGGCCTGGTCATCGTCGACGAGGAGCAGCGCTTCGGCGTCGAGCACAAGGAGCACCTCAAGACGCTGCGCGCCTCCGTGGACGTGCTGAGCATGTCGGCCACCCCGATCCCGCGCACCCTGGAGATGGCGATCACCGGCATCCGGGAGATGTCGACGATCGCCACCCCGCCGGAGGAGCGGCACCCGGTGCTCACCTTCGTCGGCGCGCACGACGAGCGGCAGGTGGCCGCGTCCATCCACCGCGAGCTGCTCCGCGACGGGCAGGTGTTCTACCTGCACAACCGGGTCGAGTCGATCGAGAAGGCGGCGCGGAGGATCCGGGAGCTGGTGCCGGAGGCCCGGGTCGCGGTGGCGCACGGCCAGATGGGCGAGGAGGCCCTGGAGAAGGTCATGGTCGGCTTCTGGGAGAAGGAGTTCGACGTCCTGGTCTGCACCACGATCGTGGAGTCGGGCATCGACATCCCCAACGCCAACACGCTCATCGTGGAGCGCGCCGACCTGCTTGGCCTGGCCCAGCTGCACCAGATCCGGGGCCGGGTGGGCCGGGGCCGCGAGCGGGCGTACGCGTACTTCCTCTATCCGCCGGAGAAGCCGCTCACCGAGCACGCCCACGAGCGGCTGGCCACCATCGCCCAGCACACCGAGCTGGGCGCGGGCATGTACGTGGCGATGAAGGACCTGGAGATCCGGGGCGCGGGCAACCTGCTCGGCGGCGAGCAGTCCGGCCACATCGAGGGCGTCGGCTTCGACCTGTACGTCCGGATGGTCGGCGAGGCGGTGCAGGCGTTCAAGGGCGAGCGCCCCGAGGAGGAGACCGACGTCAAGATCGACCTCCCGGTGGACGCGCACCTGCCGCACGACTACGTCGGCGTGGAGCGGCTGCGCCTGGAGATGTACCGCAAGCTCGCCGAGGCCCGAGACGCCGACCGGCTGCGCGAGGTCGTCGCCGAGATGACGGACCGCTACGGCGAGCCGCCCGCCCCGGTGCAGAACCTGGTGGCGGTCGCCCGGTTCCGGCTGCTGGCCCGCCGCTACGGCCTCACCGACGTGAGCATGCAGGGCAAGCACCTCCGGTTCGGCCCGCTGCCGCTGCCCGACTCCAAGCAGCTGCGGCTCAAGCGCTACCACCCCGACTCGGTCTACAAGTCGGCGCTCGACCAGGTCAGCGTGCCCCGGCCGAGCACCCGCCGGATCGGCGGCGAGCCGCTGCGCGACCAGGCGCTGCTGGAGTGGTGCGCCCAGCTGTTGAAGGACGTGCTGGGCGACCCGGCCCCGGTGGCCCAGCCGGCCGGGGCGGGCGCCCGGTGAGCGGGGGCGGGGGCAGGGCCGGGCGGCGGGGCCGGGGCGGCACTGCGTGGTGGGCGGCGTCACGGCCGGTGGGGGCGCATGAGAGAGTGACGGTCATGCGTGCTCGCCGTCTCATCGCCGCCGCCAGTGTCGCGGCCCTCGGTGTCCTCTCCCTCGCCGCGTGCGGGAAGGCCGCGCCGGACGTCGCCGCGTACGTCGGCGACGCGAAGTACTCCGTCGACCGGGTGGACGACATCTACGACGAAGCCCAGGCCAAGTACGCCGACGCGATCCGGGCGCAGGCCGGGCAGGGCGGGGCCACCCCGTCGCCGGAGCAGCTGCGCTCCACGGTCACCCGGCAGGACGTGCTCAACCTGCTGGTCAGCATCGAGCTGGGCAAGCGGGTGGTGGCCGAGCAGGGCGTCACGGTGGCCGACGAGGTCAAGCCGGAGCAGCTGGAGCAGCAGCTCCAGATGCCGGCCTCCACCGAGTACGTCCAGCTCTGGGGCGAGTGGGTGGACATCTCCGGCGCGCTCGGCGCGAAGCTGCCCACGGCCGAGGTGAGCGACGAGGCGGTCATGGCCGTCTACCAGGCCATCGCCAAGACCGGGGCGATCCAGCCCGGCCTGACCGTGGCGCAGGTCCGGCAGGCGTTCGGGGAGAGCGGCGGCCCCGGCAGCCAGGGCGGCTTCGTGCGGGCAGCCACCGCGCTCAGCAACGCCCTCCAGCAGGAGGCCGAGAAGGCCGGCGCGTCGATCAACCCCCGGTTCCGGCCGGTCGGCGTCCCGTCGGTGGTCAGCACCGGCCAGTCGCTGGTCTTCTACTCGCTGCCGTACATCAACCAGAACGGCCCGGTGACCGACATCTCCACCCCGCAGGCCCCGGCGGAGTCGAGCGCCCCGGTCGCGCCCGGGGCATGACCGCCCGGATCGTCCTGCTGGTCACCTCGCCCCGGCTCCCGGTCGGGCTGCTGACGGCGGCGGCCTGGGACGTCGTACGCGGCAACCCGGTGCTGGCCGGCGCGGAGAGCGAGCTGACGGCGGCCGTGCGCGCGGCGGGCGCCGAGGTGACCGTGTCCGACGGCCCGGCGGTGCCGGCGCTGCTGCACGCGGCGGCGGCGCACGGCGCGGCGGTCTGGCTGGCCGGGCCCGCCGGCGACGAGTCGCTGGCCCGGGAGCTGGGCCTGCGGCTGGCCCGCGAGCCGGGCCTGGCCGAGCTGGAGCTGATGTACGGCTCGTGGGACCCGCCGGGCGCCCGGCTGCTCGACGCGGTCGAGGTGATGGACCGGCTGGCCTCGCCGGGCGGCGACCCATGGAAGCGGGCGCAGACGCACCGCAGCCTCGCCGGCTACCTGATCGAGGAGTGCTACGAGGCGTACGACGCGATCGGCGCGGACGACACCGACGCGTTGCGCGAGGAGCTGGGCGACGTGCTGCTCCAGGTGCTGCTGCACGCGCGGATGGCCGAGGAGCTGCCCGACGGCGCGCGGTGGACCGTCGACGACGTGGCCGGCGGCCTGGTGGACAAGATGATCCGGCGCAACCCGCACGTCTTCGCCGACGACCGGGCCACGACGCTCGACGAGATCACCGCCAACTGGGAGCGGATCAAGCGGGCGGAGAAGGCCCGCGACTCCGTGCTCGACGGGATCGCGCCGAGCCTGCCCGCCCTCGCCCTGGCCGCCAAGATCCTCGACCGCGCCGGGCGCGCGGGCCTGACGGTCCCGCTGCCGGCCGCCGCCGCGGAGGCGGGGGTCGACGCGGAGGCGCGGCTCGGCGCGGAGCTGCTGGCCGCGGTGGCGGCGGCCCGGGCCGCCGACCTGGACCCGGAGGCGGCGCTGCGCCGCACCACCCTGGCGTACGCCGACGCGATCCGCGCCGCCGAGCGCACCACCCCCCGCCCCTGACCCGCCGCCGTCCCGTCCGGCCGGCTCGGCCCGCTCGCGAATCTTGGTACGAAAGTGCCCCCAGCGGGGCCGTTTCGTACCAAGATCTCGTCGGGAAGCGGGTGTCGGGGGTGGTCGGTAGGGTTCGGGCCATGGAAGCGTTCGTGCCGCTCGCCGAGCGGATCGTCGAGGCGTTGCTGGAGAGCCGGCCCGGGTTGGCCACCTCCGCCGGGGACCACCGCTACGACGACCGCCTGCCCGACCTCTCCGCCGAGGCGGTCGCCGCCGACCAGGCGATGCTGAGGGACGCGGCAGACGTGCTCTCCGAGATCGACCCCGACTCCCTCGACACCGACGAGAGCGTCGACCACGCGCTGCTCACCGCCCTGGTCGACCGGGAGCTGTTCGAGTCCGACGAGATCCGCAGCCACGAGTGGGACCCGCTGCGGCACAACCCGGCTCCGCTGCTGCACGCCCTGCTCGCCCGGCCGTTCGCCCCGGCCGACGTGCGGCTGACCAGCCTGGCGGGGCGGCTCGCCGCCGTACCGGACGCGCTGGCGACCGCGCGCGCGACGCTGCGGGACGTGCCCCGGGTGCACGCCGAGACGGCGGTGGGGCAGTTCACCGGCGCGGCGGCGCTGGTCCGCGACGAGGTGCCCCGGCTGCTCGCCGAGGAGCCGGGGCTGCACGACCGGGTGGAGCCCGCCGCCACGGCCGCGATCGCCGCGCTGGACGAGTTCGTGGCGTGGCTGCGCGCCGGGCTGGCCGCGGACGCCGGCCCGGGGCGGGACCCGAGGCTGGGTCGGCGGCGCTGGGAGGCCCGGCTGTGGCACACCCTCGACACCGAGCTGGGCGCCGCCGAGGTGCAGCGTCGCGCCTGGGCCAACCTCGACCGGGTCACCGCCGAGCTGCGCGAGGCGGCCGTCGAGCTGGTCGGCGGCCCGGCCGACGACGAGACCGTGCGCCGGGCGCTCGACCTGCTGGCCGCCGAGCACCCCGACGACCAGACGATCGTCGACCTCGCCTCGGTCACCCTCGACGAGGCGACGGACTTCGTCCGGGCGCACGACCTGGTGACGCTGGTCGACGACCCGTGTGTGATCCAGGAGATGCCGGAGTTCGCCCGGGGCGTGGCGGTGGCCTACTGCGACTCGCCCGGCCCGCTGGAGATCGCGCCAGTGCCGACGTTCTACTGCATCGCGCCGACCCCGGCCGACTGGTCGGCGGCCCGGGTCGAGTCGTTCTACCGGGAATACAACGACCACATGATCCGCAACCTGACGGTGCACGAGGCGATGCCGGGCCACTTCCTCCAGCTCGCCCACGCCCGCCGGCACGTCGGCCCCACCCGGGTCCGGGCGCTGGCCAGGTCCGGCCCGTTCGTCGAGGGCTGGGCGGTCTACACCGAGGAGCTGATGGCCGGCCTCGGCTACGGCGGGCTGCCGGTGCGGCTGCAGCAGCTCAAGATGCAGCTGCGGATGACCATCAACGCCCTGCTCGACCAGCTCGTGCACTGCGACGACCTGTCCGAGGCCGAGGCGATGGCGCTGATGACGGGCCGGGGCTTCCAGGAGGAGGGCGAGGCGGCCGGCAAGTGGCGGCGGGCGCTGCTCACCTCGACGCAGCTCTCCACCTACTTCGTGGGCTACAGCGAGGTCGCGGAGATCGCCGCCCTGCGCCCGGCCGACGTGTCGGTGCGCGAGTGGCACGACGCGATGCTCGCCCACGACTGCCCGCCCCCACGCCACCTCCGCACTTTGCTGGGCGCGTAAGGAAGGGCCCCCTGTTAACGCATTCTGTTGTACAGGGGACCCCTCCTAACACCCTGCGCCCCATCAGCGGGTGGTGAAGCGACCGGCCCGCCGGTGGGTGCGCCGCCGTCGGGTCGCCTCCGGCGAACGGCGCGGGCCGGGCGGCGCGGGCACTCCGAGCGGGCCGGTCGCGCCGGGGGTCCGCCCCGGCGGTCGGAGCAGGTCCGAGGAGGCGAACAGGGTCCGCTTCGCCAGCTCCACCAGCCCCAGGTACGCCACGGTCAGCGCCGCCACCACCGGCACGAACAGCGGCGGCAGCGGGCCGAACCCGAGCGGCCCGGCGACCGGCAGGTACGGGATGAGCCAGGCGACCGCCACGGCGGCCAGCGCGGCGACCAGCAGCGGTCGGCTGGGCCGGCTGCGCCAGAACGGGCTGGCCCGGGTGCGGATGGCGAAGACGACGAGGGTCTGGGTGGCCAGCGACTCGACGAACCAGCCGGTGCGGAACTCCGTCGGTCCGGCGTGCAGCACCCCGAGCAGCAGCGCGAACGCCAGGAAATCGAACAGCGAGCTGAGCGGCCCGAAGGTCAGCATGAACCGGCGGATCTCCCGCAGGTCCCAGTGGGCGGGGCGGGCGAGCTGGTCGGCGTCCACCCGGTCGGTGGGGATGGCGATCTGGCTCAGGTCGTAGATCAGGTTGTTGAGCAGGATCTGCCCGGGCAGCATCGGCAGGAACGGCAGGAACGCCGACGCCCCGGCCGCGCTGAACATGTTGCCGAAGTTGCTCGACGTGCCCATCAGCACGTACTTGATGGTGTTGGCGAAGATCCGCCGGCCCTCGGTGACGCCGTCGGCGAGCACGTCGAGGTCCTTGTCGAGCAGCAGCACGTCGGCGGCGTCCCGGGCCACGTCGGTGCCGGTGTCGACGGAGATGCCGACGTCGGCGGCGTGCAGGGCGAGCGCGTCGTTGACGCCGTCGCCGAGGAACGCCACGTCCCGGCCGGCCGTGCGCTGGGCCCGCACCAGCCGGGCCTTGTCCTCGGGCGAGACCCGGGCGAACACGCTGGCCCGTTCGATCGCCGCCGGCAGCGCCGCGTCGTCCAGCCGGGCCAGGTCCGCCCCGGTGAGCACCCCGGTCACGGGCAGCCCGAGCTGCTCGCAGACCCGCACCGCGACGGCCGGATGGTCGCCGGTGATCACCTTTACGGTGACGCCGAGGGCGGCGAGCCGGCGTACCGTGCCCGCCGCGTCGGCCTTCGGCGGGTCGCGCAGCACCAGCAGGCCGGCGAGGCGCAGGTCCCGCTCGTCGGCCGGGTCGAGCCCGGCCAGGTCCGGGGCGGGCCGGCTGGCCACCGCGACCACCCGGCCGCCGTCGGCCAGTCGCGCGTCGAGGGCGTCCCGCGCCTGCTGCGGTACGTCCACACAGAGCGCCAGCAGTTCCTCGGCCGCGCCCTTGGTGACGAGGAGCCGCCCGTGCGGCCCGTCGACGAGGACGCTGACCCGGCGGCGCTGGTGGTCGAAGGGGAGCACCGCCACCCGCCGGTACGCGTCGACCGGCTGGGCGGCGGCGGCCGGGGCCTGCCAGAGCGCCCGGTCCAGCGGGTTGCCGTCCGCGCCGTCCGGCCCGGCCTCGTTGGCCAGCAGCCCGGCGAGCAGCGGTCCGGGGCCGGCGGCGTCGGGCGGGCCGGCGGCGTCGGGCGGGTGGGTGGCGTCGCCCGGGTCGGCCGCGTCCGGCGGGCCGGCGGCCCCGGGCGGTGCCGGGGTGCCGACCGGCTGGCCGTCCGGGCCGAGCGCCTCGGCGAGGGTGAGCCGTCCGTCGGTCAGCGTGCCGGTCTTGTCGGTGAACAGCACCTCGACGTTGCCCAGGTCCTCCACGCAGACCAGGCGCTTGACCAGCACCCGCCGGGCGGCCAGCGCGCGGGTGCCGGCGGCCAGGCTGGCGGTGACGATCGCGGGCAGCAGTTGCGGGGTGATGCCGACGGCGATGGCCAGGCTGAACAGCACGGCGTCGATGACCGGCCGGTGCAGCACCAGGTTGATCACGAAGATCAGCGCGGTGAGCACGCCCGCCACCCGGGCCAGCAGCAGCGAGAACCGGCGCAGCCCCTGCTGGAACTCGGTCTCGCCGTGCCGGGTGCCCAGCCCGACGGCGATCCGGCCGAACGCGGTGTGCCCGGCGGTGGCGACGACCAGGCCGACGCCCGAGCCGGCCCGCACCACGGTGCCCATCAGCGCGCAGGAGGCGAGGTCGTCGGGCGGCGTGCCGGCGGGCACCGGCGCGGTGTCCTTGACGGCGGCGGTGGACTCGCCGGTGAGCGCCGACTCGTCGCACTCCAGCCGGTGGGCCTCGATCAGCCGCAGGTCGGCCGGGACGACCTGGCCCAGCCCGATCCGCACCACGTCGCCGGGGACCAGGTCGACGACGTCCACCGTCTCCACCCGGCCGGCGCGCACCACCGACGCGACGTGCCGGACCCGGTCGTGCAGGGCCGCGCCGGCCCGCTCCGCGCGGTACTCGTTGGCGAAGCCGAGGCCGACGCTGACCGCGAGGATCACCCCGATCACCACGGCGTCGGTGCGCTCGCCGACGAAGAACGAGACCGTCGCGGCGGCCAGCAGCAGGCCGAGCAGCGCCGAGCGGAACTGGCGGGCCAGCACGGCGAGCGCGGACACCCGGTGGGTGCGTACCGCGTTCGGGCCGACCCGGTCGCGCCGTCGGCGTACCTCGTCGGGGGTCAGGCCCTGCGGGTCGCCGCCGAGGGCGGCGAGGGTGTCGGCGACGGTCAGCGCCGCCGCGTCGGTCGCCGCGAGCCACCCCTCGTCCCGTGCCGCTCCGGTCGCGCGCACCGCCACCGCCCCCACCTCGTCCTCCCGCCATTGCACACCGTGGGCGGGCCGCCCGGGTCAGCATCCGTCGGGACGGGCCGGCGCGGTCAGGGCCGGACGGCCCCCGGCGCCGGGGCGGTCAGCCCGCGAGGCGGGCGGCGACGTGGTCGACGAGCCAGCGGGAGATGGAGTACGCGGGCGGCAGCTCCGCCGGCAGCCGGTCGAGCGGGAACCAGCGGGCCTCGGTCAGCTCCCGGCCGTCGACGACCGGCTCGGCGGTGGTGTCGGCGGCGGTCGCGGTGAACCCGGCCAGCAGCACGCCCGGCCCGGACAGCGCCCACGGCTGGCTGCCGAAGTAGGTGAGCCGCCCGAGGCCCAGCCCCACCTCCTCGCCGACCTCCCGGCGCGCGGCGTCCTCCAGCGACTCGCCGGCCTCCACGAACCCGGCGACCAGCGCCCACAGCGCCGTCGGCCCGGACGCGTGCCGGACCAGCAGCAGCTCGTCGGGGCCGCCGGTCGGCCCGGGGCGGGTGATGGCGACCAGGACGGCGGCGGAGAGCCGGATCGGCACGTACAGGTCGCAGCCGGGGCAGCGGCGGGACTGCTCGCCCGGCACGTCGGCCAGCTCGGCCCGGCACGCCCCGCACCAGCGGTGGGTGCGGCGGAAGGTGAGCACGGCAAGCGCCCGGCCGGCCAGGTCGGCCAGCGGGGCGGGCAGCGCGGCGGCGAGCGACCGCCAGCTGCGCCACCTGCCCTCCGGCGGCTGGTCGTCGGTGGCGTCCGCGCCCCAGGCGGGCACGCCGTCGAGCGTGCCGAGAGGCACCCAGTCGGTGCCGGCGGGCAGCTCGCCGACGCGCGGGAAGCGGCCGTCGGGGCCGGTCAGCAGCTTCCGCCCAGCGAGCACCAGGGCGAGGTCACCGGGCTGCGGCGGGCCGTCGTGCGGTGCCCCCGCCACGAACGCGCCCGCGGGGTGTTCCGTCACGAGCCGGTGCGGCGGTCCACGACGCCCGCGCCGGCCGGCAGCTCGAAGCTCGCCCCGTCGACCGTGTCGGTGTAGCGGTCGAGCGCCAGCTCCATCGGGGTGCCGTCCACCTCGCCGGTGAAGCTGCCGAGCACGCCCTCGGTGGTCATGCAGGCGGTGAAGTCGCCGGCCGAGCGCTTGACCTGCACGCAGGCGGCGTGGTGCCCGGCGAGGGTGGTGTCGGTCTCCTTGATGACGGCCTGCGGGTCGAGCGCGGCCTCGGTGAGCAGCCCGACCACCACCGGCGGGGTGACCAGGCCCCGCCGCTTGGCCTCGGTGAACAGCTCGACCGACGGCCGGGCGTTCGGCGGGGGCGGGGCGAGCAGCGTGCAGACGGCCTTCCCCGTGCCGGTCTCGCAGCGGGCGGTGGCGTCGACGGTGACGGTCAACTTCCCGCCCGGCCAGGTGTACGCCGACCGGGCCGGGTCCTGCGCCTGGGCGATGGTGGCGGTCCGGCCGCCGGGGAGCTGGTACTCGGCCGAGTAGGTGAGTTCGAGCGCCCGGTCCAGCCGGGCGGCGAAGTCGTTGACCAGGTCCGACCGCCCGACCGCCTGACCGGCGTCGTCGAGGGCCTGACAGCCGGTGACCGAGAGTGACGCGATGGCCGACAGAGCGAGCGCGCGGAACGTGGTCGAGGCGGCGGGCATGGCCACCAGCCTTGTCGATCGGGTCCACGTCGCGCAAACCCGTTGCCGGTTGAGGGCCGAGAATCCGGGAATGTCCGACCCGCACCGTCCCGCCGGAAGCGCCGGGCGACGCGCCGCGCCGCGCTGTCGCCCGATACGCTGCGTTCAACACCTGCCTCAGCCGCACCGTCGCGGCCCATACCGGACCGGAACCACACAAACGAGGAGCGACTCAGTGGCAACCATCGAGGGAATCGTCGCCCGGGAGATTCTCGACTCGCGGGGCAACCCCACGGTCGAGGTCGAGGTCGGGCTCGACGACGGCACGATCGCCCGCGCCGCGGTGCCGTCCGGCGCCTCCACCGGCGCGTTCGAGGCGGTCGAGCTGCGCGACGGTGACAAGGACCGCTACCTGGGCAAGGGTGTCGAGAAGGCCGTCGCCAACATCGAGGACAAGATCGTCGACCAGCTCATCGGCTACGAGGCCAGCGAGCAGCGGCTGATCGACCAGAAGATGATCGACATCGACGGCTCGGACAACAAGGGCGAGCTGGGCGCGAACGCCATCCTCGGCGTGTCCCTGGCCGTGGCCAAGGCCGCCGCCGGCAGCGCCGAGCTGAGCCTGTTCCGCTACCTGGGCGGCCCCAACGCGCACCTGCTCCCGGTGCCGATGATGAACATCCTCAACGGTGGGGCGCACGCCGACTCCAACGTCGACGTCCAGGAGTTCATGATCGCGCCGATCGGCGCGCCCACCTTCCGCGACGCGCTGCGCTCCGGCGCGGAGGTCTACCACGCGCTCAAGTCGGTGCTGAAGAAGAAGGGCCTCTCCACCGGCCTCGGCGACGAGGGCGGCTTCGCCCCCAACCTGCCCACCAACGCCGCCGCGTTGGACCTGATCGCCGAGGCGGTCGAGAAGGCCGGCTACCGGCTCGGCACCGACATCGTCTTCGCCCTGGACGTGGCCGCCACCGAGTTCTTCGACAACGGCACCTACACGTTCGAGGGCGCGGCGAAGTCCGCCGAGGAGATGAGCAACTACTACACCAAGCTCGCGGGCGACTACCCGATCGTGTCCATCGAGGACCCGCTGGCCGAGGACGACTGGAGCGGCTGGGCCACCCTGACCGCGGCGATCGGCGACCGGGTCCAGATCGTCGGCGACGACCTGTTCGTCACCAACCCGCAGCGCATCGCCCGGGGCATCGCCGAGAAGGCCGCGAACGCCGTGCTGGTGAAGGTCAACCAGATCGGCTCGCTGACCGAGACCCTCGACGCGGTCGAGCTGGCCCACCGGGCCGGCTTCCGGTGCATGATGAGCCACCGCTCCGGTGAGACCGAGGACACCACCATCGCCGACCTGGCGGTGGCCACCGGCTGCGGCCAGATCAAGACCGGCGCACCGGCCCGCTCGGACCGGGTGGCCAAGTACAACCAGCTCCTGCGCATCGAGGAGGAGCTGGCCGACGCGGCGCGGTACGCCGGTGCGGGCGCGTTCCCGCGTTACCGTTCGGCCTGAGACACCCAGTGGGCCTCGGGGGAGGGGTGTGACGATGCAGCAGCGCCGCACACCGGGTGGTCAGCGTCCCGTCCGCCGGCCGGGTCAGTCCGGCCGGCCGGGCGGGGCCCGCGCCCGGGCGTCGGTCCGCGACGGCGTCCGCGTGGAGGCACGCGCCGCCGGCCGGTCACCCGGCTCGGCACGCGCCACCGAGTCGGTACGCTCCGCGAACCGTCCCGCCGCCGCGCGGCGCACCGCCGCCGGTGGCACGGTCAAGCGGCTCTCCGCACCCCACCCCCGACGCTTCACCGGCCGGGCCACCGTGCTGTTCGCGGTGCTCATCGCGCTCGCCCTCGCGTACACCTATCCGGTCCGGGTCTATCTGGACCAGCAGGCGGACATCGAGCGGATGGAGGCGGCCCAGGCCGCCCAGCGGCAGCTCATCGCCGAGCGCGCCGCCGAGGCGGCCAAGTGGCGCGACGACGAGTACATCCGCATCCAGGCCCGGGAGCGGTTCTACATGGTCTACCCGGGCGAGGTACCGGTGATCGTGCTCAACGACCCGGCGGGCGCGGCCCGGGACGCGGGCGGCGGGAAGGCCCCCGCCCGGCCGGAGACCCCCGATCCCTGGTACGACACCCTGTGGTCGAGCGTGCGGGCCGCGAACGCCGACCGCCCCGGCCAGTGAGCGCGCCACCTCCCGCACGCAGACGTTCCCGCGCACCGACGAAAGATGGGCACCGTGACTGTCGTACCCCCGCCCGACCCGGCGGCGGACTCCGTACCCCCGCCGAAGCGGGAGCCGGCCACCGAGGCCGACCTGGCGGCGGTGGCCGCCCAGCTCGGGCGCACGCCGCGCGGCACCCGGGCGGTGGCCCACCGCTGCCCCTGCGGCCTGCCCGACGTGGTGGAGACGACCCCGCGCCTGGCCGACGGCACGCCCTTCCCGACGTTGTTCTACCTGACCTGCCCCCGGGCGACGGCCGCGTGCAGCCGGCTGGAGTCGGCCGGGGTGATGAAGGAGATGGCCGAGCGGCTGGCCGCCGACCCGGAGCTGGCCGCCCGCTACCGGGCGGCGCACGAGGACTACCTGGCCCGCCGCGAGGCGATCGGGCACGTGCCGGAGATCGACGGCGTGTCGGCCGGCGGCATGCCCGGCCGGGTCAAGTGCCTGCACGTGCACCTCGGCCACGCGCTCGGCGCGGGCCCGGGGGTCAACCCGTTCGGCGACGAGACCCTCGCGCTGGTGGAGAAGTGGTGGGCGGCCGGGCCGTGCGTGGACGTCCCGGCGGCGGGGTGAGATGACCACCGACACGGTTCTCGTCCGCCGCGCCCGCACCTCCGACGTGCGCGGCATCCGGCGGCTCGTCGACACCTACACCGACGACCGGCGGCTGCTCAGCAAGGCCACGGTCACCCTCTACGAGGACGTGCAGGAGTTCCGGGTCGCGGCCGACGCCGACACCGTCGTCGGCTGCGGCGCGCTGCACGTGATGTGGGAGGACCTCGCCGAGATCCGCACCGTGGCCGTCGACCCGGCGTACCGGGGGCGGCGGATCGGGCACCGCATCGTCGGCGAGCTGATCGACGCGGCCCGGGAGATCGGGGTGGCCCGCATCTTCGTGCTGACCTTCGAGACCCGGTTCTTCGCCTCGTTCGGCTTCCGCGAGATCGACGGCGCGCCGGTGCCGCAGCCGGTGTACGAGCAGCTCCTGCGCTCGTACGACGAGGGTGTCGCCGAGTTCCTGGACCTGGAACGGGTCAAGCCCAACACCCTCGGCAACACCCGCATGCTGCTGCGCCTCTGATCTCTTGATCACGTGGGGCACGCTGGCGGGATGGGGATCGTCCGTCGCGTGTGCGCGGTGTTGCTGACCGCCGCCGCCCTCCTCGGGGTCGCCCGCCTCGTCGTCCCGGCCACCGCCGGCCCGGACGGCGAGCCGCCCGGGGTGGCCCGGCAGCTCGCCTTCCTGCGCGCCGCCCTCGACGACGGCGCGGGCGAGGACGCCCAGGCGCTGTTCCCGGAGGGCTGGTTCTTCGCCCACGCCCTGTACGGGCTGGCCCGCGTCGAGCTGGGCCTACGCAAGCCGGCGGGGCGGCGGGCCGGCGAGCTGCGGGAGGCCCGCTGGGCGCTGGCCCGGCTGGAGTCGCCCGCCGGCACCGCCCCGTTCGATCCCGGCCTCACCCCCGCGTACGGGATCTTCTGGCAGGGCTGGACGAACTGGCTGCGCGGCGGCATCCTCGCCCTGCAACCGGCCGACCGGCGGGACCCGGCGGAGGTGGCCCGGTTCGTCGAGGCGTCCGCCGCGATCGGGGCGGCGTTCGACGCGTCCGGCACGCCGTACCTGGCCGCGTACCCGGGGCAGGCGTGGCCGGTCGACTCGACCGTGGCGGTGGCCTCGCTGCGGCTGCACGACGCGCTGCTGCCCTCCGGTGCGCCGCCGCCCGATCCGTTGCGGCCCGGCGCGCCGTCCACCGAGGTCCCGCCCGGCGCCCCGCCGCCGCCCCGGTTCGCCGGCACGGTGGCCCGCTGGCTGGACGGCGTGCGGCAGCGCCTCGACCCGCGCACCGGCCTGCTGCCGCACCGGGTCGACCCGGCCACCGGGGCGCCGGCCGAGGTGGCCCGCGCCACCTCCCAGAGCGTCATCCAACGGTTCCTGGTGGACGTCGACCCGGCGTTCGCCCGCGCGCAGTACCTGACCTTCCGGGACCGGTTCGTGGCGTCCCCGCTGGGGCTCGGCCCGGCCGTGCGCGAATACCCGGACGGCCTGGCCGGGCCGGCCGACGTGGACTCCGGGCCGCTGGTGCTCGGGGTGAGCCTGTCGGCGACCGTGGTCACCCTCGGCGCGGCCCAGTCCCAGGGCGACGCGGCGCTGGCCGGCGCGCTGGCCAACTACGGCGACCTCGTCGGCCTGCCCGTCGACACCCCGACCACCCGCCGGTACGCGTTCGGCGTCCTGCCGGTCGGCGACGCGTTCCTCGCCTGGTCGAAGACCGCCCGCCCCTGGGTGGCCGACCAACCGGACCCGCCCCCGGTCACCGTGCGCTGGTGGTGGCGGCTGCCCCTGCTGGCGGCGCTGCTGCTGGTCGGCGCGCTCGGCTGGCTGCCCGAGCTGTTCCGCCGCTCCCGCCACGGCTCTCTCCCCGGGCGGCCCACCGGTGACCCCCGTCGTCCCGTCGCTGCGGGCGCGGCGGGGCCGCTGCCGTAGGGTTGCTGCCGTGACGACGCGTGTGGCCGCCATCGACTGCGGGACGAACTCGATCCGACTGCTGGTCGCCGACCTGCCCGACCCGTCCGCCGGGCCGGACGCGCCGCTGGTCGACCTGAGCCGCCGGATGGAGATCGTCCGCCTCGGTCAGGGCGTCGACAAGACGGGTCGGCTCGCCCCCGAGGCGATCGAGCGGACCCGGGTGGCCCTGGCCTCGTACGCCGCCGAGATCGACACGCTCGGCGTCGACCGGGTGCGGATGTGCGCCACCTCGGCGTCCCGGGACGCCTCCAACGCCGGGGACTTCCGGGCGATGGTGGAGCGCACCCTCGGCGTCGCGCCCGAGGTGGTCACCGGCGACGAGGAGGCCCGGCTCTCCTTCACCGGCGCGGTGCGCGGCCTGCCCGCCGACGCCCTGGAGCCGTACCTGGTCATCGACATCGGCGGCGGGTCCACCGAGTTCGTGGTCGGCACCCGGGCCGGCGGCGTCGAGGCCGCGATCTCGATGGACATCGGCTGCGTCCGGATGACCGAGCGGCACCTGCTCGGCGACCCGCCCGGCCTCGACCAGATCGCCGCCGCGCAGGCCGACATCACCGTCGCGGTGGACCGCGCGCTGGAGGCCGTGCCGGGCCGGCAGGCCGCCACCCTGGTCGGGCTCGCCGGGTCGGTCACCACCGTCGTGGCCATCGCCGAGGGCCTCACGGAGTACGAGCCGGAGCGCATCCACCACGCCCGGGTGTCGTACGGCGCGGTGGCGGAGGTGACCGCCGACCTGCTGGCGAAGACCCGCGAGCAGCGGCTGGCGATCCCGGTGATGCACCCGGGCCGGGCCGACGTGATCGGCGCGGGGGCCCTGGTGCTGCGCACGATCATGGAGCGGGCGGGCATGTCGACGGTGGTGGCGAGCGAGCACGACATCCTCGACGGCATCGCCTGGAGCCTGCAGTAACGGGCCGGCGGGCCGGGCTGACGCCCGGCCCGCTCGGGCGGTCATCCGGTCAGGAGCACCGACGCCCCTCGTTCAGGCAGGCCGCGATCCTGCGCATCTGCTTCTCGGAGTTGACGTTGACGAAGTCGTTGTGGTCCGAGAACGGGTTGTGGTTCTCCTCGGGGAACGAGTCCAGCGCGTACTGGCCCCGGAGCTGCACGGCGCGCGGGATGTCGTAGGAGATGCTGATCCGCAGCTGCGGGATCGCCACGAAGCCCTGCGGGCAGGCCCCGGTCGTCGGGTCGGCGAAGGCCAGGTGGGCCCGGTGGTTCTCGCTGTCGGTGTTCCGGCCGTCCCAGCAGCCGGGGAAGTCCTGCACCCGCATGACCTGACTGCCGTCGGGGCAGATCGGGTAGCGGTCGGACAGCCGGTCGGCGAAGCCCGAGCAGGTCCAGGTGGCGCGGGCGTTGGCCGGGCCCCGGCTGGTGGGCTTGGCGTCGCCGGTCAGCGCGCGCAGGAACCTCGGCATCGCCGTGACCTTCGCGCCGGGGTTGCCCCGGTACTCGATCAGCACCTTCGACGGCTGCACGATCCGGCCGGTGTTGTTCGGCAGCTCCAGGTTGGGCCCCTGCGGCTCCGGCAGCGGCTTCTCCCCGCCGTTGTTGTTGCCGCTGCCGTTCCCGCCGTTGTTCCCGTTCCCACCGTTGCCGTTGTTGCCGCCGTTGTTGCCGCCGGGCTGGCCGCCCACGGGGCGTTCGTCGAGCGTGCAGGGGGCGAGCGCCTCAAGCCCCTGCGGCCGGGGCGCGGTGCGGCCGATCGCGATGGCGATCCGGTCGAGGGTGGCGACGCGCTTGGACTGCAACGGTCCCACGATCGCGTTCAGCGCGAAGTTCGGGCCGCCCTGACCCTTCGTGGTGACCAGCCGTTCGTTCGCCTCCGCGAGCTGCTGGTCGAGCAGGTCGAGGTTGCGGTTGACCTCGTCGAGGGCCGACGCCGGCACCCCGGGCAGCTTGTCGCGGACGCTCGGGCACCGCACGCCGGGGCTGGCGCCGCTGGCCGTCGCCGGTGCCGCGCCGTGCGTGGCGTGCAGGCCGTCGTAGCTGACCTCGCAGTCCACGAGCGACACCAGGCCACGGGGACGGCTGCCGGCGCCACTCATCGTCCGGGAGATCCGCTTGATCGTCTCGGCCCGTTCGGCGCGCAGGGCGCCGATCACGGACTGGTTGAGGCGCTGGTCGATCCGGCCCCGGCTGGCGGCCAGCCTGTCGTTGGCCGACGCGAGCTGCCGGTCGAGGGCGGCCAGGTCCCGCCGTACGCTGTCGCGGGCGGACGCGGGCACCGCCGGCAGCCGGTCGGCGACCCGGGGGCAGGAGACCGCCGGTTGCACCGCGCCCAGCGCCTGCGTGTCCAGGTTGGCCCGCACCGCCTTGTCGATCCGCACGACCGGCCAGAAGTACGACGAGCGGTCCCCGTTGCGGCAGGTGGTCCCGGACGCGGCCAGCACCGCGTCGGGGGTGTTGGCGTCGATCGCCAGGTTGCCGACGAAGTCGTGCAGGTGTTCCGCCCCGTTGCGGATTCCGGGCTGGGCGACGGGATTGTCCGGGCTGAACTTGCCGTTGCGGTTGGTCCCGCAGTCCACGGTCAAGACGCCCTTGGACGCGTTCGGGCCCAGCCGCGGTGTCGGCACGTTGACGGCGACCCGCTCGATGGGGACGAAGTCGTTGAGGTTGGCCTCCGCCGAGGCGCTGCCCCGGCCGCCGCCGGAGACGAACGTGACCGTGAGCGCGCCGACCGCCCCGACGGCCGCCACCACCGCCACCACCCGGCTGCCCCGGACCCGTCTCCGCTTTCCGCTGCCCGCCATCGGGTTCCTCCGTCGTGCCGGGCACTTCGCCGTGAAGTGCCGTCCGCCCGGGGGTACGGCCCTACCGGCTCCTCACGATCGACCCGGCCGCGACGCGTAATCGACAGGTAAGAAAGGCGCTCAGGATCGCGCTCGATCCGGGGTCGCTCAATCCGACGCGAGCTCGGGCCGGTGCTGCTTGATCCACGCCTGCACGTCGGCCTTCAACCACACCTTGCCCATCGCCAGGACCGCGACCGGCTCGGGGAAGTTCCGCTGGTTGGCGATCACACTGGCCCGTTGCCGCGACACGTTGCCGAGCATCTCCCGGATCTCCGACACGCCCACCAACTCCATGGGTTGACGATGGCAGCGCCGCAGTCCTCGCTCGGCGACAACGACGCAGAATGTTGACAAAGGCAATAGACGGCGTCAGTATGGGGGTGTGTCGACTTCCAATCGCTCGCCCGTGCACGACCGGCAGGGGCGGGCCGTCCGGCCGCACACGGCGATGCGTCCGCTCTGGCTGTGCCGGGTGTGTGCCGCGCCCTGGCCCTGCCAGCCGGCCCGGCTGCTGCTGCTCATGGAGTACCGCCGCGACCGGGTCGGGCTGTCGGTCTACCTGGCGGGGCAGTTGTTCGAGGCGACCGGCGACCTGGTCCGGCTCAACCCGAACCCGGCCCCCACGCCGCAGGAGTTGTTCGAGCGCTTCATGGCCTGGACGGCCGAGGCCCGGGGCGTCGTGTGAAAGGCACTTCGACCCCTGCTGCCGAATCCGGTTCGGGCGACGAGGGCGTGGTGCGGGTCGCGGGGGTGGAAGGTCGGTTGCCGGCCGCCGCGTTGCCTCAGTGTTCCAGCAGGTCCCGAAGTGTGCGGCGAAGCTGATCGGCCGCACCGGGGCTGACGGGCGCGAGGAGCGCGTTCTCGGCGTCCTGGTACGCGGCCTCTGCGGCGTCGAAGGTTCGCCGGCCCCGATCGGTGAGCTCGACGATGTTGCGGCGTCGGTCGGTCGGGTCCGGTCGTCGTACGACGATGCCCTTGCGTTCGAGATCGTCGAGTACCGCGACCATCGTCGTGCGGTCGACGCTGAGCTTCTGTGCCACCTGTAGTTGCGAAGCTGGTTCGCCGTGGGCCAGCACGCGCAGCGTCCCGAAGTCCTTGCTGTCGATCCCGAGGTGCTCCAGGGCCGCGTCCGTCAGCGCGGTGAGCCGCAGGTGCGCGTGCTTGAAGAGATAGCCGAGGAGGTTGCGCGGATCCGCGGCGGCACTGTTGTCGGTGGACACGGTCCCATGTTACGGCTAACCTGATCGTCAGTAACACTGACGATCAGAGAAGCGACCGGAGTTGTCATGATCCTTATTACCGGAGGCGCCGGCTTCATCGGCTCCCACACCGTCCGCGCCCTCGCCGAAGCCGGCCAGGAGTGCGTCCTGCTGCAGCGCCGGGCTCCCGTGGTGCCCGCTCCGCTCGCCGACCTGCCCGTGCACGCCGTGCAGGCCGACATCGCCGACCTCGACGCCCTGCTCGCAGTCGGCAAGCGGCACCCGATCACCGGGATCGTGCACCTCGCCGTCACCCTGCCGTGGTCGGACGACGACGCCGACCCGATCGACGCGTCGGCGCGGTCGCTGGAGGGATACCTCAACATCGTTCGCGCCGCGCAGGCATGGGGTGTGAACCGCATCGTGGCCGCGAGCACCATCGGCGTCTACGGCTTCGCGAAGGCGGGCGCGCTCGCCGAGGACATGCCGCTGCCGATGGGCCACGTCCACGCCATCCCCACGTTCAAGAAGATCTTCGAGCTGCTCGCCGGCCACCTGTCGGACGCAACCGGAGTCCAGATCGTCAACGCCCGGATCTCCGGCACCTGGGGGCCCGGAGGGCACCTGCCCGACCCGTTCTTCGCCGCGCCGACACTCGCCCACGCCGCAGCTCGGCGCAGCGAGCCCGACCTCTCCGGGCTCATCGCGCCCCCGCACGCCGAGGACGCGCTCGACCTGCTCTATGTCAGGGACACCGGCCGCGCGCTCGCGCTCCTGCAGCTCACCGACGGGCTGCGGCACGCGACCTACAACGTCGCCTCCGGTCACGCCACCAGCAACGCCGAGGTCATCGCCGCGCTGCGGTCCGTCGAGCCCAGCTTCCGGTGCGAGCTTCCCTCGGCTGGCGACCGCCCGCAGACCTGGCTCGACATCACCCGGTTGCGCGAGGACACCGGGTTCGAACCCCGGTACGACGCCGCCACCGCCGCCGCCGACTACATCGCCTGGCTGCGCGCCGGGAACGCCCGGTAACCCCTGCCACGCGGGCGGCGCACGGTCGGACAGCCCGCGCGGCCGGCCCGCTTCTCAGGGGCTGCTCGACATCGCCGCGCCGGCATCGACTCTCGCCGCCTTGCGTAGACCCGTACCCGCGCAGCTGACGCTTTCGTGCTGGCCGCAGCCGGTATGATTGTCCGGCCGGCCACCGTGGTGTTCGGTCAGGAGGCGTATCCCGAGCTGTGGGGCAAGGCCGCCGCGCTGCTGCACTCGATCTGCATGAACCGCGCGCTCATCGACGGCAACAAGCGCCTCGCCTGGGCCGCCGCCCGGGTCTTCCTCGCTCTCAACGATGTGCCGGTGCGAGACGTTGACGTCGATCAGGCCGAGTCGCTGGTCATGGCGGTCGCCAGCGGGGCGATGACGGAGGTTCCGGACATCGCCCGCGAGTTGCGCAAGCTCTATCTCTGACTGGGCCCAGCTGACGCCTTCGTCGGCATGTCGCTGAGGTAGGCGTTCGTGCTGGAGGCGACCGACCGTGACGCCGAGCGGAGCACGGGTTACGCGATGGCGGCGATGTCGCCGTCGTCGAAGTAGATCGCCTGATGCAGACGCCCACCGATGGCGGCGGCGTAGCGCGCGAGAACGTCTTGGCCGGAGATCTTGCCTTGTTCGATCTGTGAGATGCGGCCCTTGGTGACGCCCATACGGTCGGCAACCTGCTGCTGGGTGAGGTTGCGGGCCCGACGTACCTCGGCGAGGCGGTGCCCAACCACGCTGGCGAGCAGTTCCTGCTTGCCGGCCTCGACCGCCTGTTCGCCGCCGGCCCGTTCGACGTGGGCAGCGCGGATGTCCTTCCACCGGACGTAGTTGCTGCTCATGACTGGCGGCCCTCCTCTTCGGCGCGTTCCTTCAGATAGACCTCGTAGCGGTGCTCGGCCAGGGGGATGGCTTCGGCGTACCACTGATTCCATCGTCCGGCCTTGTCTCCGGCGACCAGGAGGATGCTGGAGCGCCACGGGTCGAAGGCGAACAGGATCCGTACGCTGCCAGGTCGTAGCTCCTTGAGGTCAACGAAGTAGATCTGCCACTCCTCCGTGACCACGCAGCGAGTATGGCAATTGGTAAACCCAGGCTGGCCGGGGTTCGGGGTCCGCCGGCGCCGTTGTGCCGTTTGACGGTACTTCGCACTGCGCAGTAGTGTGCGATGCGTGGATACCACGCAGCTCCTGAAAGGCGTGCTGGATCTCGCGGTCCTCGCCGTGCTCCGGGAGGAGGACGGCTACGGCTACGACATCCTGCGCCGCCTCCGCGAGGCCGGCCTGGACGAGGTCGGCGACGCCTCCGTCTACGGCACGCTGCGGCGACTCTTCGCCGCCGGCCTGCTGACCACGTACGTCGTGCCGAGCGAGTCCGGCCCGCACCGCAAGTACTACTCGCTCAACGCCGCCGGCCGGGACCAGCTGACCCGCTCCGGCAAGCTCTGGCGCTCGTTCGCCACCACCATGGACACTCTGCTCGACGATCGGGGGATGGCAGCGTGACTGTCATGGAGCAGGAGATCGCGGACTACGTGACCCGGGTCCGGGCCGCCCTGGCGGACCTGCCGCCCCAGGTCCGCGACGAGTTGACCGAGGACCTTCCGGAGCACCTCGCCGAGGTCGCCGCCGAGGGGGACGGGTCGCTGGTCGACCGGCTGGGCGCGCCCGAGGCGTACGCCATGGAACTGCGCACGGCGGCCGGCGCGGGGGGTCCGGCCGCCGCGCGCAACCTGGACCAGCGGGCGGCCGCCGCCGTGGCCCAGGTCCGCGCCCGGCTGCGCGCGGCCGACGTCCGGGTCGGCCCGATCCTCGGGTACGCCTCGGCGAGCGAGTACCTGCGCCTGCTCCGCCCCGCCTGGTGGGTGCTGCGTGGCTACCTGGCGGCCATGCTGATCACCGTCGTCACGACGGGTGTGCCGTTCGGGCTGCTGCCCAGGCTGGGCGGGAGCACGCTCGCGGCGCTGCTGCTGCTCGGCGTCTGCGTGGTCGCCTCGGTGTGGCTGGGCAGGCGCACCGCCGCGCTGACCCGCTGGCCCCGGATCGCCCTGTGGGCCGGCACGGCGATCCTGGCGGTCTTCGCGTTCGTCGGCTTCGTCGACGCGGACGACCGGCTGGGCTGGAACGAGTCCGGCTACGAGTCCACCTCGGTGGATGCGCCGTACATCGGCGACGTCTTCGTCTACGACAGCGAGGGCCGTCTCGTCGAGAACGCCCGGCTGTTCGACCAGAACGGCAACCCGATCCGGATCGGCTACCCGGAGTGCGAGCGCGCGGGGCTGCCGGAGTCGGGCCCGGCTCTGCCCGTCTACCCGTACTGCCCGGAGAACGCCCCGTTCCAGGCCGGACCGGTCGGGGCGCGCCCGGCACCCGCGGCGCCGCCCATCAACCCGCCGCTGACCACGACGCCGACCGACGGCGCTGCGCCCGCGCCGGTGGCCCCGACGCCGACCGGTGACGGGACGACGGCACCGCCCGCCCCGACGCCGACCGGCGACGCAACGACGGCACCGCCCGCCCCGGTTCCGCCCGGTGAGCCGGCCGGGCGGGCCCCGGCCCCGCCCGGCGAGGCCACGCTCGGGCCACTGCCGACCGCCACACCCACCTCGACGCCCTCCCGCTGACCGCCCGCCAACGTCGACAGCTCCAATTCTTGGACACTCTCCGTTCTCAACGAACACGAAGCGTCCAAGATCCACCGGTTCCCCCGTGCCTCGGGTGCGGGGGAACCGTCGCGGGTGCGCGCGTACGTACGTGCGCGTGCGTGCGCTCGGGCGGGTGCTTCGGCGGCGTGCGGGGCGTTAGGAAGGGGCCCTTCCTATACAGAAAGCGTTAACAGGGTGCCCTTCCTTACAAATGGCTGAACGGACGAGTCGTGCGGGACCACCTTCTCCGATCTTGGTCGCTACGGTGTCGTCTGCTCGTCCAACCCCTCGGAAGGAACTCCCGTGCCAGAGCCGGTCGCCCCGCACCCCGCCGCGCCGCCCGAGGACGCGCCGCGCCCCGCCGACCCGCCTGCGGCCCGGGACCCCGAGCAGTCCGAGCCCGAGCAGCCCAAGTCCGAGCAGGCCGGGAACGGGCCGGCGGCGGCCGAGGCCGCGCAGGTCAAGGGTGAGACCGGGCAGGGCGGGAGCGGAGCTGAGCAGGGTGCGGGCGCGGTGGCGGAGCAGCAGGACGGGCCGGGCGAGGACGGGGGCGGGCCGTCGGAGCCGAGGCGGTCCGTGGCCCGCAAGGTGGTCGGCGTGGTCGCCGCGCTGCTCGCCGTCGGGGTGGTGGCGGCGCTGAAGTTCGGCCTCGGCGGTGCCGTGGCCGCCGCCCTGGACGAGGACGCGACCGCGAAGGCGAAGGCCGGTGACTGCCTCGCCGAGCTGCCGGACGTGGCCGAGGGCGAGCGGAAGGACGCCCGCGGCGCGGAGGTGGTGGCCTGCACGTCGACGGAGGCGGTGTACACGGTGGTCGGTCGTCTCGACGGGCAGACGGAGGCGCAGGCGCGCACGGGCGAGGCGTGCGAGCCGTTCCTCCAGCCCGGGCAGGCGGGTTACTTCTTCTACAACATCAAGCCGGGCAGCACCGGCTACCTGCTCTGCCTCACCCGCAAGGCGGCCTGACCCGGGAGTCACCGGCAGCGAAACAGGAGGTGAACGCCACTGCTCGGGCGTCTTCCGGCGGCGGTCGCGGCGTGGCAGGCTCACGGCACGTAGGAACACCCTGCGACCAGCCAACGATGACTGACCGCGAGGAGGACGGGCCGATGGGCGAGATGGTGAGCTTCGCCAGCAACGGGGGGACGAGCGAGGGGTATCTCGCGATACCCTCCGGCGGTGCGGCCAACCCGGCGGTCATCGTCATCCAGGAGTGGTGGGGTCTCGTGCCCCACATCCGGTCGGTGGCGGACCGCTTCGCCGAGGCCGGTTTCGTGGCGCTCGCCCCGGACTTCTACCACGGCGAGTCGACCGGCGAGCCGGACGAGGCCCGGCGGCTGCTGATGGGCCTGCAGATGGACGAGGCGGCGAAGGACATCGCCGGCGCGGCGGAATACCTGGCGGGGCGGCCCGAGGTGGCGGGCAAGGTCGGCTGCGTCGGCTTCTGCGCGGGCGGCAGCCTGGCCCTGTGGTCGGCGACGCTGTCGGAGCGGATCGTCGCCACGGCCGGCTTCTATCCGATGCTGCCGTGGGAGAAGATGCGCCCCGAGTGGGCCGACTACGCGGGCAAGTCGGCGATCATCCACTGCTCCGAGGAGGACGGCACCTCGGCCGCGCCGGGCGTGCAGACGGCCCGTGCCGCGATCGAGGCGGCCGGCGGCACCTGCACCCTCTACGACTACCCGGGCAGCCGGCACGCGTTCTTCAACGACGACCGGCCGGAGGCGTTCGACCAGCGGGCCTCGGCCAGCGCCTGGGCCCGCACCCTCGAGCTGTTCCGGGCGAAGCTTGGCTGAGGCCCGTACCCCCGACGAGGTGGTCGCCCGCGCCGCGCGGGCGACCGACCTGGTCGACCTCGACGGCGCGGTCAGCGACTGCTTCGCGTGCCCCCGCCTCGTCGCCTGGCGGGAGGAGGTCGCCCGCACGAGGCGGGCGGCCTTCCGCGACCAGACCTACTGGGGGCGGCCGGTGCCCGGCTTCGGCACCGCCGACGCCCGGATCGGCATCCTCGGCCTGGCCCCCGCCGCGCACGGCGGCAACCGCACCGGGCGCATCTTCACGGGCGACCGCTCCGGCGACGTGCTCTTCGCCGCCCTGCACCGCGCCGGCCTGGCCAACCAGCCGACGAGCGTCGCCGCCGACGACGGCCTCGCGCTGCGCGACACCCGGATCTTCGCCGCCGTGCGCTGCGCGCCGCCGGACAACAAGCCGACCCCGGAGGAGCGGGACACCTGCGCGCCGTGGCTGCGCCGGGAGGTCGCGCTGATCCGACCCACCCTGCGCGTCGTGGTCGCGCTGGGCGCGTTCGCGTGGGCCGCGTGGTGGCCGGCGCTCCGCGAGGTGTACGGCGTGCGCCCGCCCAGCCCGCGACCGGCGTTCGGGCATGGGGCACACTGGTCCGGCACGGCCGCACCGGCGCTGCTGGGGTGTTACCACGTCAGCCAGCAGAACACGTTCACCGGGCGGCTGACACCGGGGATGCTGGACGACGTGTTCGCCCGGGCGAAGCAACTGGCCGGAGTGGACTGACGGGCGTGGGGCGGTGCCGATGGACCTCAGCGTGCTGCGCAGGTGGTGGCCGATCGCCGCGGTGACGGCCCTGCTCGCCGCCGCCGCGGTGGCCGCCGGACACTCGTCGCTCGGCGCGAGCCGCATCCCGCCCGCCGCCGACAACATCCCGTACGTGCCGGAGTACCCGACGGCGCAGCCGCCGCCGTCGATCCCGGTGGAGCCGCGCGACGCCGGGGAGGCCACCCGCGCGCACATCCCCGAGTGGCTGGGCACCGTCGCGATGGTGCTGCTCGGCCTGGCGATCGTCGTCGCCCTGGGCTACGTCGGCTGGACGCTGCTGCGCGGGGTGGCCCGCCGCACCACCCGGGCGCTGCCGGCCGACCGGGCGCGGCGTACCGCCGAGGGCACCGCCCGCGAGGTGGTGGCCGCGCTCGACGCCGGCCTGGTCGAGCTGGACGACGCCGACGTCGACCCGCGCACGGCCGTGATCGCCTGCTGGGTGCGCCTGGAGGAGGCCGCCGACGCGGCCGGGGTGGCCCGGCACACCGGAGACACGCCTACCGACCTGGTGACCCGCCTGCTGCGCGGCGACCCCGACGCCGGGGTGCCGGCGATCGTCAGCGCCGACGTGCTGGCCGAGTTCGCCCACGTCTACCGGGAGGCCCGGTACGCGACCCGCCCGGTCGACGAGCGCACCCGCGACCAGGCCCGCGCCGCGCTGCGCCGGCTGCGCGGCGAGCTGACGGCGGTAGCGGCCGGGGCTGCCGGAGCGGGCACCGCCGCCGGGGGGCCGGCGTGAGCACCAGCATCGACGACCTGCTCGGCTCCGCCGAGGAGGAGCCCGCGCAGGAACGGGCCACCCGGGGCGGCCGGGTCGGCGGCGCGCTGAAGACTCTCGCAATCGCCGGGGCGCTGACCGCCGTGGTGGTGGCCGGGCTGCGGGCCGTCGGGTTGCAGCTCTCGCTGTGGGTGGTCGTCGCCGGGGTCCTCGCCCTGCTCGCCGTGCGTCGGGTCACCGCCGCGCTCGCCCCGCTGCCACCGCCCCGGTCGGGGGCCCGCATCCCGGCGGGCGAGGAGGACGGCCACTACCACTGGGCCGCCCGGGACGCGCTGCGCGCCGCGATCAACGGCTGGGAACGGCCGCTGGACTGGTCGTCGGGCAACCCCCAGCGGTTCGCCGAGCGGATCCTGCCCCGCCTCGGCGAGCTGGCCGACGAGCGGCTGCGTCAGCGGCACGGCGTGACCCGCGAGTCCGACCCGGCCCGGGCCCGCGCCCTGCTGGGCGACCGGCTCTCGACGTTCCTGGACACCCCGCCCCGCCGCACCCCGTCGCCGCGCGACCTCGCGGCGATCGTCGCCGAACTGGAGAAGATCTGATGAAGGACGTGGACCGGACCATGCCCGCCGCCGAGGTCGGCCGCCTGGCCCGGGCGGTGCTGGACGCGGTCGGCTCGGTCGTCGTCGGCAAGCGGGACGCCCTGGAGCTGGTCCTCGCCGGCATCCTGGCCGGCGGCCACGTGCTGCTGGAGGACCTGCCCGGCCTGGGCAAGACGCTGACCGCGCGCTCCTTCGCCCAGGCGCTCGGGCTGGACTTCCGCCGGCTCCAGTTCACCCCCGACCTGCTCCCCGCCGACGTGACCGGCTCCTTCCTCTACGACCAGCGCAGCGGCGACTTCTCCTTCCGCGCCGGCCCGGTCTTCACGAACCTGCTGCTCGCCGACGAGATCAACCGGACGCCGCCGAAGACCCAGTCGGCGCTGCTGGAGGCGATGCAGGAGAAGCAGGTCTCGGTGGAGGGCGTGACGTACCGGCTCGACGAGCCGTTCCACGTCCTGGCCACCGCCAACCCGATCGAGTACGAGGGGACGTACCCGCTGCCGGAGGCGCAGCTCGACCGGTTCCTGCTGCGGGTGTCGTTCGGCTACCCGGACGGCGAGGAGGAGTGGGAGGTGCTGCGCCGGCGGATGGGCCGCCGCCGCGAGGAGGCCGAGATCGCCCCGGTCGTCGACGCCGCCACCCTGCGGGCCATGCAGGTCGCCCTGGAGAACGTGGTGGTGGAGGACTCCATCGGCCGCTACATCGTGGCGCTCACCGCGGCCACCCGGGAGCACCCGTCGGTGCTGGTCGGGGCGTCGCCGCGCGGCTCGCTGGCGCTGCTGCTGCTGGCCCGCGCCCGGGCGGTCTTCGCCGGCCGGGACTACGTGGTGCCCGAGGACGTCAAGGAGGTGGCCGCGCCGGCCCTGGCGCACCGGATCACGCTGCGCCCGGAGATGTGGCTGCGCCGCGTCGACCCGTCCTTCGTGGTCGGGGAGGTGCTCGACCAGACCCCGGCCCCGGCCAGCGGCGCGCTGCCGAGCTACGCCGCCGGCCGGCCGGGGCGCTGACGGCCGTGTCCACCCCCGAGGGGCCGCAGGCGGCGGGCTGGGCGCCCACCCGGGCGCTGGGCCGGGCGGTGCTGCTGGCGGGCCTGCTGCTGATCGCCGGGGTGCTGCTCGGCCGGGTCGACCTGGTCGTGCTGGCCGCGCCGTTCGCGCTCGGCACCGCGTACGCGCTGCGCCGCCGGCCCACGGCGGGCCCGCAGCTGTGGATCACCGCCGCCGACGGGCACCTCGTCGAGGGCGGCGAGTTCACCGGCACGGTCAGCGTCGGCAACCCGGACACGGTCGGCTACGACGTGGCGGTGGTGCGCACCCGCGTCTCGCCGTGGCTGCTGGTGGAGCGGGCCGGCGTCGGCGGGGCCCGGGTCGACCTGTCCCGCAGCGGCGTGGACCGGCCCTTCGTGACCGTCGTCGACACGGGCACGGCCGTCGACCTGGAGCTGGCCGGGAAGGCCCGGCGCTGGGGCCGGCACCCGATCGGCCCGGCCGGGGCGAGGGTCGCCGCCGCCGGGGGGATGCTGGTCTCCCGGGCGGCGATCACCGAGCCGGTCCGGTTCCGGGTGTACCCGAAGACGGAGCCGTTCGAGGCGGTGGAGGCGATGCCCCGCGCCGCCGGCCTGGTCGGCGCGCACCACTCCCGCCGGCCCGGCGAGGGCGGCGAGCTGGCCGGGGTGCGGGTCTTCGGCCCCGGCGACCGGCTGCGCCGCGTCGACTGGCGGGTGTCGCTGCGGGCCCGGCAGCTGCACGTGGCCGCCACCCTGTCGGACCGGGACGCCGAGGTGGTCGTCCTGCTCGACGTCCTCGCCGAGGCGGGCCGCTCCGGTGGCGTCGGCGGGGCCGCGTCGGTGCTGGACACCACCGTGCGGGCCGCCGCCGCGATCGGCGAGCACTACCTGCACCGGGGCGACCGGGTGGCGCTGCTGGAATACGGCCCGGCGGCCCGTCGGCTGCGCCCCGCCACCGGCCGCCGGCAATACCTCACGCTGCTGGAGTGGCTGCTCGACGTGCGCGCCGAGGCGTCGCCGCACGAGCCGTACGACCAGGTCTTCGGGCCGCAGATCCTCTCCTCGGACGCGCTGGTGGTGGTGCTCACCCCGCTGCTGGACGAGCGGTCCGCCCAGATGCTGGCCCGGATGGCCCGTTCCGGGCGGTTCGTGGTGGCGGTGGACACGCTCCCGGACGGCCTGCCGCCGCCGGGCCGGCAGGGCTGGTCCGAGGTGGCGTTCCGGCTGTGGCGGATCGACCGGGACACGATGATCGGCCAGCTCCGCGAGCACGGCGTGCCGGTGGTCCGCTGGGCGGGCGCGGGCAGCCTCGACCAGGTGCTGCGCGACGTGGCCCGGCTCGCCACCGCCCCGAGGGTGGGCGGCCGGTGAGCGGGGCAGGGCGGCCGGTGAACGGGGCAGCCCGGCCGACGGGTGACGAAAGGCGGTGCCGGTGAACCCGGTCGAGGTGGTGACCGAACGCGCCCGGGCGGCCCGCTCGGCGGTCAACCGGGTCAGCGCGGCCCCGCTGCTGGTGCGCGCCGGAATCTTCGGCGCGGCGCTGGCGGGGCTGCTGCTGGCATACCCGGCGCAGGTCCTCACCGGCCGGCCGCTGGCCGCCCTCGCGCTGGTGGCGCTGCTGCCGGCGATCGGGCCGCGTCGGATCTGGCCGACGTTCGCCGCCCTCGTCGCGGTCGGCGGCTGGCTGCTGGCCACCGAGGGATACGACCGCCCGGTCGCGCTGTGGCGGCTGCTCGCCGTGGCGGCGGCCCTCTACCTCGCCCACTCGCTGGCGGCGCTGGCGGCGCTGCTGCCGTACGACGCGGTGGTGGACCCGGAGCTGGTCGTGCGCTGGCTCACCCGGGCCGGCGGGGTGCTGCTCGCCTCGGCGGTGCTGGGGGTGCTCCTCGTCCAGGTCGCCGACGCCGGGCCCGACCGGGGGCACCTCGGCGTGACGGTCGCCGGGTTGCTGGTGGCGGTGGCGGTGGCCGCGTTGCTGGGGTGGCTGCTGCGTCGCAAATGACGGAACGGGAATGCACGTTGTGCAGGTCACAGGTGTTGTGCTCCGTCACAAAGGGGGGTCTCGAAAGGGGTTAGCGGAGCCGGCCGGGGAAAGATGGTAGGCGTGAATCCGAAGCGGATCCTTGTCGTCGGTGCCGGGCACGTCGGTCTCTACGCCGCCCTTCGCCTGTCGAAGAAGCTTTCCTCGCGTGAGGCGGAGGTCGTCGTCGTCGACCCGCAGCCGCACATGACGTACCAGCCGTTCCTTCCGGAGGCGGCGGCCGGCAACATCTCCCCCCGGCACTCCGTGGTGCCGCTGCGGCGGGAGTTGCGGCGGTGCAAGGTGGTGGCCGGCACGGTCACCCGGATCGAGCACGACCGCAAGGTCGCCACCGTGCAGCCGATCAGCGGCCCGACCCGGGAGATCCCCTACGACCACGTCGTGGTGGCCCCCGGCTCGGTCTCCCGCACGCTGCCGATCCCCGGCCTGCACGAGCACGGCATCGGCTTCAAGACCATCGGCGAGGCCATCTACCTGCGCAACCACGTGCTGGACCGGCTCGACGTGGCGGCGGCCACGCAGGACGCGCAGGTGCGCCGCAGCGCCCTGACGTTCACCTTCGTCGGCGGCGGGTACGCGGGCATCGAGGCGCTGGCCGAGATGGAGGACATGGCCCGCGACGCGCTGCGCTACTACCCGGAGCTGGAGCCGGAGGACATGCGCTGGGTGCTCGTCGAGGCGACCCAGCGGGTGCTGCCCGAGGTCGACCGGGACATGGGCGCGTACACGGTGCAGCAGCTGCTCAAGCGGAACATGGACATCCGGCTGGACACCCGCCTGGAGTCCTGCGTCGACGGGGTGGTGAAGCTCTCCGACGGCGACAGCTTCCGCTCCGACACGATCGTCTGGACGGCCGGCGTCAAGCCGTCGCCGATGCTGGACGCCACCGACTTCCCGCGCGACGAGCGCCGCCGCGTCACCTGCCTGCCGACCCTCCAGGTCGTCGACGGCGACCGGCTGGTCGAGGGCGCGTGGAGCGCCGGCGACTGCGCGGCGGTGCCGGACCTGACCAAGGAGCCGGGCAACTTCTGCTCGCCCAGCGCCCAGCACGCGGTGCGCCAGGCCGCCCGGATGGCCGACAACATCGCCAACGTGATCCGTGGCCGTCAGCCGGTGGACTACAAGCACAAGCACGCGGGCAGCGTGGCCAGCCTCGGCCTGCACAAGGGCGTGGCCCAGGTCTACGGCATCAAGATGACCGGCTGGCCGGCGTGGTTCATGCACCGGACGTACCACATGTCCCGGATCCCGTCGTTCAACCGCAAGGTCCGGGTCGTGGTCGACTGGTCGCTGGCGTTCTTCCTCAAGCGTGAGGTGGTCGCGCTCGGCCAGCTGCACGACCCGCGCGAGGAGTTCGCCGAGGCGTCCCAGCCTCGGTAAGGAAGGGCCCCCTGTTAACGCTTTCGGTATAGCAGGGGCCCCTTCTTAACACCTGGGCGGGCTTAACACCTGGGCGGGCGCGGGCTCAGACCCGCCAGATCCAGGCGTCGGCGACCCGCTCGGCCGGCCCGTAGAGCTGGTCCAGGGTCGCCCGCAGGTCGTCGGCGTGGCGGGTGCCGTCGGCCACCGCGAAGCAGGACGCGCCCCAGCGGTCGGCGTCCCGGGCGGCCTGCCGCCGCTCCCGGTCGCCGATCGCCGGCCGGCCGCCCCGCTTCGCCACCTCGCTGAGCAGGTACGACGTGGGGCGCTTCCAGGTGCCCATGGCGGCCGTGCCGCCCCTGCCGTACGGGGCGATGAAGAAGCCCTCGGGCAGGCCGAACGCGGCGTCGGCGGCCGTGGCCCAGCGCATCGGCCACGGCTCCTTCGGCGTGGGCAGCGGCACCGGCACCAGCACCCCGCCGGGGCGGACGCACTCCCGCCAGTGGCCGGCCGAGATGAACTCCGGCAGCGCCGGCCGCTCGGCCGTGGGCAGGGGGGCCGGCAGGACCGGCAGCAGCGCGAGCCCGACCGCCGCCGGGACCAGCCGCCGGGCCCGGCCGGTGCCGCGCAGCGCCCGGTCCACGGCCAGCACCAGCAGGGTGCCGGCCAGCGGCAGCACCGCCAGGGCGAACCGCATCGGCAGCGCCCCGTCCACCACTGGCAGGCCCGCCAGCAGGGCGTACGGGCCGGGGATGCTGGTCCGGTCACCGCGGACGACCACGTCCGGGCCGAGCGACAGGGCGGCCATGACCAGCGCCCCGGCCGCGCAGGCGAGCACCAGCGGGCGGCGGCCCAGCCAGACCGCGCAGCCGAGGGTGACCACGAGCAGGGGCCAGCCGAGGAAGGTGTTGTATTCGGCGGGGCCGGTGGTGAGCCGGGCCGCCTCGTCGCTGCCGGCCGCCGACAGCGGGGAGAGCGTCCACCAGCTGACCAGGTCGGCCGAGAAGTAGTGCGGACTGAACATGCCGTCGGCGACGCCCTGCGGGCCGGCGAACTGGAACCACAGCGGGTATCCCAGCACGAGCAGGGCCAGCCCGGCGGCGACCAGCATCCCCCCGGCGAAGCCGGGCAGTGCCCGGCGCAGCAGCGCCCGGTCGGCCAGCGCGTACGCGACGGCCATCACCAGCAGCGTCAGCGCGCAGAGGAAGAGCACCTCCTCGCCGACGAACACCTGGACGCTGACCACGACGGCGAGGCCGACGGCGGAGGTGAGCATGCGGCGGCGGTCGGGGCCGACCCGCGCCGGGCCGCCGCCGGAGGCTTCGTCCGAGCCCTTGCCGCCGCCGAGGCGGCCCGCGCGGCCCCGCGGGTCGGCCGCGCGCAGCAGCCGGACCACCAGCCAGACGATCACCGGCACCAGCCACTGGGCGGTCATGTGCAGGTGGCTGTTGGTCTGCGAGACGATGCCCGGCCCGAAGCCGCACAGCCCGGCCCCGAGCGCGGCGGCGAGCCGTTGTGCCCCGAGGACGCGGGTGAAGAGCAGGTACCAGGCGAGGGCGGTGCCGGCGAGGTTGAGCCCGGCGAGCAGGGCGAAGGTGACCGGGGCGCCGAACAGCAGGGTGACCGGGGCGAAGGCCACCCCGAGCGCGATGACCGTGGTGTTGGCCATCAGGTTGACCCCGTCCGGGGCGTTGAGCCGGTCGGTGAGCAGCCCGAAGTCGCCGAGCAGGGCGCGCGAGTCGACGGCCAGGAACCACTCGTACAGCGTCTGGTCCTCGGGGTTGAGCGCCAGCACCCGGCCGGACGGGTCGGGCCAGAGCCCGTGGGTGACCCAGCCCGCCAGGGCCGTGAACAGCAGCCCGACGAGCAGGTCGGCCCGGTGCCGGGCGACGGCGGCCCGCAGCCGGACCCACCGGCCTGCGGCCCGGGCCGGTACGTCGGAACGGACTGCCTGCTCGGGGGCGGCGTCGGGGGCCGTGGGGGCTGCGCTGCTCACGGGTCGACCCTAGTGCGGGAGTGCCGGCGGGGTACGCCGGGTCGTGGCGGACCCGCTACGGTGACACTGCACCGGCGCGTGGGCGACGCGCGGGGCCGCCCAGCCCGGGTGGTGGAACGGCAGACACGGCCGCCTTAAAAGCGGCTGCCGCAAGGCGTGCGGGTTCGACCCCCGCCCCGGGCACGCGCAGCACGGTGACCGCGCCGGTGAATGCGACCGTCGGTGGCGGCGAGGGCGTCACCTGCGGGTCTCTCAGCTTCTTCACAGCTCCTGCGCCGGTCGGTGATCTCCACGGCGTCGAGCGGGGCGTCTACCCTGGAAGGGCACGTTCACGTGCGACGACCCCCTGAGGGAGGCCTGACAGTGAAGACTTCGAACCCGGTGCTCGCCCGACTCGGCCAGGCGGCCGAGCGGGAACGGGCCACCGGGTACGCCCCGACCGGGCCCTACGGGCAGCCCGGCTATCCGCAGCAGTACCCGGGCGCGACGGGCTACCCGGCCGCGCCGCCCACCGTGACGCCGATGTCGATCGACGACGTGGTGGTCAAGACCGTCGTGTTGCTGGGCATCCTCGGCGCGTCCGCCGCGGCGGCCTGGGTGCTCGTTCCGGACGCGCTGCTCGGCGTGGCCTGGATCGGCGCGGCGGTCGTGGGCCTGGTCCTCGGCCTGATCATCTCGTTCTCCCGGATGGCGAACCCGGCGCTGGTCATCGCGTACGCCGTCGTCGAGGGCGTCTTCGTCGGCATGGTGAGCAAGGCGTTCAACTCGCTCTACGACGGCATCGTGCTCCAGGCCGTGGTGGCCAGCTTCGGCGTGTTCTTCCTGATGACGATGCTCTACAAGGCGCGGGTCATCCGGGCCACCCCGAAGTTCGTCCGGGGCATGGTCGCGGCGATGGTCGGCCTGTTCGCGGTCATGTTGATCAACCTGGTGCTGGCGCTGTTCGGCGTCAACACCGGCCTGCGCGACAGCAGCCCGCTGGCCATCGGCTTCAGCCTGGTCTGCATCGTGGTCGCCTCGCTGAGCTTCGTGCTCAGCTTCGCGGAGGTCGAGGAGGGCGTCCGGATGGGGCTGCCCCAGCGCTACTCCTGGACGGCGGCGTTCGGCATCCTGGTCAGCCTGGTCTGGCTCTACATCGAGATCCTGCGCCTGCTGAGCTACTTCCAGGGCGACGACTGACCCTCGTCGCTCGACGGCGCCCGCCCCGCGATCTCGCGGCGGCGGGCGCCGTCGTGTTCCGGCCCGGCCGACCCGCCCCGGGCGTCCGCCGGCCGCCGCCGACTGCGCCAGGCATGCGGCGACCGCAGGGGGTACGTCGGCCCGGCGTCCGTAGACTCGGCGCGGTGAGCGCAGCGGAACTGGGCCGGGCGGTGGAGCTGCTGGTCCGTCAGGTCGGGCACTGGCAGCAGCCGCGCTGGGCGGCCTCGGCCGGCGGCGGCAACGTGCCCCGGGCCGATCTGGTGCACCGGCTGGTGCAGGAGATCGCGAACCTCGCCGCCGACGCCGAGGGGCAGCCCCGCCGGGCGGTGCCCCGGCTCGACAACGACCTCGCCCTGCCCGACCAGCTCCGGGTGGTCGCCGCCGACCTGCTGGCGGCGGCCCCGCCGGACGCGGTGCTGCACCGGGCCGCCGCCGAGGTGACGGCGACCCGGTCCGCGCTCTGACCCCCCGCGTTCCCGGTCACCCGCGCTTTAAGGCCCGCGTTCCCGGCCACCCGCGCGGCCAGCGCGAGCGCCGGGAGGCGCCGCGCAGCTCAGCTCAGGCGTTCGAGGACCATGGCCATGCCCTGGCCGCCGCCGACGCACATCGTCTCGAGACCGATGCTCTTGTCGTGCCACTGGAGCGCGTTGAGCAGCGTGCCGGTGATCCGGGCGCCGGTCATGCCGAACGGGTGGCCGACGGCGATCGCCCCGCCCATCACGTTCAGCTTCTCCTCGTCGATGCCGAGCTGCCGGTAGGAGGGGATGACCTGGGCGGCGAACGCCTCGTTGATCTCGACCAGGTCGACGTCGTCGATGGTCATCCCGGCGCGTCGCAGGGCCTGCTTCGACGCCTCCACCGGCCCGAGGCCCATGATCTCGGGGGAGAGGGCGGTGACGCCGGTGGAGACGATCCGCGCCAGCGGGGTGAGGCCGAGGTCCCGGGCCCGCTGGGCGCTCATGATCACCACAGCGGCGGCCCCGTCGTTGAGCGGGCAGCAGTTGCCGGCGGTGATCCGGCCGTCGGGGCGGAACACCGGCTTGAGCCCGGCGACGCCCTCCAGGGTCACCCCGGGACGGGGGCCGTCGTCGGTGTCGACGACGGTGCCGTCGGGCGTGGTGACCGGGGTGATCTCCCGGGCCCAGAAGCCGTCGGCGATCGCCTTCTCGGCCAGGTTCTGGCTGCGTACGCCGAACGCGTCCATGTCGGCGCGGCTCACGTCGTACGCCTGGGCCAGGTTCTCGGCGGTCTGCCCCATGGTCAGGTAGATGTCGGGCAGCTCCCCGGTGGAGCGGGGGTCGGTCCAGACCTCCGCGCCGCCCTCGGCCCGCCGCGCCGAGCGCTCCCGGGCGGCGGCGAAGCGCGGGTTCTCCCAGCCGCCGCCGACCAGCGCCTGTGCCTCCGGCGGGAGCGCGTCGGAGTTGCCGCGCGCGTACCGGGAGACGGTCTCCACCCCGGCGGAGACGAACACGTCGCCCTCGCCGGCCCGGATCGCGTGCATCGCCATCCGGGTGGTCTGCAGCGACGAGGCGCAGTAGCGGGTGAGCGTGGCGCCGGGCAGGCCGTCGAGGCCCAGCAGGGTGGCGACCACGCGGGCCATGTTGAAGCCCTGCTCGCCGCCGGGCAGGCCGCACCCGAGGTAGAGGTCGTCGATCTCGGTGGGATCGAGCTGGGGGACCTTGTCCAGGGCGGCCCGGACGATGGTGGCGGCGAGGTCGTCGGGGCGGACGTCGCGCAGGGAACCCTTGTGCGCCCGACCGATGGGGGAGCGGGCGGTGGCGACGATGACGGCGTCGCGGGACGACTCAGTCGGCATGAACCAACGTTAACTTGGCGGTAACCTACCGGGAAGCGGAGCGACCAGCGGGAAATGTCACCCCGGCCCGCCGCGCACCGGGGCCGGCCCGATCACTGGCGGGAGGCGACGTTCGCGGCGGCGGCGACGGCCGGGAGCAGGGCGTGCGCCCAGATCCGGTACCCGTCGGCGGACGGGTGGAAGCCGTCGTGGCAGAGCGTGCCGGCGTCGGCCCGGAACACCGGACCGGTCTCCGTGCCCAGGTCGACCACCGTGCCGCCCGCGTCGAGCGCGGCGGCCGTCTGCGCGCGGGCGATCCGCCGGCCGGACCAGCCGACCAGCTGCCGCAGCGGCGGCGCGATCGCGCGGGCCGCGCCGAGATCCGGGCAGGTGCCGACGACCACCTCGACCTGCGCCTCGCGCAGCCGCCGCACGGCCGACCCGAGGTAGGCCCCGGCCTCGGCCGGGCTGCGCAGCGCGGTCGCGTCGTTGGCGCCGATCAGGACCACCGCCACGTCGGGGCGCGGGCCGAGCAGCGCCCGGGCCACCTGGGTGGCCAGGTCGGTGGAGCGGGAGCCGGACACCCCGACGCTGGACAGGTGCACCCGCCGGCCGGCCGGCCCCTCGGCGAGCAGGTTGGCCAGTTGGCCGCCGACGGTGTCGCCGAGCCGGGCCACCCCGACCCCCAGCGCGGACGAGTCGCCGAGCAGGACCAGCCGCAGCGGCGGCGCGCCAGCCCGGCCGATCGTGGCGCGCAGGGCCAGGCCCAGCTCGGGCTGCGCGTACGGGCGGTTGCGGGCCAGGAACGCCTCGCCGGCCAGGACGGCCGCGCCGCCGATCGTCCCGGCGACCAGGGACACCGCCGCCGCCCGGCCCAGCCGGACGGCGAGCTCCGCGCCGAGCCCCCGGTCACCACCACCGCGCCTGCCGCCCTGCTCGGTCATGGCCGTCCTTCCAGTGTGGGTGAGTCGGCGGTCGGGCCGGCCTGCGGCACCGCGCCGACGCCGAAGAAGGCCCGCCGACGCAGCTGCGCCCACCGCCCGCCCGGCCCGCGGTCGCGGCCCCGGACCTGGGTGGCGCTGACCTCCGTGCCGGCGTGCCGGGCCGCCTCCTGGGCCGCCTCCGGCAGCGACCGGACACCCTCGCCGCGGGCGAGCCCGGTGCGGCGCTCCTGCACCCCGCCGAGCGCGGAGAGCACCGTCGGCAGCAGCGCGGCGGCGGCCACCGCATACCCCTCTGCGGAGGGATGGAACCGGTCCCAGGCGAACATCCGGGTCGGCTCGGCGACGAAGCGGGGGCCGAGCAGGTCGCCGAGGGAGACCGTCCAGCCGCCCGCCTCGACCACCGCCACCGTCTGGGCGGCGGCGAGCTGCCGGCTCCACCGCCGGGCCAGCCAGCGCAGCGGCGGCTGGATCGGCTGGATCGCCCCGAGGTCGGGGCAGGTGCCGACCACCACCTCGCAGCCGACCCCGCGCAGCGCGCGGACCGCGTCGACCAGGTAGCGCACCGCCAGGGCCGGCGGGGTGCGGTTGGTGACGTCGTTGCCGCCGATCAGGATCACCGCGACGTCGGGCGACACCTCCAGCGCGGCCTCCACCTGCGGCTTCAGGCCGGAGGAGATGGCGCCCACCACGGCGAACCGGTGCAGCCGGACCGGCCGGTGCAGCCGGCGGGACAGCCCGGTGGCCAGCAGCGAGCCGGGCGTCTCCCGGCGGCGGTGCACGCCGTAGCCGGCGGCGGAGGAGTCGCCGAGGACGACCATGGTCAGCGGTGGGCCGGGGAGCTTCGCGCCGTAGACGCCGTCGCAGCGGGGCGGGGGCGCCTCGGCCATCGGGATGGTGCGGCGGGCCTGCCGGGCCTGGCCGAGCAGGACGCCCGTCGTCGCCGCGGCGGCCGCCGCGGTGGCGCCCGTGCCGATCGCCGCGACGCGGGCCACCCGCCGCGCACGCTGCCAGCGTGGGCCGAGCTGCCAGCGCGGAGCGGACTGCTCGCGCGGACCGGCCGGTGCGACGGAACCAGCGACCCCAGCGACCCCCATGCACCGACATTATCGCGCCGGTACGACACGCCGCTGTCGTCGTACTGCCCGGTTTCTGGCTGGGAGGCGACTGTTGCGGGTACCCCTTGCGGGGACACGGCACGCTGTGGAGTCGGAAGGGGCGTGGAGATGGGGAAGACACTGAAGCGCGGCGCGGCGTTCGCGGCGCTGGCCCGGGCACTGACCGCCGGGGCGCGGGGCGGCCCGTCGCTGGGGGCCCGGCTGGCGGCGCTGCCCCGGATGATCCGGGCCACCACCCGCGGCGAGTACGACGGCGGCCTCCGGCTGGCCCTGATGACCGCGGCGACGGCGTACATCGTCTCGCCGATCGACCTGCTCCCGGAGATCCCGCTGGCGGTCTTCGGCCTGGCCGACGACGCGGTGATGGTGACCTGGCTGGCCGGCGCGGTGCTCGCGGAGACCGAGCGGTTCCTGGAGTGGGAGGTCCGCCGGGCCTCCGTCATCCCGGGGCATGTGGTGCCCTGACGGGACGTACCCTGGGCGTCGAATCAACGTCTGCCCGGCCGCCGTCGCCGGCGCCGCAACGAAGGGCACAACGAGGTGCACTACTACGACAACGTCGTCGAGATGATCGGCAACACCCCGCTGGTGCGGCTGCGCAACGTGACCGAGGGCATCCGGGCCACCGTGTTGGCGAAGGTGGAATACCTCAACCCGGGCGGCTCGGTGAAGGACCGCATCGCGCTGCGCATGGTCGAGGACGCCGAGGCCGCCGGCATCCTCGGGCCCGGCGGCACGATCGTCGAGCCGACCAGCGGCAACACCGGCGTCGGCCTGGCCCTGGTGGCGCAGCTCAAGGGCTACCGGTGCGTGTTCGTCTGCCCCGACAAGGTCAGCCAGGACAAGCAGGACGTGCTGCGGGCGTACGGGGCGGAGGTGGTGGTCTGCCCGACCGCCGTCGCGCCGGAGGATCCGCGCTCCTACTACAACGTCTCCGACCGGCTGGCCCGCGAGATCCCGGGCGCGTGGAAGCCCGACCAGTACAGCAACCCGGCCAACCCGCGTTCGCACTACGAGACCACCGGCCCCGAGCTGTGGAAGCAGACCGGCGGCCAGCTCACCCACTTCGTCGCCGGGGTCGGCACGGGCGGCACCATCTCCGGCATCGGTCGCTACCTGAAGGAGGCCTCCGACGGCCGGGTGAAGATCGTCGGGGCGGATCCGGAGGGCTCCGTCTACTCCGGCGGCACCGGCCGGCCCTACCTCGTGGAGGGCGTCGGCGAGGACTTCTGGCCCACCACGTACGACCGGGACATCGCCGACCAGATCGTGGAGGTCTCCGACAAGGCGTCGTTCGAGATGACCCGGCGGCTGGCCCGCGAGGAGGGGCTGCTGGTCGGCGGCTCCTGCGGGATGGCCGTGGTCGCCGCCCTGGAGGTGGCGCGCGAGGCCGGCCCGGACGACGTGATCGTGGTGCTGCTGCCCGACAGCGGCAAGGGCTACCTGTCGAAGATCTTCAACGACGCGTGGATGGCCCGGTACGGTTTCCTCGACAACTCCGGCACCGAGCCGACCGTCGCCGATGCGCTCGCCGGCAAGCCCGGCGGGCTGCCCGAGCTGGTGCACGTGCACCCGACCGAGACGGTCCGCGACGCCATCGACTACATGCGCGAGTACGGCGTCTCCCAGCTCCCGGTGCTCAAGGCCGAGCCGCCCGTGGTCACCGGTGAGGTGGCCGGTTCGGTAGCCGAGAAGGACCTGCTCGACGCCCTGTTCACCGGCCAGGCGCACCTGCACGACACCATCGAGCGGCACACCGCCGACCCGCTGCCGATGATCGGCGGCGGTCAGCCGGTGAGCGAGGCGGTGGCCCTGCTGGAGAAGTCCGACGCGGCGCTGGTGCTGGTCGACGGCAAGCCCAAGGGTGTGCTCACCCGGCAGGACCTGCTGGCCCACCTCGGCGCCCGCTGAAGCTGTAAGGAAGGGCACCTTATTAACGCTTTCGGTAGAGGAAGGGCCCCTTCTTAACGCCGGCCTTGGCAGCGGCAGCCGCCGGTCACGCGCGACGCCTCGGCTGAGCCGAAGTCCGCGTGACCGGTGGGCTGGGCGGGGCCGGTGCCCTCGCGGCGTGGTTCAGCCACCGCAGTCCCGCCGGCCGGACATAGATCGAGCGACGGTCCACGGCATCTCCTCTGGAGTCCATCTGGTAGCCGTCGAGCCAGAGCCAGCCGTGGTAGGTGTGCCAGTCGTCGTGAACGCGGATGACGCGGAAGAAGATGGGTCGGACGAACTGGACGCTGGCGGCGCGGGTGACGTGCAGAAGGTCGCCTGGCATCGGCCTTCTGGGCGGCGCGGCCTCAGACATCACCGCTGCGCTGTTCGCCCTGCGCGGGCAGGACCATCTCGAGCCACCCCAGGTGCCGCAGCTCCATGCCCGGGTCGGGTGGCAGGCCGCGCCGCTGGCGCTCCTCGACCCCCAGGCGGTACCAATCCCCCATGTACGCCACGAGCAGTTCGCCCCGGCCGGCGAACTCCACGAGGGTCGACAGTTGCTGCTCGAAGCACGGCCACGGCTCGCCGCAGACGAAGCACGGGCCGCCCGCGTACCTCGGCGGGTGTGCGGCCATCACCGCTCCCGCGCCTCGGGCCCCGGGCGGGCCGTCGGGCGTCAATGATGGCCTGTACCCGGACCATCACGACGCGCTCGCGCCACGGCGTTCCGTCGGGGCGCAACTCCAGTCCTTCGAGCCGCACCCACCGCGACGCCAGGAAGTTCGCGTACCGAGGAACGTAGGTGACCTGCAACGACAGCACCGTCTGCCCGATGCAGTAGTCGCACGGTTGGAGGGTGAGCACGTCGCCGGCGGTGACCAGCGGGTTCACTCTCGACGCCTGTCCCCGTTCAGGGCTCACTCCCTCTCCTCCTCGTGGCGTAGGCGGGGGTCGCCAGCTCGCGGAAGGACCGGGCGACCCCCGGCGCAGAACTCGCCTCCGCCTCCGGGCCGAAAGCGAATCCGCGTGGTGACAGTCTGGTGATGGCGTCGTTACTCTCGATACGTGCTCGCTCGGTCCGCGCAGGTCAGCGGCCTGACCGGGCGGGCGTGCGGGACACGCCGACGAGGACGAGCCGAAACTGGGGGATGGGTGGGCACTGCCACGAACTACGTGCTCGGGGAGCTGCGACTGTTCCGAGCGTCGCTCGGGACCAGCCAGGAAGAGTTCGGCCGGGCCATCGGTTACTCCGGCTCGCATGTCAGCTCCGTCGAGACGGGGGGACGCCCGCCGACGAAGGAGTACATGAAGGCGGTCGACGACCACTACCAGCTCGGTGACCGCTTCGGCCGGATGCTCCGCGAACTGGCCAAACTGGACGCCGAGCCGGTCTGGCTGCGCGAATGGATCGAGTTCGAGCGCGAGGCGACCACGCTGCGGTGGTTCGAGCTGTCGTACCTCCCGGGCCTGCTCCAAACCGAGCGGTACGCGCGGGCGACGCTCGCGGGCGGGCGGTTCACCGCCGACGAGGTGGAGCGGATCGTCGCGTCCAGGCTCAACCGGCAGGAGATTCTGGAGCGCGAGCGCCCGCCGCAGTTCATCGCCGTGGTGGACGAGAGCGTGCTGCGCCGACCCGTGCTCGATCAGCCGGGGCTCATGGCGGAACAGCTCGACCACCTTGCCGAACAGTCGACGCGGGAACACGTCCAGGTGCACGTCGTGCCCGTCGATGCCGGCATGTACCTGGGGCTGGCCGGCCAGTTCATCATCGCCGAGCTGCCCGACGGCGCGCGGGTGGCGCACGCGGACAACCAGCTCAACGCGCAGATCGTCGATGCGCCCGCCGACGTTGCTAGGCTCGCGAAGACGTGGGAGATCGTGCGGAACGAGGCGCTTTCCCGCCGGCAGTCCATCGAACTGATCAAGGAGGTGGCCAAGTCATGGAGTCGATGACGACCCCGCGGTGGCGGAAGTCGACCAGGTCCGGCGGCAACGGCGGGTCCTGCGTCGAGGTCGCGGACAACATGCCGGGCGTCGTGCTGGTGCGCGACACCAAGGACCGCGACGGCGGCACCCTCCGCTTCACCCCCGGCACCTGGCAGTCCTTCGTCGACCTGGCGAAGAAGAGCAGCCCGCTGGGCTGATTCCCCCGAACGCCGCCGAAGGTCCCCAGCGTGAAGCTGGGGACCTTCTCCGTTCGGGGAGGACGGCCGCCGCGGCGACCCCTCAGCCGAACTGCCAGCCGATCAGGTTCCACTGCCAGCAGAACCAGGCCAGGGCCCCGACCCCGGCCAGCAGCACCCCCTGGTGGACGCGTGCCGCGACGGATGCCTCACGCCAGCCGGTGATCGCGGTGCCGGCGGCACCGAGCCCCAACGCGAACACCACGATCGGTACGACGAGCAGGGCGCGCAGGCCCACAGGCACGCCGGGCAAAAACGTGCTGGTACTGCCGGACAGGGCGATTGCCAGCCCGGCCAGGAACCCGAGCCCCAGCACCATCGCCAGGGCCGCCAACCCGCGCGACAGCCGCCACGAACGTGCGCCGTCGGCACGGCCACGTACCCGGCGTACCACCGAGGCACCTGGCACCACCAGCGCACTGAGCGCCACGACCACGAATCCGGCAAGCACCGCGAGGTTGACCGGCAACGTCTGCGCGCCACTGATCCGCTCGAACGCGGCCCCGTCGGTCATCACGTACCGGCCCCCGTCCACGACCACCAGACGGTCGTCGCCGGCCCGGTAGGAACCGTCACCCTGGGGCGTCCACGTCTTTTCTCTGAACCGGAGCGCTCCGGCGTCGGTCACCGTCAAACGCGCCGGATCGAGCAATGTGAGCAGTTTCTCGACGCCGGTGACGTTACGCCGGGCCGGGGCGTAGAAGCCCGCCTGCGGCACCACGGCGCGCTGCGACCCGGACACCGCTGGCGGCGATCCGGGCGCGAACCGGTCGAGGAACCCGTGAACGACCTCGTTCAGCGCGCCGGCCCCCTCCAGCGAGTTGACCGACAGGAAGAGCCCCAGCCGGCAGTCCGGCACCAGCACCAGCACGCTTTCAAACCCCTCCCAGTCGCCGCCGTGCATGAGCACCCGATGCCCGTTGAGCACCCGGTCCATGAAGCCGTGCGCGTACCCACCGACCCGGGGATCCGCGGGAAACGACCGGGTCCGCATGAGCGCGGCCGTCTGCGGCTTCAGGATGCCTTCGCCCCGGCCGAGCTGCGCGATCATGAACTTCGCCAGGTCCGATGCCGTCGCGCTGACCGAGCCGTCCGGCGTGAGCTGGTCGAACATGAACGGTACCGGCGCGCCACCCTCGCCGTAGCTCTTCGCGAGGTCGGGGGCCAGCGCCGCGGGCAACGGCTCGGACGCGGTGCTGTGCGTCATGCCCAGCGGCGTCAGCAGATGCCGCTGCACGTAGGCGTCCCACGGCTCACCGCTGACCTGCGTCACGAGATAACCGGCCAGTGCCGCCCCGTAGTTCGAATACGCCGGCACCACTGCGGGCGGCCGGATCCGCGCCGGGACGTTCTTCGCCAGGTACTCGCCCAGCGGCACGACGCCGTCGGCGGTGCGGGCGCCGGTGCCGATGAGGCGATCCTCGAAACCCGCGGTGTGGTCGATCAGGTCACGCAGCCGGATCGGCTGCGGGTAGGTCTGCGGGATCTGGAACGTGGTGAGGTACGAGTTCACGTCCGCGTCCAGGTCCAGTCGACCGGCTTCGACCTGCTGCATCACCGCCGTCGCCGTGAACAACTTCGTGATCGACGCGATACGTACGAGGGTCCGCTCCGGATCCATCCCGGTGCCGGCAGCCACGTCGGCGTGACCGAAGCCGTGGGCGTATGCGACGTCTGTACCGGAGACCACCGACACGACCGCTCCCGGCGTCCCCGTCCTACGCAACTGTTCCGGCATCACGGACTCGAAGTACGCGGAGGCCGCGCTCGTGGTCGGTGCGGCACAACGGGGCGGGGCTGCGTACGCGGGGGCGGCCCATACCACGCCCGCCACGCCCGCAACCAATGCCCCCAACACGCCCGCCACCAACCCCAGCCCCACCACGCCCGCCGCCAGCGCCTGCACCGTGCCGGCACCGCCCTGCGGTCTTCGCCGGGCCGGCTGTTGCCGCCGGGGGAGTGTTCCGCCAGGCGCGGACGGTGGGGTCGAGTCGCTTCGAAGACGCACAGGTCCTCCTTCTCCGGGGGCAGGGCGCAGCCAGTGTCGCGGTCGGCCCGAGCCGGGCGCATCGCCGCGCGGTCGAGGCCGGACCGCGATCAAAGTCGGAGTACGGCCTAGACCTGAGGGGCAGGTGACGCGGGGCGCGGCATGCCTATGCTGCGACCCATGCGGCTGACGTCCTGGCGAACGACACGATCCTGGTTCGGCCGCCAGCGGGTGGGTGACGCGCTGATCGTGGCCGCCTGCCTGGTCCTCACCACGCTGGCGGTCACGACGCCGTGGTCGCCGCTTCCCTTGCCTGTCGTCGGGGCCGCGGGCACGCTGGCCGCACTCGCCACGTGGTGGCGCCGGAGCCACCCGTACGCCGTCGTGGTGATCGCAGCGCTGGGTTACGCGCTGTCGGGCAACGAGGGGCCGCTGCTGGTCGGACTGTTCGCCGCCGGGCTCTACGCATCCCGCCGCCACGTCTGGTGGCTGGTGGTGGTCGGCTGGGCCGGGGCGAGCGGCCTGAACTCGGTGAAGGCCGGGCGTCTGGACTGGTGGGACGCCGAGTTCGCCGCCGTCGTGGCCGCCGCGACCGTCGGGCTCGGCGTCCACCTGGGCACCCGCCGGGCACTGCGGGAGGCGTGGCGCGAGCGGGCCGAGCGGGCCGACGCCGACTTGGCGGTACGCGAGGAACGTGCCCGTATCGTGGAGCGCAACCGCATCGCCAGGGAGATGCACGACGTGCTGGCGCACAAGGTTTCGCTGATCGCCCTGCACGCCGGGGCGCTGGAACTGACCGTGGACGGTGGCGTCGAACGCGTCCGGGAAGGCGCCGGGCTGATCCGGGTGACCGCCCGCGAGGCGCTCGTCGAGCTGCGTAGCGTGCTCGGTGTTCTGCGGGCCGACGCGCAGCCGTACGCGGACCTGAACTCCGTGGTCGCCGACGCCCGGTCGGCCGGGCAGCGCGTGGTGGTGCGCGACAGTGCGGGGCCGTTGCCGGCGCCGGCGGCGCGGGTGGTGCAGCGGGTCGTGCAGGAGGGGTTGACGAACGCGCGGAAGCACGCGCCCGGTGCGGAGGTGACCGTGACCGTCGTACGGTCGGTCGACGCGGTGACGGTGACCGTGGCCAACCCGGTGAGCGAGGCGGCGCTGGACCTGCCGGGTTCCGGGGCGGGGTTGGTGGGGTTGGCGGAACGCGTGCGACTGGCCGGTGGAACGCTGACGGCCGGCCCGGCCGGGACCGGGTGGCGGCTGTGGGCGCAGATGCCGGTCGTGATGTCCGCCGGGGATTTCGGGGTGCTTCCGGCGGGAGAGCCGCAGGACGTGGAAGCCCGATGATCTCGGTCCTGCTCGTCGACGACGAGGCGCTGGTGCGTGCGGGTCTGCGGCTGATTCTGGAGACCGCGGACGACCTAACCGTCGTCGGCGACGCGCAAGACGGACGCGCCGCGCTGGACGCGGTGACCCGGCTCCGTCCGGATGTCGTCCTGATGGACGTCCGCATGCCTGGGATGGACGGTGTCGCCGCGACGGCGGCGCTCCAGACCCGGACGAACCCGCCGCCGGTGATCATGCTGACCACGTTCGACACCGACGACGACGTGTTCCGGGCCCTGGAGGCCGGTGCCTGCGGTTTCCTGCTGAAGGACACACCGCCGACCGAACTGCTGCGCGCGGTACGCCTGGCCGCGACGGGAGACGGAATGTTGTCACCCAGCGTCACCCGGCAGGTCATCGCACGGATCACCGCGGACGACCGCACCCGCCGCCGGCGCGAGGCCCTGGCCCGGCTGGGCGGCCTCACCGGACGAGAACGCGAGGTCCTGGTCGAGATCGGACGGGGGGCGACCAACGCGCAGATCGCGAGGTGCCTGCGGATGAGCGAGGCGACCGTGAAGAGCCACGTCACCCACCTCTTCGAGAAGCTCGCGGCCGGCAACCGGGTCCAACTGGCGATCACCGCGTTCCGCGCGGGGCTGGTCGACTGAAGGCCCTTGCCGACACGGTGAAGAACACTTCCGCGAAGTAGCCCGGCCGCGGCCAACCCGCCACCGGCGGCCCGGGCGAGCAGGTCCCGGGCGCGCGCCGACCACAGCCGGGCACCCATCCGGTCGAAGATCGCCAGCGCCCGGTCGAGGTGCTCCCGGGCCGCTGCGGGCTCGCCCCGGGCCAGGAACAGGGTGCCGAGGCTGGTCCGGGTGTACGCCTCCCAGCGCAGGTCGGCGTGCGCGACAAACCCCGCCAGGGCGGCTGCCAGCTCCGCCTGCGCCTCGTCCAGCCGGCCGGACCCGGTGAGCGCGTCGCCCAGCGTGCGCTTCCGGGTTGATCGTCGGGCCGACCGGCGGGGCGACCATTCACAGCCCGGCCACAAGCGGGCCACAGAGGGCGCCGGCCGGGCGTGTCTAGCGTCGGGACCAGCCGACGAACACCGCCCCCGGGAGGAACCCATGCGCCACGACCTCGACCACCACGAAGGGCAGCGGGTCAGCCGCCGCCGGCTGATCGCCGGGATCGGCTCGGTCGGGCTGGCCGGCCTGCTGGCGGCCTGCGGCCGGGACGGCGGCACGGTCACCACGTCCACCGGCGAGACCGTCTCCCCGCAGGCCACCGCCAGCACGTCGACCGACCTGACCGCGCTGTTCGGCGAGGCCAACACGTGCACACTGACCGCGAGCACCACCCAGGGCCCGTACTACTTCGACGCCGACAAGATCCGCAGCGACATCCGGGAGGACCGGGAGGGCACCCGGCTGCGGGTGGCGGTCCGGGTGCAGGACAGCGAGCAGTGCGGGCCCCTGGCCAACGCCGTCGTGGAAATCTGGCACTGCGACGCCGAGGGGCTCTACTCGGGCGCGGAGGCGCAGTCGTCCGGCGCGGGCGGCGCGCCGGGCGGGGCCTCGGGCGGGGGCACCCCGCCGAGCGGCACCGGGGCCCCGGGCGGCACCCCGCCCAGCGGCGGGCCGGGCGGTGGCACCCCGCCGAGCGGCGCGCCCGGCGGCGGTGCGGCACCGGGCGGCGGCTCGGAGGGGTCGGCGGCCGACCTCACGCCCACCGACGACAAGCGCTATCTGCGCGGGGCCCAGGTCACCAACTCCGACGGGATCGTCGAGTTCACCACCATCTGGCCGGGCTGGTACCGGGGCCGCACCACGCACATCCACGCCATGGTGCACGTCGACAACAACCGGGTGCTGACCACCCAGATGATGTTCGACGAGGCCCTCAACACCAAGGTGTACGCCGCGGCGCCGTACTCGGCGCACACCGGGCGGGACACCTTCAACGACAACGACACGATCTACGCCGACAGCATGCTGATGAAGGTCGTCGAGGACGGCGACGGCTACCTCGGCGTGCTCAACTTCTCGGTCGACTCGGACCAGGACGGCGCGTGAGCCCGCCCCGCCCCGCCCCCGCCGGGGGCGGGGTAAGAAGGGGACCCTTCTCTACCGTATGCGTTAACAGGGGGCCCTTCCTTACACAGCACGCGCGTAGCGGAGCTGGCGGGTGAGGGCCGTGCCGATCCGGTCCTCCCGGCGTTCGCCGGTGGGCCGCCAGCCGCCCCGCTCGTAGAAGCGCCGGGCCGGCGCGTTGCCCTCCAGCACCCACAGCGCCGCCCGCGTCCGGCCCCGGTCGCGCATGGTGGCCAGCGCGTCGTCCATCAGCGCCCGGCCCGTGCCCCGGCCCCGCTCGCCGGGGTCGAGGTGGATGGCGTTGAGCAGCCCCGTCGCCGGGTCGCCCGCGTCGTCCGGGCCGACGTAGCTGAAGCCGACCAGCCGGCCGTCGCGCTCGGCGACGGTCATCAGGTGGTCGTCACGCTCCCAGGTCCACCGCTCCACCCAGTACCACCCCATCGCCTCCTCCGTCGGGTCGGCGAGGGCCTCTGCCGGCAGGAACGACGAGTACGCCGCCACCCGGGAGCGCTGGTGCAGCGCCCCCACGGCGCGCAGGTCGTCGCCGGTGGCGTGGCGGAGGGTGATCGTCACCCGGCCGAGGGTACCCGCCGGGGCGGCACCGGGACGGTCGTCAGGTCCTCGGCGACGACCAGCTCACCGGCGAAGTGCTCCCGGGCCTCGTCGGCGAAGCGCCGGACGTCGCCGTAGCGCTGGGAGAAGTGGGTGAGCACCAGCGTGCGTACCCCCGACTCGGCCGCCACCCGCGCGGCCTGGCCCGCCGTGAGGTGCCCGACCTCGGCGGCGAGCGCGGCCTCGCTCGCCAGGAACGTCGACTCGATGACCAGCAGGTCGGCGTGCTCGGCGAGGGCGTACACGTTGTCGCAGAGCCCGGTGTCCATCACGAACGCGAACCGCTGCCCGGGGCGGGTCACGCTCACCTCGTCGCGGGTGACGCGCCGCCCGCCGACGTCGAGGTGGCCGACGCGCCGCAGCTCGCCGACGGCCGGCCCGGCGATCCCGTACGCGGCCAGCCGCTGCGGCAGCATCCGGCAGCCGTCCGGCTCGACGAGGCGGTAGCCGTACGTCTCGATGGGGTGCCGCAGCCGGCGGGCCTCCAGGGTGCCGCCGCCGCGCAGGGCGATCCGCTGCCCGTCGGCGCTGATCGGCTCGACGGCCAGCTCGGCGGTCTCGTGGAAGGAGCTGGCGTGCCGCAGCCGGGCGAAGTAGTCGGCCCCGCCGGCCGGGAAGTGCACCGCCACCGGGCGGGGGACCCGGTCCAGGGAGAGCCGCTGGATGGTGCCGGGCAGGCCGAGGCAGTGGTCGCCGTGGAAGTGGGTGACGCAGATCCGGGTCAGGTCGGTGGCGGTGACGCCGGTGTGCAGGAGCTGCCGCTGGCTGCCCTCACCCGGGTCGAGGAGGATCACCTCGTCGTCCCAGCGCAGCACGTACCCGTTGTGGTTGCGCGCCCGGGTCGGGGTCTGGCTGGCCGTCCCGAGCACCACCAGTTCACGCATGGACACGGCGTTCTCCCCGGCGGATACATGAAGCGACCCCCGGGGCTTCCGTGCTCGCGCACGGGCCGGCTGGACTTGGCCGGCACCCCGGGGGTCGGGTGGCTGTCGTGGTTTCGCCGCACCGCTGCCACACGGTCTCGACGATCGTGCACCCGCCTCGCGGCGGGCAGGTTCTCACTGTCGAGGACAGCGGCTAGCGGACAGCCACCTCACGAGTCCGATTGCTATACAAGTCTGGACCACCTCCTTTCCCGTGTACCGCCACGCTATCCACTTCCCGGGGGCGTCGGCAACGGATTTCGACCAGCGGCTCAGGCGCGGTCGGCCGGCGTGGCCGGGGCGGACCCGACGAGCGCTGCCGGAGCGGCCCTCACGGCGCTGCCGGAGCGGTCAGTCGGCGATGCCGATCGGGCCCTCGCGCGGCCCCTCCTCGCTGGCCGGCTGCACCGCCAGCGACGGGAAGTCGGCCAGGTCGCCCTCCGGCTCGGCGTCCCACTCGGGGAACACCAGCTCGCTCTGGAGGTAGAGGCAGAGCAGCTGGGTGAGGTGACCCAGCCCGTCGAGGTGGGTGCGCTCGTGGCCGTGGGTGGCGTCCACCCCGAAGCCGAGCAGCGCCACCCGGGCGTGCGCGCCCGCCTCCACCGCCGCCGCCACGTCGGAGCGGTAGAACTCGAAGACGTCGCGGACCAGGTCCACCCCGTGCTCGCGGGCGATCGCGGCGAGGTTGCGGGTCAGGTGGTAGTCGAACGGCCCCACCCCGTCGCCCATGGCCAGGGTGGCCGCGTTCTCCCGGGACTGCTGCCCGGGGGCGACCACCGCGGCGTCCACGGAGACGATCTCGGCGACGTCCGGGTCGAGGCCGTGGCTCGCCCCGTGGCCGATCTCCTCGGTGACCGTCACCAGCAGGTGCGCGGTCACCGCCGGGGTGACGCCCGCGTCGACCATCGCCTTGAACGCGGTCAGCACCGCCGCCACCCCGGCCTTGTCGTCCAGGTGCCGGGACTTGACGTACCCGCTCGGGGTGATCGTCGGATTCGGCAGGAACGCCACGAAGTCCCCGACGTCGATGCCGAGCGCCCGCAGCCCGGCCTCGTCGGCCACGGGCTCGTCGACCCGCACCTCGACCTGCTCCCAGCCGACCCCCTGGAGGTCGACGGCCTCGTTGTAGCGGTGCCCGCTGGCCTTCAGCGGCAGCACCTGGCCGCTGATCACCCGGTCCAGGTCGTCGGTGAAGATCCGCACGTGCGCGCCCTCGGCGAACCGGGCGCTGTGCGTGCCGACCTGCATCAGCTCCAGCCGGCCGTTCTCCTTGAGCCGCTTCACCATGCCGCCGATGGTGTCGGTGTGCACCACGATCGCCCGGTCCGCCCCGGTCTCCCGGGGCCCCGGCAGGCAGGCGCTGAGCGCGCCGCGCCGGGTCAGCGTGGAGGAGATCCCGAGCGCGGAGAGGCGCTCGCCCACGTACTGCTGCACGTGGTCGGTGCGCCCCGACGGGCTCGGGATCTCCAGCAGCTCCACCAGCACCTGGCGGAGGTAGTCCAGGTCGATCTTCAGGGGGACGGGTTTGCGTGCGGTCATGCCTGAGAGCTTGCCGCACCCGCCGGGGTCCAGAGGCGTTGCGGTGCCCGCGTGCCGGGGAAGAGGAGGTCGACGAAGCGCTCGGCGGTCGGCTGCGGCTCGTGGTTGGCCAGGCCCGGCCGCTCGTTCGCCTCGATGAACACGTGCTCCGGGCCGTCCGGGGCGCTGACCAGCAGGTCCAGCCCGGTCACCGGGATGTCCAGCGCCCGGCTGGCCGCCACGCACGCCTCGGCGATCGCCGGGTGCAGCTCGCCCGTCACGTCGTGGATCGTCCCGCCGGTGTGCAGGTTCGCGGTGCGGCGCACGGCCAGCACCGTGCCCTCGGGCAGCACGTCGCTCAGCTCGTAGCCGGCCTCGGCGACGACCTCCCGGGTCATGTCGTCGACGGGGATGCGCGACTCGCCCCCGGTGGCGGCGGCCCGGCGGCGGCTCTGCCGCTCGATCAGCTCGGCGACGTCGTGCACCCCGTCGCCGGTGACCTGGGCGGGCCGCCGGACGGCGGCGGCCACCACCTCGTGGTCGATGACGATCACCCGCAGGTCCTCGCCGTCGCGCATCTGCTCGATCAGCACGTCCGGGCAGAAGCCGCGGGCCAGGGCCACGGCGGCGGTCAGCGCCTCCGGCGTGCGTACGCCGACGGTGATGCCGTTGCCCTGCTCGCCGCGCGCCGGCTTCACCACCACCCGGCCCACCTCGGCCAGGAACGCGACGTCGGCGTCGTCGCCGGTCGCGGTGCGCCCGGCCGGCACCGACAGGCCCGCCTCGGTGAGGATGCGCCGGGTGACCCGCTTGTCGTCGCAGCGGCTCATCGCCACCGCCGAGGTCAGCTCGGACAGCGACTCGCGGGTGACGATCGTCCGGCCGCCGTTGCTCAGCCGCAGCTCGCCCCACTCCGGGTCGGTGACCTCCACCCGGATGCCCCGACGCATCGCCTCGTCGGCGACGATCTTCGCGTACGGGTTGAGCCGGTCGTACCCCTTCGGGGCGGCCGGCAGGAACAGCCGCTCGTTGATCGGGTTCTTCCGCTTCACGCAGAGCGTCGCGGTGCGGTAGAAGCCGAGCCGCTCGTACAGCCGGATCGCCCCGGTGTTCTCGGCCAGCACCGACAGGTCGACGAACGCCCGGCCGCGCGCGGTGAGCCGGGCCGCCAGCTCGGTCAGCAGCGCCTGGCCGGTGCCGGGCGGCGCGGTGTTGAAGTCGACGGTGAGGCACCACAGGCTCGCCCCGTTGTCCGGGTCGGCGAAGACCGCGACGTGGTCGACTCCGGTGATCGTGCCGACCACGTCCCCGGTGGCGTCCTCGGCGACCAGGTGCAGGAACCGTTCGGTGCGGGCGTTGTCGACCAGCACGTCGACCGGGGCGGTGACCATGCCGTTGCGGGCGTAGATCCGGTTCACCGCGTCCGCGTCGTCGGCGTCGCGCAGCGTCCGGATCCGCAGGCCGGGCAGCCCGTCGCGGTCGTCGGCGGCGGCCGGGGCCGCGGGCAGCCGCAGCCGGTACGTCAGCGACGGGTCGATGAACAGCTCGTCGGGCAGCCGGGACACCAGCACGTGCGGGTCGCGCAGGTAGATGCAGATGTCCCGCGCCCCGGCCGCCTCCGAGCGCAGCACCGCCGCCACGGCGGCCTGCTCGCTGAACGTCTGGCCGAACACCAGCCGCCCCCAGCCGCAGTCGAGCACCACGCCGCCGCCGGTCGGCTGTTCCCCCTCGGCCTGCCCGTCCGGGTCGTCCGGCGGGGCCGGGGCGGGTGCCACCGGGTCGCCGCCCGGCCCCACCCGCTCGCGGCGGCGGCCCAGCACCCGTTCCCGGTCGGTGCGCGCCGTCCCGGTCGCCAGGGTGTCGCTCACGGTCAGTCGATTCCGTGGCTCTGGAGCCACATTTCCAGGAGTCCCAGCTGCCACAGCTTGTTTCCGTTCAACGGGGTGAGTTCGGCGTTCGGGTCGGCCAGCAGCGCGTCGACGTACTCGGTGCGGAACAGGTTGCGGTGGCGGGCGGCGGGCGCGTGCAGCGCGTCGCGTACCCGGTCGAGGAGCTTGCCCTCCAGGTGGGTGAGGCCCGGCACGGGGAAGTAGCCCTTCGGCCGGTCGATGACCTCGTGTGGCAGGACCCGGCGGCCGATCTCCTTCAGCACGCCCTTGCCGCCCTGGGCCAGCTTCAGCTCCGGCGGGCAGGTCGCGGCCAGCTCCACGAACTCGTGGTCGAGGAACGGCACCCGGGCCTCCAGCCCGTGCGCCATGGTCATGTTGTCGACCCGCTTCACCGGGTCGTCGGTCAGCATGATCTGGGTGTCGATCCGCAGGCCCGCGTCGACGGCGGTCTGCGCGCCGGGCCGGGCCAGGTGGGCGGCCACGAACTCGCGGGCCGGGTCGCCGTCGGCCAGCCACGCCGGGTCCAGCACCCGGGCCAGCCCGGCCGCGTCCCGGTCGAGGAACGCCTTCGCGTACGTCTCGACGGCCCGCTCCCGGTCGACGCCGGCCAGCGGCGGGTACCAGTGGTAGCCGCCCAGGATCTCGTCCGCTCCCTGACCGGACTGGACCACCTTGACGTGCCGCGACACCTCCTGGCTGAGCAGCCAGAACGCCACGCAGTCGTGGCTGACCATCGGCTCGCTCATCGCCGCCACGGCCGCCTCCAGCGGGGGCAGCAGGTCCCGGGCGGCCACCCGGATCTGGTGGTGGTCGGTGTCGAACGTCTTCGCCACGATGTCGGAGTAGACGAACTCGTCGCCGGAGCGGCCGCCGACGGCGTCGAAGCCGATGGAGAAGGTGGCCAGGCCGCGCTGCCCCTGCTCGGCGAGCAGGGCGACGACCAGGCTGGAGTCCAGCCCGCCGGAGAGCAGCACGCCGACCGGCACGTCGGCGACCATCCGGCGGCGCACCGCCGTGGTCAGCGACTCCAGCAGGGCGTCCTCCCAGTCGCGGGCGGACCAGCCGGCCCGCTCGTCGCGCCGGGTGAACGCCGGGTCCCAGTAGACCCGCTCGTGGGTGGAGCCGTCGGCCTCGTAGACCCGGACGGTGGCCGGGGGCAGCTTGGCGACCCCGCGCAGGATGGTGCGCGGCGGCGGCACGATGCTGTGGAAGCTCAGGTAGTGGGCCAGCGCCACCGGGTCGATGGCGGTGTCGACGCCGCCGCCGGCCAGCAGCGCGGGCAGGGTGCTGGCGAAGCGCACCACGCCCGGGGACTCGGCCACGTACAGCGGCTTGATGCCGAGCCGGTCGCGGGCCAGCACGAGGCGGCCGGTGTCCCGCTCGCTGATCGCCACGGCGAACATCCCGACCAGGTGGTCGACGAAGTCGAGCCCCCACTCGGCGTACGCCTTGACGACCACCTCGCTGTCGCCGGAGGAGAAGAAGCGGTGCCCCCTGGCCTGCAACTCCTCGCGCAGCTCGCGGTAGTTGTAGACGCAGCCGTTGAAGACGCCGGTCAGCCCCGACGCCGGGTCGACCAGCGGCTGCCCGCTCGCCGCCGACAGGTCGATGATCTTGAGGCGGCGGTGGCCGAGGGCGACCGCCCCCTGGGACCACACGCCGCTGTCGTCGGGGCCCCGGTCGCTCATCGTGGCCGCCATGCGTTCCACCGCCGCGACGTCGGCCCGCGAGCCGTCACGGCGGAACTCCCCAGCCAGTCCGCACATGCCAGACAATGCTGCCAGAGGTGAGCCCCGCTCGCCTGTTGAGATGATGTCGTCGGCGTTACGTGCTTGCTAAGATGCGCGCCGTCGCGTCCCGGTGGGCCGCAGCCCGCCGGCACCGCCGCCCGGTCCCACCGCCGCCCCGCGTGGCTGCCCGCCCAGCCTGCCCGGCCGGTTGTGAGAAACCCCGCATCGGTGCGACGCCGCCGGGCCCACGGCCGACCGCGTCCGACCGGACGGTCGCGCCGCGCCCGCCGCCGGTGCCCCGTTGTCCCCCGGACGGGGCATTCAGCGCCGAACGTCGCCGTGCCAGGGTGAGATCGGGCCCACGAGGAGGCGATGACCATGGTCGCGACGCGACGGACAGGCGTGCGGACCGGACGCGGCGTGCGTACCGCCGGCCGGCTGGCGCTGGCGACGGTGGTCGCGGCGGCCGGCGTGCTGGCCGGGGTCGCCCCCGCGCAGGCCGTCGCCACCCGCACCGTGGCCTTCTGGAGCATGGACGAGCCGACGGGCGCCACGGTGCTCACCGACAGCAGCGGCAACGGCCGGCACGGCCGCGTCGGCGACGAGGTGGTGGCCGGGACGCGCTACGACGGCGCCACCGCCCACCGCTTCGCCTACCACAACCCCGCCGACAAGGAGTACGTGCCGGGGCACGTCAACCTGGTGCCGGCGAGCAACGACTTCAACCCCGAGGCCGGCGACTTCTCGTTCTCGATCCGCTACCGCACCACGAAGTCCTTCGGCAACATCATGCAGAAGGGCCAGGGCGGCACGGCCGGCGGCTACTGGAAGTTCGAGGCCCCCGAGGGCAAGCCCCGGTGCATGTTCCGGGGCGGCGACGGGTCGACCCGCACCGGCTACACCGGCACGTCCATCTCCGACGGGCAGTGGCACACCGTCACCTGCAACCGCACCGCCAGCTACGTCGAGATGTACGTCGACGGCGTGCGCACCAGCCGGCTCACCGGCCCCACCGGGACGATCGCCAACAACTGGCAGTTCTCGATCGGCGGCAAGAGCTCCTGCGACGGGGTGAACGTCACCTGCGACTACTTCGCCGGGGACATCGACTGGATCCGGCTCGTCAAGGGCACCGGCGGCGCGGCCAACACCCCGCCCAGCGCCGACCTCGCCGCGTCCTGCTCCGGGCTGGTGTGCGCCTTCTCCGCCGCCGGCTCCACCGACCCCGACGGCGCGGTCCAGGACCACGCCTGGGACTTCGGCGACGGCGCGACCGCCGACACCGCCAGCGTCCCGACCACCACCCACACGTACGCCCAGGCCGGCACCTACCGCGTCGCCGTCACCGTCACCGACGACCGGGGGGCCACCGGCACCGCCACCCGGGACGTCACCGTCGCGCCGCTGCCCGAGCTGATCTCGTACGTCGGGCAGGCCACCGCCAACGCGAACGTCACCAACCACTCCGTCGTCGTGCCCGCCGGAGTCCGGCCGGGGGACACCCTGCTGCTGTTCCTCAGCCAGAACACCCACGCCGACACCGGGGAGCCCACCGGCGTGACCGGCTGGACGCGGCTGGACCGCCTCGACGGGGGCTACGCCACCACCACCGCCTGGTGGAAGATCGCCGCCACCGGTGACGCCGGGACGACCCTGCGGGTCACCCTCGGCAAGCAGTCGAAGGGCAACCTGGTGCTCGCCGCCTACCGGGGCGCCGACCCGACCGCCCCGGTGGCCGCGTTCGCCAGCGCCGCCGACCCGGCCAGCTCCGCCACCCGGGTCACCCCGACCGCCCCGGTCGCCGCCGAGCGCGGGTGGGGCGTGTCGTACTGGCTGCACGGCGACGCCACGTCGACCGCGCTGACCCCGCCGCCCGGGGTGCAGGTGCGCAGCAACAGCTCCCAGACCGGCGGGGGGCGGGTCACCGGGCTGCTCGCCGACTCGGGCGCGTCGGTGCCGACCGGCGCGTACGGCGGCCTCGGCGCGACCGCCGCGGCGGCCAGCACCACCACGACCACCTGGACCGTCGTGCTCCGCCCCGCGTGACGCCGGTCGGCCTACCTCTGCTCCAGAGAACGACTGAGGTCGCGCCGCCACTGCGCGAACCGTTCCCGCAGGCCCGGCAGCTCAGCGGGAGAGACGCCGTAGCAGTCGAAGTCCGCGTCGGTGATCTGCGTCAAGGCGCCCAAGGCGTCAACGAAGGCCGCCACCTCAAACCCGGGATCGGCGTTCATCGCCAGATCGAGGAGACGCCCCCGGGTGTAGCGGCCACTGCTGAGCGCTGCATCCACGTCGAGGAAGTCCCGCGCCTCGGCGCGGCCGAACAGGGCACACATCTTGTTGGCGACGGCGTCGTCCGGATGAAGGACAGGGCCGACTGGCGACGGGACCGGAGGATGGGCACGCCAGTCCGCCGACATCTCCAGTTTCTCCGGCTCGCTCCCGGGTCTGGACCGATCAGCGAGAAGGAGACGGGCGAAGGTCTCGTTGCGGATGACAGCGGTCACCTCGAAGCCGTTCGCGTCGAACGCCTTGACGACCTCGTCAACGGCACGCGGGGAACTCGGCGCGAGTCTGCCAGGCGGTGAAGAGATCCACGTCCCAGCTCAGTCGGGCACCCATCCCATGGACGCTCACCGCGTATCCGCCCGCCAGAGCAAAGCCGTAACGGCCCGCGACAGCGAGTGCGATCTCGGCGATGAGGGCGTGTTGCTGCTGCATGACCTCAGGCGGCAACCTGGCGCGTCCGCCGAAGTTCGGGGAAACGACTCTCCCACGACTCCCGCACGGAAGTAGGCAGCCACATCGAGGGCCACAACCGGATCAAGGTCTGACGGTCGAGGAACGTGTGCAGGTCCTCGGGGGCGGCGGCCTCGTTGAGTACCGTGCGGTACAGGTCAAGGATGCGGCCGGGGTCCGCGAGGTCGTAGCGGGCGTTTCCCGACCACTTGAGGTGTCGGGGAAGGTCGACGACGCCGCTGGTCGGACCGTCGAGCCGATCGAGGGAATCGGGCACGACGACCGGCTTGGCGTATCCGCGTGGGCGGATGTCACCGGCCATCGTGCCCTCCTAGACGTCTCTGTCAGGGTAACGGGTCAGGGCTGCCGGAGGTGCGGGCCAGCCTGTCCCTTTCAGGCGGTGCGGGCCACGCCCACCGGGCAGCTCAGCCCGTTCGGCCCGTGGTTGCAGTACCCGTTCGGGTTCTTCGTCGGGGCCAGGTACTGCTGGTGGTAGTCCTCGGCGAAGTAGTAGCCGCCGAGCCGGTCGATCTCCGTGGTGATCTCACCCTTGCCGGCCCGCGCCACGATCGGCGCGAACGCGTCCCGCGACGCGGTGGCGGTGGCGAGCTGCTCGTCGGTGCTGGCGTAGATCGCCGACCGGTACTGGGTGCCCACGTCGTTGCCCTGGCGCATGCCCTGGGTCGGGTCGTGGTTCTCCCAGAACACCTTCAGCAGATCCTCGTAGCTGATCACGGTGGGGTCGTAGACGACCTGGACGACCTCGGTGTGCCCGGTCATGCCCGAGCAGACCTCCTCGTACGTCGGGTTCGGGGTGATCCCGCCCGCGTAGCCGACGGAGGTGGTGAGCACGCCGGGCAGGGTCCAGAACAGCCGCTCGGCGCCCCAGAAACAGCCCATCCCGAACACGGCGACCTGCGCGCCCGCCGGGAACGGCCCCTTCAGCGAGGAGCCGAGCACCTCGTGGCGGTCGCCGATCGGCATCGCGATCGGGCGGCCGGGCAGGGCCCGGTCGGGGGTGGGCAGCTCGGCGGGCATGCGACGAAGGAACACGGTGGAACTCCTCTCGTACCTCTCCCCGCGTGCAACACCGCCGGGCCCCGGTTCCTTACCCGCCCCGGCGGTGGGTAACCGACGCCCGTCGGGCGGGGCCTCAGGCCAGGGCGGCGGCGACCTGGGCGGCGTACGCCCCGGCCTCGGCGTCGTCGGCGTAGCGAGTGCGGGGCCAGAAGAACCCGCGCAGGCCGTCGCCCTTCGTCCTCGGCACGACGTGGGTGTGCAGGTGCGGCACCGACTGGGACACCTTGTTGTTCATCGCCACGAACGTGCCGCCGGCCCCGAGCCCCGCCTCGACGGCCACGGCGAGCCGCTGCACCAGCCCGAAGTAGCCGGGCAGGTCGCCCGCCGGCAGGTCGGCCAGGGTCACCAGGTGGGTGCGCGGCACCACCAGCACGTGGCCCTTGAACACGGGCCGGGTGTCGAGGAACGCCACCCCCTCCGGGGTGTCGGCGACCCGGAACGCCGGGACGTCACCGGCCACGATCCCGCAGAACACACACCCGCCCATCCGGCCAGGCTAGCCCCGTGCCCCGCCCACCGCCGCACCGCGAACTGCGGCTCCGCGTCGCACATCGCCCCGGCGACGTCACCACCGATCGAGATAGGTGTCCCACTCGTCGTCGGCAACGCCTGCCGGGCCGGTCTCACCGTTCGCCAGGCGAGCCCTGATGTCGGCCTCCCACCGCAATGCCCAGCGTCGCAGCGGTGTGACGCGCGCCGAGAGCCTCAAGCTCGGTCCAGCTGAGTTGTGCGTTCGCGGCGTGGATGTCGATGAAGTCCCGGTGCGCGGCTCGATCGTGCAGGGCTCGCACCTTCAGCCCGACCGCGTCCTCGAAGGCGAGAACGGGGCCAATGCTCAGCATCGGCCAGCCGGCTCACCACGGTCGAAAGCGGCAGCGCCGAGGCGGTGGCGAAGTCGATGTCCTGTGACGGCCGGCTCACCAGCTCGTGCGCGCACATGGCGTAGCCACCCGCCAACACCAGACCGAGATCGTCACCAGCGGCGAAACCGATTCTCAGCAACTGGCGGTGCAGCTCCTCCATCAGAGGGCGGCGAGACCGGGCAGCCGGCGTTCCCAGAGAGCGATCAGGCGTCGAGCGGTCAACCGGCGGATGCGGGGCCAGTCGTGTCGGAGCAGAGTGGCGTTGACGTACCGGATCAAGTCGTCCCGCTGGCCGCAGTCGAGCAACAGGCAGTAGAGCGTCAGGCGCTCACGAGGGTCGCTGACGTCGAAGTCAGCCGGACCGGACCAGGCCAGCCGCACCGGAAGGCTGACCCGCCCGTGCTCCGGGCCGGCCAGCAGCCCCAGGGAGGACGGGATCCGGTCTGCTGCGCCGACCAGGCGCGAGGGCAGCGGCACGGTCGAGGTCACCCGCCAAGTATGGAACACCGGTCGGACAACCTCACGAAGGCGCGGCCGGCTCGGGAGGCGGTGAGCGGGGAACCCTTCTCTACCGTAGGCGTTAACAAGGGGCCCCTCCTTCCCACCGGCTAACGTCTGCGGCATGAACCACGGCTTCGAGACGCTCGCGATCCACGCCGGACAGGACCCGGAGGCCCGCACCGGCGCGGTGATCCCACCGATCTACCAGACCAGCACGTACGCCCAGGACGCCGTCGGCGCGCCCCGGCAGGGCTACGAGTACAGCCGATCCGGCAACCCGACCCGCGACGCCCTCCAGGAGTGCCTCGCCGCGCTGGAGGGCGGCCCTGTCGGGCTGGCCTTCGCCAGCGGCCTGGCCGCCGAGGACGCCCTGCTGCGTACCGTCTGCAAGCCGGGCGACCACGTGGTCATCCCCGACGACGCGTACGGCGGCACGTACCGGCTGTTCGCCAAGGTGGCCGAGCGGTGGGGGCTGACGTACACCCCGGCGAAGGTCTCCGACGTCGACGCCGTGCGGGCCGCGATCCGGCCCGGCGCGACCCGGATCGTGTGGCTGGAGACGCCGACCAACCCGCTGCTCGGCATCGCCGACATCGCCGCCCTGGCCGCCGTCGCCCACGACGCGGGCGCGCTGCTGGTGGTCGACAACACGTTCGCCTCGCCGTACCTGCAGCAGCCGATCGCGTACGGCGCGGACGTCGTGGTGCACTCCACCACCAAGTACGTCGGCGGGCACTCCGACGTCGTCGGCGGGGCGTTGGTCGCCGCCGACCGGACGCTCGGCGAGGAGCTGCGCTACCACCAGAACGCGATGGGCGCGGTCAACGGCCCGTTCGACGCGTGGCTGACGCTGCGCGGCATCAAGACCCTCGGCGTACGGATGGACCGGCACTGCGACAACGCCGAGCGGATCGCCGCGTACCTCGACGGGCACGCGAAGGTCGCCCAGGTGATCTATCCGGGCCTGCCGTCGCACCCCGGTCACGAGGTGGCCACCAAGCAGATGCGCCGCTTCGGCGGCATGATCTCGTTCCGGGCGGCCGGCGGCGAGGAGCACGCCGTCGAGATCTGCAACCGGGCCAAGCTGTTCGTGCTCGCCGAGTCCCTCGGCGGGGTGGAGTCCCTGATCGAGCACCCGGGCCGGATGACACACGCAAGTGCCGCCGGCTCGCCGCTTGAAGTTCCCGGTGATCTCGTGCGACTGTCTGTCGGCATCGAGACGGTCGACGACCTGCTCGCCGATCTGGAGCAGGCACTGGGCTGACCGCTGGTGAGGGAGGGTGGCCGTGCAGGACCTCATGCCGACCTGGGTGGGCGCGACCGCGAAGCAGATCGCCCGCGGCGTACGCCGGGGTGACGTCTCCGCCACGCAGGTCGTGGCCGACCACCTCGACCACATCGCCCGGGCCGACGCCGACCTCGCCGCGTTCCGCACGGTGCGCGGCGGCGAGGCGATCACCGAGGCGGAGAAGGTCGACGAGCAGGAGGAGCTGGCCAACCTCCCCCTGGCCGGCGTGCCGGTCGCGGTCAAGGAGAACACCGCCGTCGCGGGCCTGCCCACCTGGCACGGCTCGGCGGCGGTGCGCAGCGCCGTCGCCGAGGCCGACCACGAGGTGGTCCGGCGGCTGCGCGGCGCGGGCGCGGTGATCCTCGGGGTGACCCGGATGCCCGAGCTGGGCCTCTGGGCGCTCACCGACGACGCGAGCGCGGTCACCCGCAACCCGTGGGACCCGCGGCGCACCCCCGGCGGCTCGTCCGGCGGCGCGGCGGCGGCGGTGGCCGCCGGGCTGGTGCCGATGGCGCACGGCAACGACGGCCTCGGCTCGATCCGCATCCCGGCGGCCTGCTGCGGCCTCGTCGGGCTCAAGCCGGGCCGGGGCGTGGTGCCCTGCCAGCTCGGCGCCGACGACTGGTTCGGCCTCACCGAGCACGGCATGCTGACCTCCACGGTCGCCGACGCGGCGGTCGGCTTCCAGGTGCTCGCTGGCCGCCCGCAGGAGAAGCTGGTCCCGCCGCAGCGGCTGCGGGTAGGTGTCTCGCTGCGGTCCCCGGTGCGCGGCGTCGCCCCGGACGCGCCGAACCGTGACGCGGTCGCCGCCGCCGGCCGGCTGCTCGCCGCCGCCGGCCACGACACCGTGCCCGCCGACCCGGTCTACCCGACCCGCCTCGGCCTGGCCGGCATCGCCACCTGGTTCGCCGCTGCCGCCGCCGACGTGCGGGCCGCCGGGCTCGACCGGCGCAGCCTCCAGCGGCGCAACCGCCGGCACGTCGCGCTGGGGGAGTGGGCGCAACGCCGGGGGTACGTCCGCGAGTCCGACCGGGTCGCCTGGCGCGAGCGGTCCATCGGCTTCTTCGCCGACCACTCGGTCGACCTGCTGCTCACCCCGGCGCTGGCCGGGCCGCCTCCGGAGGCCGTCGGCTGGTCGGGCCGGTCCTGGGCGGCGAACATGAAGGCCAGCATCCGGTACGCCCCGTTCGCCGCCCCGTGGAACATCGCCGGCCTGCCCGCGATCGTGGTGCCGGTGGGCCGCCGCCCCGACGGGCTGCCGGTGGCGGTGCAGCTCGTCGGCCCGCCCGGCTCGGAGCTGCTGCTGCTCGGCGTCGCCGGCCAGTTCGAGATGCAGGCCCCGTGGGCCCGGCACGCCCCCGGCTACCCCCGCGTCGGCACGGGGTCGCCGGCCGCCGCGTGACCGCCTAGCGTGTGTGCGTCCCGCACGCACACACCCTGGGCGGTTCCGAAGTGCAATGCCACACCTGCGGGGACGCCACGTCCCCGGAAGACCCCGACTGCCAGCGCTGCGGCACGCCGTTCGGTCAGCCCTCGGTGCTGCCCAACGTGCCTACGTACCCCGTCCGGGGTCTCGGCACCGCAGCGGCGGTCGCCGTCGGCGCGGCCACCGTGCTCTACCTGCCCGGCGCGTTGTTCCCGCTGGTCGGCGAGCGGATGGCCCGCGTCGCGGGCGAGCGGGAAGACCGGGACCTGGTGATGGTCGCGGCCCTCGCCGAGGTGCTGCTCGGGCTGCCGTACGGCCTGGCCGGGGTGGTCGCCTCGGTTCTGGTGATCATCTGGACGTGGCGGGCGCGGACGAACCTCGACGCGTTCCCGGGTGCCCTGCCGAGCCTCGGCGCCGGCTGGGCGATCGCCGGCTGGTTGGTGCCCTTCGCCAACCTCGTCGTACCGGCCCGGATGGTGGCGAACGTGGCCCGAGACAGCCTGCCGCGCCGGACCACGCCAGCCCTGGTCGGGATCTGGTGGGCCGCCTGGCTGACCTTCACCGTCGGCGACATCCTCGTCGCCCAAGACGACAGCCGGCGGTACGAGCGGCTGACCGAGTGGCCCCGCAACGACGTGGAGTTCGGCAGCTATGTCCGCTACTACCAGGACACGCTCGACACCCGGCTGCTCCTCTGCGCCGCCTGCCTGGTCGCCGGGGTCTCGTTCATCGTGCTGCTCCGCCGGATATCCGCCGCCCAGCAGGACCGGATCGCCCGGGCCGCACCCGCCTGGCCCGGTCACCCCGGCTGGTCGCCGGGCGGGGCGTCGGGGATGTCCCCGCAGCTCCCGCAGGGGGCGGGTGGCACGATCGGGGCATGACGGAACTGGTCGGCCTCGCCGAGGTACGCGCCGCGCGGGAGCTGCTCGCCGGCGTCATCCGCACCACCCCGCTGGAGCCCTCCCGCCCGCTGAGCGCCGCGCTCGGCGGCCCGGTGTGGCTCAAGTGCGAGAACGTCCAGCGCGCCGGCTCGTACAAGGTGCGCGGGGCGTACGTGCGGATCTCCCGGCTGTCGGCGGCGGAGCGCGACCGGGGGGTGGTGGCCGCGAGCGCCGGCAACCACGCCCAGGGGGTGGCCCTCGCTGCCGGGCTGGTCGGCACGCACTCGACGGTCTTCATGCCGGTGAACGCGCCGCTGCCGAAGGTCGCCGCCACCAAGGGCTACGGCGCGCAGGTCGAGCTGATGGGCAACACCGTCGACGAGTCGCTGGTGGCGGCGCAGACCTTCGCCGAGCGGACCGGGGCGATCCTCATCCACCCGTTCGACCACCCGGACGTGATCGCAGGGCAGGGCACCGTGGCGCTGGAGATCCTGGAGCAGTGCCCCGACGTGCGGACGATCGTCACCGGGGTCGGCGGCGGTGGTCTGATCTCCGGCATGGCGGTGGCGGCGAAGGCGTTGCGGCCCGACGTGCGGCTGGTCGGGGTGCAGGCGGCGGGCGCGGCGGCCTACCCGCCCTCGCTGGCGGCCGGCGAGCCGGTACGCCTGCCGGCGTTCAGCACCATCGCCGACGGCATCGCGGTGGGCCGCCCGGGGGAGATCACCTTCAACCACGTCCGCAAGCTCGTCGACGAGATCGTCACGGTTTCCGAGGAGGACATCTCCCGGGCGCTGCTGATGCTGCTGGAACGGGGCAAGCAGGTCGTCGAGCCGGCCGGCGCGGTCGGGGTGGCGGCGCTGCTGGCCGGCGTGCTGGAGGTCGAGACGCCGGTGGTGGCGGTGCTCTCCGGCGGCAACATCGACCCGCTGCTGATGCTGCGCGTCATCGAGCACGGGCTCGCGGCGGCCGGACGCTATCTGCGGGTGACCGTGCGCTGCTCGGACCGCCCCGGGCAGCTCGCCTCGCTGCTCAGCGAGATCGCCGAGCACCGGGCGAACGTGGTCGACGTGGAGCACCAGCGGGCCAACCCGCACCTGCGGCTCGGCGAGGTCGAGGTGGCGTTGTCGGTGGAGACCCGGGGCGTCGAGCACTCCGACACGCTGATCAGCGCCCTGCGGGCCAGCGGCTACCAGGTGGTCTTCGCCGCCGACCGCTGAGCTGCTACCGGTGCAAGGAAGGGCCCCTTGTTAACGCATTCCGTTGTACAAGGGGCCCTTGTTAACAGTTGTTCGGCTCGACGGCCGGGTCAGCCGGTGAACGGCTCGAAGCTGACCACCGTCACCTTGATGTCCGCGCCGCTCGGCGCGGTGTAGGTCACCGTCTGGCCGGGCCGGCTGCCCAGGATCGACTTGCCCAGCGCCGACTCGGGGCTGTAGACGGTCAGCTCCGTGGTGGAGGAGATCTCCCGCGAGCCGAGCAGGAAGGTCTCGGTGTCGTCGGTGTCGTCGTCGAAGTAGATCGTGACGACCATCCCGGGGGAGACCGTGTCGGCGCTCGGCGCCTCGCCGACCTTGGCGGTGCGGAGCAGCTCCTTCAAGTAGAGGATCCGCCCCTCCTGCTTGCCCTGCTCCTCGCGGGCGGCGTGGTAGCCGCCGTTCTCCCGGAGGTCGCCCTCCTCGCGCCGCGCGTTGATCTCGGCCGCGATCACGGGCCGGTTGGCGATCAGCTCGTCGAGCTCAGCCTGGAGGCGGTCGTGCGCGTCCTGGGACAGCCAGGTGGCGGGCGCCTCGTTCCCTTTGTTGGACACAGGCGATCTCCTCGGTTGTGCGGACTGGCTGACGGGTGAACTACCAAGTTACCAGTGCCGTGCCCGTCCGGGTGCAGACGATCACCGCGGGTGCCGGCGGCGGGGCCCGCGGTGCGCGTGGCGCGGTGGCGTCTCAGCAGCTCAGTCGGCCGGTCGGCAGCGCACCACCTCACCGATGAAAGGGCGGGCCGTGGTGGCCAACCGGTGCCGGGCGGCGGCCTGGGACTCGCCCGGCCGGGCGGCCACGGTGACCTCCTCGCGGGCCACCTCCGCCCCGTCGTGCGAGCGGGCCCGCAGCACGCAGGTCGCCGAGCCGCCCGCCGGGACCGTCACCCGGAAGTCGACCACCACCTGGGAGTCGGTGATGTCCGTGTACGTGATCACCTGGGCGTCGTAGGTCGGGTCGCCGTACTTGCCGTACATGCTGAACGCCGCCAGCCCGAGTGCCGCCACCAGGGCTGTCGCGAGCAGCGCGACCAGCGCCGGCCGGCGTCGGCCCGGCTCCCTGCGCCGGCCGTAGCGGCCCGGCGGGAACACGGGCGCACCCGGCGTGATTGTGGCGTGCGTCTCGGTCACCGGCGGCGGTCTCCTGGCGTTGTTGTCGGCCCCATCGGCAAGAATGGCAGAGTCCAATCTTTCCAGCCCGGCGCCGGCTCGTGGACGAGTCCTCAGTCACCTTCGCTGAGGTAAGGATGACAGGTCGGCGGGCGACGCCGGCAGGCAGCGCCGGTGGGCACAGACGAGGAGCGCCGCAAGTGGCAGAGCAGCTGCGTCTCATGGCCGTCCACGCGCATCCCGACGACGAGTCGAGCAAGGGTGCCGCGACCATGGCGAAGTACGTCGCCGAGGGGGTCGACGTGCTGGTCGTGACGTGCACCGGTGGCGAGCGCGGCAGCGTGCTCAACCCCAAGATGGACCGGCCGGACGTGTGGGCCAACATCGCCGAGATCCGCCGCGCCGAGATGGACGCCGCCCGCGCCATCCTCGGCGTCGAGCAGGCCTGGCTGGGTTTCGTCGACTCGGGGCTGCCCGAGGGCGACCCGTTGCCGCCCCTGCCCGAGGGCTGCTTCGCCCTCCAGGACGTCGAGGTGGCCGCGGGCCCGCTGGTGCGGCTGATCCGGCAGTTCCGTCCGCACGTGATCACCACGTACGACGAGGAGGGCGGCTACCCGCACCCCGACCACATCATGACCCACAAGGTCACCGTGGCCGCGTTCGACGCCGCCGGCGACCCGGAGCGCCACCCCGACCTCGGCGACCCCTGGCAGCCGCTCAAGCTCTACTACGACGTGGGCTTTTCCAAGGGCAAGATCCTGGCGCTGCACGAGGGCATGCTCGCCGCCGGCCTCGCGTCGCCCTACGAGGAGTGGCTCAAGCGCTGGGACGACCGCCCCGACAAGGGCCCCCGGATCACCACCCGCGTCGAGTGCGCCGACTACTTCCCGGTCCGCGACGACGCGCTGCGCGCCCACGCCACCCAGATCGACCCGGACGGCTTCTGGTTCCACGTGCCGATGGAGCTCCAGCGGCAGGCATGGCCCACGGAGGACTTCCAGCTCGCCCGCTCGGTGGTGGACAGCCCGCTGCCCGAGTCCGACCTCTTCGCCGGGGTACGCGAGACGGCCCATGCCTGCTGAGCCGGCCGTGCCGGCGGGAGCTGCACGGGCCGCACGGCCCGTGCAGCTCACCGAGCCGGCCGTGACCGCCGATCCGGCGCCGGGCTACCCTGGGGTCCTGCCACGACCCGGAGGAACACCATGCTGACCGCCGCCCAGGTGCTCGCGCAGAACAACTTCGGTGACACGCGTACGGGTGGCCTGGCCGGCCCGATGGGCCTCTTCCTCATCGTGCTGCTGGGCACCGCCACCGTGCTGCTCATCCGCAACATGAACTCCCGGCTGCGCCGCCTGCCCGACCACTTCCCCGCGCCCGGTGAGTCCGCCGACGCGGGCCGGGTGGACGCCGCCGTCGGGGGCGGGCCAGCGGCCACCGACGCGGGGCGGGCCGACGCCACAGTCGTCGATCCGACAGACGGGACCTTGGGGCACGACTCACGCTCGACCGCCCCGAAGGGCCCCCAGCAGCACGGAAACGGGTGATCGGGGCGTGATTCACGCCGAAGCCGGCCGTCGCCCCCTGTTGCGCTCCCCGGCTTTGGCTTAGCCTTCCGCCGGGGGACCAAAAGTCCCCGGGCCGCGCGCGGGAGGGGGCACCGATGACCGGGTCAGCGACGGCTGCCCGCTGTGCGGTGCGACGGGCTGTCCGTCTTGCGGCGCTCTGCCCGGCTGCCTGCGGTGCGGCGCGATCGGCTGCCCGCCGCCACGCGGTGCGACCGGCTGCCCGCGGCGCGGTGCGGCGACCGGCGGACGGGGGAGGTCGGTGACCTCCGCCAGGGCCGACGATCCGCTCGGCCTGCCGGAGCCGGCCAGCGCCGATCCCGGCCCGTCGGGGCGGGCCGGCACCGAATCCGACCCGCAGTTGCGGGCCAGCACCGAATCCGGTCCGCCGGGGCGGGGCGCCGCCGGAGACCCCGACCGGTCGGCGGAACGGAGCACCCCTCACCGGGTCCTCGCCCTGACCGTCGCCGTGGCGCTCACCGCCCTCGTGGCCGCCGCGATCGGGCTCACCCTCCCCACCCACCTGCCGCCCGACGACCCGCTCCCGGCACCCGCCCGGTTCGGCATCGGCGTCGCCGTCGTCGTGGTCGCCCAGCTCGCCCGGCTGCGCTTCCGCACCGCCTCCGGAATGGTGAGCACCACCTGGGGCGAGGCGGCCCTCGTCGTCGGGCTCCACCTGGTCCCCGCCGGCTGGCTCCCGGCCACCACGCTCGTCGGCGCCGGGCTGGCCTGGGCGCTGCTCTCCCTGGCCGCCGACCGTCAGCCGCCGCTGGAGACCGTCCGCATCGCCGCCTCGCTGAGCGCCGCCACCGCCCTCGCCGTCGCGGTCACCAGCGCCCTCGGCGCGCCCCTGCTGGCCACCCCCACCCCGGAGCTGGCGCTGGCGCTGGCGGCCGGCGCGGTGACGTACCTGTTCGCCACGGCCTGGCTCGGCGGGGTCGCCGTCGCCCTGCGGCACGGCGTGCCGATGGGCCCGCCGCTGCTCGCCGCGCTGCGCGGCAAGCTGCTCATGTTCGTCGGGAACGTGGCCGTCGGCCTGGCCGCCGTGGCGCTGCTGGAGCTCGACGCCCGCTGGCTGCTCGCGTTCCCGCCCGTGCTCTGGCTGCTCCAGCAGACCTACCGGCACCGGCTGCGGGCCGACCAGGAGCGGCGCACCTGGCGGGCCTTCGCCGAGGCCACCGCCGCGCTCAACCAGCTCGACGAGCGGGGCGTCGCCACCGCGGCCGTCACCGGCGCGCTGACCCTCTTCGGCGCCGAGCTGGTCGACGTGGACGTGGCGCGGGGCGACGGCCGGTGGCGACGCTACCGGGGCGACAGCGGCGGCCGGGTGACCGACCGGGAGATCGACCCGCCCACCGGCTCCGCCGCCGGCCCGCACGAGCTGGTCCGCCCGCTGACCGTCGGCAGCAGCCGGGTCGGCGAGCTGCGCGTCCGGTTCCCCGGCTCGGCGCCACCCGACGCCCGCGAGCAGGACGCCGCCGCCGCATACTCCGACGCCCTCGCCGCCGCCCTGCACGACGCCGCCACCCACCGCGAGCTGCGCCTCGTCACCGCCCGTTCGTCGTACGAGGCGGTGCACGACCCGCTGACCGGCCTGCTCAACCGGGCCGCCATGCTCGGCAAGGGCGACCAGGCGCTGCGGCAGCGCGCGCACGACCACCCCGTGGCCCTGCTGCTGCTCGACATCGACCAGTTCAAAGAGGTCAACGACACCCTCGGGCACGCCGCCGGCGACCAGCTGCTGCGGCTGACCGCCAACCGGCTCGGCGCGCTGACCCGCTCCGGGGACCTGCTCGGCCGCCTCGGCGGCGACGAGTTCGCCCTGCTGCTGACGTCGGTTCCGGTGGTCGGTGCCCGGACCGCACCCATGGCGTACGCGCTGCGCCAGGCCCGGGAGATCGCCGAGCGGCTCGCCGCCCCGACCGAGGTGGCCGGGGTGCGGATGTCCGTCGAGGTGTCCGTGGGGGTGGTGGTGGCCGACGCCGGCACCGCCGACCTGACGGAGCTGCTGCGCCGGGCCGACATCGCGATGTACCAGGCGAAGGAGGGCGGCGGCAGCGTCGCCGCGTACGACAGCTCGAAGGACGCCGCGAGCACCGACCAGCTCGCGCTGCTCGCGGAGCTGCGGGAGGCCCTCGCCGCCGACGACCAGCTGGTGCTGGCGCTCCAGCCGGCGGTGGACCTCGCCACCGGCGCGCCGACCGGGGTGGAGGCGCTGATCCGCTGGCGGCACCCGCGCCGGGGCTGGCTCGGCCCCGGCGACTTCATCCGCCCGGTGGAGAACAGCGAGCAGCTCGGCACGTTCACCCGGTACGTGCTGGACAAGGCGCTCACCGTGGCCGCCGAGTGGGCCCGCGCCGGCCTCGACGTGCCGATCTCGGTGAACCTGTCGGCCCGCAGCCTGCTCGACCCCCGGCTGCCCGCCGAGATCGGCGAGGCGCTGCGCCGCCACCAGGTGCCGCCGCAACGGCTGGTGCTGGAGATCACCGAGACGGTGGTGATGAGCGAGCTGGAGGTCATCGACGAGGTGCTGGCCACCCTGCGGTCGATGGGCGTGCAGCTCGCCGTGGACGACTTCGGCACCGGCTTCTCGTCGCTGGCGTTCGTGACCCGCATTGCCGTGGACGAGCTGAAGGTCGACCGGTCGTTCGTGATCCGGATGGCGGACTCGCCGGAGGCGGCGGCCATCGTCCGGGCGACCGTCGGCCTCGCCCACGAGCTGGGCCTGCGGGTGGTCGCCGAGGGCGTGGAGACCGCCGAGCAGCGGCTCGCCCTGGCCGAGCTGGGCTGCACGGCAGCCCAGGGCTACCACTTCTTCAAGCCGATGCCGGCCGACAAGATCAGCGCGGTGCTCGGGTCGCTGGTGGACACGTCCCAGGCGAACGTCGTGCCGCTGCGCGCAGACGGCGCCTCCTGACCCGTACGGGAAGCGGCCTCGTGCTCGTCGAGCACGGGGGCGGCTTGTTCACACCGTGATCAGATAGTCCGGGTGCGGGTCCAGCGTCACGCGGCGGCCCAGAGCACTCCGGTCGATCCGGACCGGTGGACGACCTTCACGCCCGGTGGGGACTGCCCGCCAGGTTGGTCGTCCCGGCCGTACCGCTCGACGGCGGTGATGTCCGGGTGCTCGGCGGCCCGAAAGAGGGCTTCCATGAGGTCCAGGGCCTGGGATAACTGCACGGTTGCGCTTTCCTGAGGATCGAGAATCGGGGCAGCTCACGGGCCAGATCAGTCTATCGGCGGGGCGGCGCTCCGCCGCAGACCCGCGCCTCAGGCCCGTGGCCACCCGGGTAGTCCGGCACGCCGGCCGGGGAACGGTGGCTGCCTCCGGTACACGACACGCCGACGTGTTTCCATCGCAACCGGCCAACGAACCGTGCGAAACGTGGTGCAGCCCGGTGATCTCGTCGCCCTGAGGGTCGTAGATGACCAACCCATGCCGCTCGGCCAGGTGACACACTGCGGCCACGGCCTCGCCGCCGGGAGCCGAATGGGCTGATGCTCATGCCGACGTGATCGATGCCGACGGCGAGGGGCGTCGAGTTCCAGGGCGACTCTGCGCCGCAGGCGGTTGATCCGGGAACCGCTGCCGCAGTTCGTCGTAGAAGCCCTCGATCCGCGGGTCAATGTCCCCCTCCGGATGCGCCAGACCGGTGCAGTGTTGGATCATCTCGCGTACGCGGTCGGGTGAGGCGGCATCTCCGACTGCCAGCACCAGGAGGTCCCACCCAGGCAGCGGGTCAGCCGCGGGGGAGGACGTCGTCGACCACGCTGGGCAGGGCCGCCCAGTCGGCCGAGGCGATGCTCGCGTGGGCCCGCGCCAGTTGCGCCACCCGGGCCGCCGCCGCCTCGGGGTCGGTGTTCCCCACCGCCGGGGGTACGTTCTGCGCGTCGGTCATCACGAGCACGTAGTGGTTGGTGTCGTACCAGGCGGTGTCGATGCCGCCGGTGACGTACGCCGACGCGTCGCCGTCGAAGACGACGAACCAGGGGCGCAGGGCGGTGTCGGCGTAGCGGGTGCGGGGGTCGCCGGCCTGGGCGCGGTGCACGGCCGGGAACGCCTGCGCCGAGCCGAGGGTGCCGGCGGCGGCGAGCGCGGCGAGGTGCTGGGCGTACTCGATGTCGGTCCACAGCTTGTCGGTGGGGTTGCCCTCCTCGACGGTGCCGGGGATCAGGTGCACGACGACCCGGCCGGCGAGCTGCTGCCGGGTGGGCCAGTTGTCGGCGCGGGCGGCGGCGTCGAGGCTGGCGTGCCCGCCCTTCAGGTCGGCGGGGCGGAACACGGCCGGGCCGAGCCGGGCGGCGAGCAGCGCGTCGAGCTGCGCCGGCCCCTGCCCGGTGCGGGCGCTGAAGCCGGTCTTCAGCTCCAGTTTGAGGTGCAACGGGCCGGCGTCGGGGTGGGCGGCGAGCCAGAGCCGGATGTCGTCGAGGCAGTGTTCGAGGTTCTTGTTGCGGGTGCCGGTGTAGAGCTGGGCGGCGCTGGTGGCGGCGACGCAGTTGTTGTTGTTGCCGAGCGGGTTGGAGTGGCTGACCCGCCACTGGTTGGCGACGATGTCGGGCCACACGTCCAGCTCGATCATCCCGGGCCGGGCGTCGAGGGCCTGCGCCAGGTAGTCGTACGTCCCCTTGTCGTACGCGTTGTGCGTGCCGACGGCGGTGGTCGCCGAGACCCGGGCACCGGGGTCGACGGCGGCCTCGGCGGGGCCGGCGGCGACGAGCGCCGCGAGCACCGCGATCGACGTGAGCGCGGGCAGGGAACGGGATCGGCGCATGCGTGCCTCCTCGGCGGGCCGGCGACCGTCGCCGGGCATGCACCGATATAAATACATGAACGTGAATGGGGGAAGACCTGCGGGCGGCCGGAGCGGGACCGCCGCCCGGTGGATATGGTCGACGGGTGAACCGACTCGCGAGCGCCACCAGCCCGTACCTCCTCCAGCACGCCGACAACCCGGTGGACTGGTGGCCGTGGTGCGACGAGGCGTTCGCCGAGGCGAAGCGGCGCGACGTGCCGGTGCTCGTCTCCGTCGGCTATGCCGCTTGCCACTGGTGCCACGTGATGGCGCACGAGTCGTTCGAGGACGAGGCCGTCGGCAAGCTGCTCAACGACGGCTTCGTGGCGATCAAGGTGGACCGCGAGGAGCGCCCCGACGTCGACGCCGTCTACATGACCGCCACCCAGGCGATGACCGGGCAGGGCGGCTGGCCGATGACGGTCTTCGCCACCCCGGACGGCACCCCGTTCTTCTGCGGCACCTACTTCCCGAAGCCCAACTTCGTCCGGCTGCTGGAGTCCGTCGGCACCGCCTGGCGGGAGCAGCGCGAGGCCGTGCTGCAACAGGGCTCCGCCGTGGTCGAGGCGATCGGCGGGGCGCAGGCCGTCGGCGGCCCGACCGCCCCGCTCACCGCCGACCTGCTCGACGCCGCCGCCGCCCAGCTCACCCGGGAGTACGACCGGGAGAACGGCGGCTTCGGCGGGGCCCCGAAGTTCCCGCCGCACCTGAACCTGCTCTTCCTGCTGCGTCACCACCAGCGCACCGGCTCCGCCGAGAGCCTGGAGATGGCCCGGCACACCGCCGAGGCGATGGCCCGGGGCGGCATCCACGACCAGCTGGCCGGGGGCTTCGCCCGCTACTCGGTGGACGGGCACTGGACGGTGCCGCACTTCGAGAAGATGCTCTACGACAACGCGCTGCTGCTGCGCGTCTACACCCACCTGTGGCGGCTCACGGGCGACCCGCTCGCCCGGCGCGTCGCCCGCGACACCGCCCGGTTCCTCGCCGACGAGCTGCACCGGCCCGGCGAGGGCTTCGCGTCCGCGCTGGACGCCGACACCGAGGGCGTCGAGGGGCTCACGTACGCCTGGACCCCGGCCCAGCTCGTCGAGGTCCTCGGCGAGGATGACGGCCGCTGGGCCGCCGACCTCTTCGCGGTCACCGAGTCAGGTTCGTTCGAGCACGGCACGAGCGTGTTGCGGCTGGCCCGGGACGTCGACGACGTCGACCCGGCGGTCCGGGGCCGCTGGCGCGACGTCGTGGGGCGGCTCCTCGCGGCCCGCGACACCCGCCCCCAGCCGGCCCGCGACGACAAGGTGGTGGCCGCCTGGAACGGGCTGGCGATCACCGCGCTCGCCGAGTTCGTCCGCCTCGTCGAGACCCTCGTCGAGACCCTCGGCACCGGCACCGGCACCGGCGCGGGCGTGGGCGGCGACGAGGCCGACGCCAACCTGCTGGAGGGTGTCACGATCGTCGCCGACGGCGCGCTGCGGGACGCCGCCGAACACCTGGCCACCGTGCACCTCGTCGACGGCCGGCTGCGCCGGGTGTCCCGCGACGGGGTGGTCGGCGAGCCGGCCGGGGTGCTGGAGGACTACGGCTGCGTGGCCGAGGCGTTCTGCGCCATGCACCAGCTCACCGGCGAGGGGCGCTGGCTGGAGCTGGCCGGCAACCTGCTGGACACCGCCCTCGCCCGGTTCGCCGCCCCCGGCGGCGGGTTCTACGACACCGCCGACGACGCCGAGCAGCTCGTGGCCCGGCCGGCCGACCCGACCGACAACGCCACCCCGTCCGGCCGGTCCGCGCTCGCCGCCGCCCTGGTCACGTACGCGGCCCTGAGCGGGGAGGCCCGCTACCGGGAGGCCGCCGAGGCGGCCCTCGCCACCGTCGCGCCGATCGTCGCCCGGCACGCCCGCTTCACCGGGTACGCGGCGGCGGCCGGCGAGGCGCTGCTGTCCGGCCCGTACGAGATCGCCGTGGTGACCGACGACCCGGCCGGCGACCCGCTCGTCGCCGCCGCGTACCGGCACGCCCCGCCGGGCGCGGTGCTGGTCGCGGGCCGGCCCGACCAGCCGGGCGTGCCGCTGCTCGCCGACCGGCCGATGCGCGACGGGCGGCCCACCGCGTACGTCTGCCGGGGGTTCGTCTGCCAACGCCCGGTCACGACCGTCGACGACCTCCTCGCCCAGCTGTAAGGAAGGGCCCCTTGTTAACGCGTTCGGTATAGCGGGGTACCCCGCTCACCCCTCGCCCCGATGGCGGCGGAGCCGCCGCTAGGCTGGCCCGCGAGATGGATACCCGAACCGGTCTGCCAGTTGTCGGCATGGTGGGGGGCGGCCAGCTGGCCCGGATGACCCACCAGGCCGCGATCGCCCTCGGTCAGTCGCTGCGCGTGCTCGCGCAGGCCCCGGACGACGGGGCGGCCCTCGTCGCCGCCGACGTCCAGTACGGCGACCACACCGACCTCGCCGCCCTGCGCACCTTCGCCAAGGGCTGCGACGTGGTCACCTTCGACCACGAGCACGTGCCGACGGAGCACATCCGTGCCCTCGCCGCCGAGGGGGTGAAGCTCTTCCCTCCGGCCGACGCCCTGCTGCACGCCCAGGACAAGCAGGTCATGCGGGAGCGGCTCGGCGAGCTGGGCGCACCCAACCCGGCGTGGCGGCCCGTCGCCGAGCCGGCCGACCTGGTCGCCTTCGGCGACGCGCAGGGCTGGCCGGTGGTGCTGAAGGCGGCCCGGGGCGGCTACGACGGTCGGGGCGTCTGGCTGGTCGACGACGCCGTGCAGGCCGCCGAGCTGGCGGCCACCCTGCTCGCCGGCGGCACCCGGCTGATCGTCGAGGAGCGGGTGGCGCTGCGCCGGGAGTTGGCCGTGCAGGTGGCCCGCTCGCCGTTCGGGCAGGTCGCCGCGTACCCGGTGGTGGAGACCGTGCAGGTGGGCGGCATCTGCGTCGAGGTGCTCGCCCCCGCGCCGGGCCTGCCCGAGGAACTGGCCGTCGCCGCCCAGCAGCTCGCCATCGACCTGGCCACCGCGCTCGGCGTGGTCGGCCTGCTCGCCGTGGAGCTGTTCGAGACCCCGGCCGGGCTGGTGGTCAACGAGCTGGCCATGCGCCCGCACAACTCGGGCCACTGGACGATCGAGGGGGCCCGCACGTCGCAGTTCGAGCAGCACCTGCGGGCCGTGCTCGACTATCCGATGGGCGACACCTCGCTCGCCGCCCCCGTCGTGGTGATGGCGAACGTGCTCGGCGGGCAGCCGGGCGGCATCTCCATCGACGAGCGGCTGCACCACCTCTTCGCCGCCGAGCCGGGCGCGAAGGTCCACCTGTACGGCAAGCAGGTGCGACCCGGCCGCAAGATCGGGCACGTCACGGTGCTCGGCGACGACCTGGCGGACGTGCGGGCGCGGGCCGCCCGGGCCGCCCACTGGCTGACGGAAGGGACGCCGGCATGACCACCGTCGGTTTGATCATGGGCAGTGACTCCGACTGGCCGACCATGAAGGCCGCCGGGGAGGCCCTCGCCGAGTTCGGGGTCGGCTACGAGGTGGGCGTCGTCTCCGCCCACCGCACCCCGGGCAAGATGATCGAGTACGGTCGCACCGCCGCCGACCGGGGCCTCAAGGTGATCATCGCCGGGGCGGGTGGGGCCGCCCACCTGCCCGGCATGGTCGCCTCGGTCACCCCGCTGCCGGTGATCGGCGTGCCGGTGCCGCTCAAGCACCTCGACGGGATGGACTCGCTGCTGTCCATCGTGCAGATGCCGGCCGGTGTGCCAGTGGCCACCGTGTCGATCGGCAACGCCCGCAACGCCGGGCTGCTCGCCGTCCGCATCCTCGCCGCCGCCGACGAGGGGCTGCGGGCGCGCATGGTGGCCTACCAGGCGAGCCTGGAGCAGTTGGTCGCCGACAAGGAAGCCGCCCTCCACGCCACCCTGACCTGATCGATCGTCATCTCATGCCGCGCAGGGCCGTCTGGAGGCGGTCCTGGGCGCGGCGGCGGCGCTCGTTGCTCGCGCCGAGCACCAGCAGCACCAGCCCCACCGGGATCAGCACCAGCCAGGGGCCGAGGCTGAACAGCGCGTGCACCGCCGCGATGGCGGTGACCGTCGCGCCGACGATCACCGGGGCCTGCTGCTGGCTGGTGGTGCCGAAGATCAGCACCGCCACCGCGCCGAGCAGCAGCAGCACCTGCCGCAGCATGCTGGAGTCGGTGGCCAGCACGATCGCCAGGGTCGGCACGAACGCGGCCACCAGCGCGGGCCCGTACGCCACCCAGCTCGACAGGTCCGGCCGCTGCCGCAGCTCCAGCACCCCCACCAGCAGGGCCAGCGCCGCGAACGGCAGGGTGTAGGCCTCCGGCAGCGCCACGTCGGCGACCCGCATCAGGATCCACCAGGCGACGATCTCGCAGAAGACCACCGCCCAGAACAGGATCCGCCGCTCCACCGGCTGCCGCCCTGGCCGGGCCGCCGCCACCCCGAGCACGGCACCCCAGGCGGCCAGCAGCGCGGCGATGTGCCGGGGCGAGTCGAAGGCCAGCGCCAGGGCGATCAGCGCGGCGGCGAACCCGCTCCACTCCACCGTGGCCGCCTCGCGCCGGGCCTCCGGCCGACGCAGCCGGGGCAGGGTCGCGGCGAACACCTGCAGGGCCGCCCCGACGGCCAGCACCCCGAACGCGGACCAGACCGCGGCCAGGCCCGCCACCAGGCCGACGACCAGCACGAACAGCTGCGCCGTCAGCGAGGCGAACAGCCAGCCGAGGATCCGGGCCCGCTGCGTGGTGCCGTACAGGGCGGCGACGACGCCCACGCCGACCGCCCCGCCGAGCGTGAACAGGGTCAACTCCCGGGTGGCCAGGCTGCCCAGCAGCCCGGCCCCGCCCCCGGCCAGGCCGATCACGAAGACCAGCACCCGGGCGGTACGCAGCGACCGCGCCCGCTCCGCGATCGGCGGGGGCGGGCTGAGCGCCAGCCCCAGCATCGAGATCGTGAACACCGACAGGGCGGCCAGCACGCTCACCGGCCAGCCGTGGCCCAGGGCGGTCGGTGTGATCAGCAGGGTCACCGCCGCCCCGGGCAGCACCACCGGCACCGCCCGGGACCGTCGCCCGCCGCTGAGCCCGACGGCGGCCAGCGCCGCGGTCAGCGTGAGCAGCAGCGCGGTCAGCACGTGCGTCGGGTCGACCGCGTCGGCGGGCGGGGCGAGCAGTTCCGGCGGCGGCCCCTGCCACACCCGCTTCAGCGCCCGGTACGGCTCGACCAGCGCCACCTCCAGCGCGGGCGCGAGCGAGAACACGGCCAGCGCGACGGGCAGCGCCGCGGCGGCCAGCGCCCCCGCCGCCGGGCTGACGCGCCAGCGCACCGCCGTGCCGTCGTCGTCGGGGGCCCGGCGCAGCGCGCCGTCGAGCAGCACCGTCCAGCGCCGGACCCGTTGCGCCGAGCCGGCCGGCGGCACGGTCGACGCGCGGACCAGCTCGGCGAGCACCCCGAGCAGCGCGGCGGCCGCCGCGTACACGCCGGAGGGCAGCCCGGCCACGATGGCGGCGGCGGCACTGACGGTCGCGCCGCCGACGATGGCCGCGCTGGCGTACGGAAGATATTGCGGGACCTGCCGGCGGACCGCGGCGATCGCGGCCAGGCCCAGGCTCGACGCGGCCAACGCGGCCGTCAGCACCACCTCGGGTGACCGGCCGAAGTCGGCGGCCAGGGCGGCCACCGCGCCGGGGAGCGCGAGCAGCGCGGCCCCGGCCGCGATCCCCCCGATCTGCACCAGGTGCGGCGGCATCCCGTCCGCTTCCACGTCGTCCACCAACGGGGCGGCGAACACCCGGGACAGGGCCGCCACGACCACGCCGACGAGCACGATCCCGCCCAGCGCCAGCGCGGTCGTCCACGGCCGGACCAGCCCGGCGCCGGCCGCGTGCAGGGCGACCGCCCCGGCGACGGTCGCCCGGGACAGCCCGGCGCGCGGGTCGAGCGACGCGGCGGCGGCTGTCCCGAAGGCGGTGGCGACCGCCAGGCCGACCACCACCGGGGACCACCAGGGCAGGTCGAAGGCGGCCGGGAGGCTGATGGTGGCGAGGACGGCGGCGGCACCCGAGACGTCGTGCCTCCACGGATGCGGCAGCAGCACCCCGGCGGCGATGCCGAGCAGGGCCAGGGCGACCGGCGCCTGCCAGGTGGACCCGCCGGTCGGCGCGGCCGGCCAGCCGGACAGGTCGCCCGCCCAGATCGGGCCGGGGGTGGCCAGCACGCCCCAACCGCCGCGCAGCGCGCTCCAGCCCGCGAGCAGCCCGATCAGGGCGCCGCCGACGGCCAGGCCGAGGATCGGCCCGCGCCGCCACTCCTCCGGCATCGCCCGTGCCACCGCCGCGACCGCCGCCACCAGCGCGGCGGCCACCACGAGCTGCCCGCCCGGGGTGAGCACCGCCGCGACCCGGACCAGCGTCGCGACCAGCGCCGCGGTGACCGCCGCCGTGGCCAGGTCGGAGCCGTCGAGCGTCACGTCCGCACGCCGCCCCGCGTCGATCGACGGGGCGAGGAAGACCAGCAGGCCGGCCACGAACAGCAGCGCGCCCACCCAGGCGTCGGCGGCGGTGGCCCCCGGCGCGGTGAACGCGGCGGCCGTCACCACCAGCGCCCCGAGCCCGGTGCCCAACGCCAGCGGCATGGGGATGCGCCGCTCGGAGACCTGCACCAGGGCCGCGTAGCCGAGGGTGACGCAGACCGCGAGGAAGCTCGCCGCCAGCACCGGCACGGTGACCACGCGCAGGCTCGCCGGGGTCGGCGTCGGGTCGGTCGGCACGGTCGCGGCGACGAACGCCGCCACCGCCCCCGGCAGCGCGAACGCCGCCCCGCCCGCGGCCCAGTTGGCGACGGTGTCCGCGGCGGCTGCGGCGGTCATCCGGACCCGGGGCACCACCGCGACCAGCGCGCCGCCCACGAAGAGGGCGAGCAGCACGGCGGCGGTCAGCGCCGGCCGGGCCAGCCCGGCGCCCGCGCCGAGCAGGCCGACGACGGTGGCGGCGACCGCGTGCACGGTGGCGGACCGGGCCGTCGTGGCGGTGAGCCCGACCGCGCCGATGCCGACGGCGGCGACCACCATCGGCCACGGCGCGGCCGCCCAGCCCAGGCCGAACGACGCGGGGACGGCCAGCGCGGTCAGCGCCGCCCCGGCCACCGCGAACTCGCGGCGGATCTGCGGGGGCAGCGCCAGCACGGCGGCGACGGTGAGCAGGAAGGCGCTGGCGGCGAGCTGCCAGGCCGCCGGGCCGACGGAGGCGGCCAGCTCGGCGGGGTAGCGGTCGAGGTCGGCCGCCCAGGCCGGGGTGGCCGCGAGGGCCGGGGCCAGCCCGGCGCGCAGCGCGCCGACGGCCACCACCAGGCCGCTGACCGTGAGCGCCGCCGCCGAGGCGAGCTGCGGGCCGCGCCGGGCGGCCTCCGGCAGGGCCCGCACCGCCAGGCCGGTGACCGTGATGACGGCGGCGACGAGCAGCAGGGCCCGCCCGGGGAGGGCCACCGCCGCGACCCGGCCCAGCGCGCCGACCACCGCGAGGGTGAGTACGCCGGCGGCCACGTCCGGCAGGGGCGGCCGGCGCAGCACCAGCGCGCCGCCCAACCCCACCAGGGCGGCCAGCAGCAGCGCCGCGCCCGCCCCGGCCGCCGTCGGCACCGAGGCGGCGCGCAGCAGCGCGGTCACCGCGTACGCCAGGGCCAGCACCACCGCGACGCCGTGCAGCAGCCAGGTCAGCTCGCGCAGGGCCGGCACCGGGCGGGTGGGCGGCTCGCCCGCCGGCACTCCGCCGGAGGCGTCGAGCACCTCGCCGGCCTCCTCCGGGTCGCCCTCCGGCCGCCGCTCCCCGCCGGGCCGGCCGCCCCGGGTGGGCCGGTCCTGCACGGCGTCCCCGGCGGACGGTTCGGCTCCGGCGGGCCGGTCGTCCTCGCTGGGCCGCCGGGGCGGCGGGGCGGGCGGGGCGATCCGGCCGCCCGGCAGGTCCTGACGCACCGGCCGCTCCACCGTCACCGGGGACCGGGCCAGCCAGAGGTCGACCATGGCGACGACGGTCAGCACCAGGGCCCAGCCGGCCGGCCCGGACACCCGGTCGTACGCCAGCAGCGGCAGCACCGGCTGCGCGGCCAGCACCGTGGCGAAGCGGGGCGCGCGCAGCCCCGTGAAGAGGGCGTAGCCGAACCCGACGGCGGCGGTGACCAGGAAGATCACCCCGGCGAAGACCGCACCGGACGCGCCCCCGCCGCCGATGAGGTCCACCGCCCACAGCGCGTACCCGGCGAGGGGCACCAGCAGCAGGCCGACGGCGGAGATCGTCTCGGCGGTCGAGGTGAGCCCGCGCCGGGCCAGCACCGGCGGGGCGAGCAGCAGCAGCACCGTGGCGACGAGCAGGACCCCGAGCCGGGACAGGGCGTCCATCGAGCTGGTGGCCACCACGGCGAAGACCACCGCGGCCACGGCGAGCAGCAGCGCGCCCAGCCCGAGGGGGATGTTCTGCACCTCGCGGGACGACGCCTCCGGCGGATTCTCGGGGTCGTCGGCGTCCAGCCAGCGGGCGGCCGACGGGGGTGGGGGCGGCGGGTCCTGCGGCGGGGGCGGGGCGGCGCCCTGGCGGGGCACCCGGGGCGGGGCTCCCGTCGTCGCGGTCGGCGGGCGGCGGCCGGGGCGGCGGCGCAGCACCCGCCGGGGGCGGGCGGCCTGCTTGAGGCGTTCCTCGGTGGCGTGGCTCAGGATGTCCCGCTGGAAGAGGGCGGCCTGCATCTTCGCGGCGATCTGCCGCTGCTCGGCGGCGATGGCGGCCTCGCGGGCCTTCATCTCCGCGATCGAGCGCTCGACCTCCGCGAGGTGACCGGCCCACTGGGGCTGGTGCGCGCCGCAGTGCGGGCACTGCGCGGCCGGCTTGATCTCCCGACTGCACGAGGAGCACTGAAAGGTCTGCACGACACCCCTCCACCCGGCCGGCCCGCACTGTGGACTACCACTGTCGCAGCATGCCCTGAGCCGGCGCGGATTTCGACACCTGTCGGCGGTTCGGCGGTGACGAATGGGTGACCGGGGACGCCACCGGGCCGACCGGGGCGGCCGACGGGGTGACCGGGGCGGCCGAGCGGTGGCCCCGACGTGCGACGGCCGGCCCCGGACGAGGTCCGTGGCCGGCCGTCACCGGTGTCGGTCGGGGTTCAGGGGCGGCCCATGCCCCGGTATTCCCAGCCGGCCTGGCTCCACAGTGTCGCGTCGAGGCAGTTGCGGCCGTCGACCACGCGGCGGCCGGCGACCAGCTCGCCGAGGGCCACCGGGTCGGCGTTGCGGAAGTCGGCCCACTCGGTGAGCACGCAGACCAGGTCCGCCCCGGTCACCGCGTCGGCCATCGTGGACTCGTACGTCAGCTCGGGGGCCACCCGGCGGGCGTTCTCCGCGCCCTGCGGGTCGAACACGTGCACGTCCGCCCCGGCCTTGCCGAGCAGCCCGGCGACGGCGAGCGCCGGTGCGTCGCGTACGTCGTCGGTGTTGGGCTTGAACGTGGCGCCGAGCACGGCGATCCGGGTGCCGGACAGGTCCGGGCCGGCGGGCCCGGCGCGGCGGCCCAGCAGCTCGGCGGCCAGCGCGATCACCCTGGTCCGGCGGCGCAGGTTGATCAGGTCGACCTCGTGCAGGAAGCGCAGCGCCTCGCCGGCCCCCAGCTCCTGGGCGCGGGCCTGGAACGCGCGGATGTCCTTGGGCAGGCAGGCGCCGCCGAACCCGAGGCCGGCCTGGAGGAACCGGTTGCCGATGCGGGGGTCGTACCCGATGGCCTTGGCGAGCTGGGTGACGTCGCCGCCGGCGACCTCGCACACCTCGGCCATCGCGTTGATGAACGAGATCTTGGTGGCCAGGAAGGCGTTCGCGGCGACCTTGACCAGCTCGGCGGTGGCGAAGTCGGTGACCACCAGCGGGACCTCCCGGTCCTCGGTGGCGGCCAGGTCGAAGACGCCCTTGTGGGCGGCGTAGAGCATGCCGTTGGCCCAGTCGCTCTTGACGCCGACCACGATCCGGTTGGGGCGCAGCACGTCGTCGACGGCGAAGCCCTCCTGGAGGAACTCGGGGCTCCACGCCACCTCGACGCCGAGGTCGGCCGGGGTGTGCTTGCCGACGAGCTGCTCCACCCACTCGGCGGTGCCCACCGGCACGGTGGACTTGCCGACGATCAGCGCCTTGCGCGTCAGGTGCTGGGCGAGGCCGGTGACGGACGCCTCGACGTACGACAGGTCGGCGCCCATCCCGTCGGCCCGCTGCGGGGTGCCCACGCAGATGAAGTGCACGTCGCCGAAGTCGGCCGTCTCGGCGATGTCGGTGCTGAACCGCAGCCGGCCGGCGGCCAGGTTGCGCCGCAGCAGCTCGTCGAGGCCGGGCTCGTGGATCGGCACCTCGCCCGCGTTCAGCTTGGCGATCTTGTCGGCGTCGACGTCGAAGCCGAGCACCTCGTAGCCCAGCTCGGCGTAACAGATGGCGTACGTCGCACCGAGGTACCCGGTGCCGAGGAAGGTGACCCGGGGCCGGGCCGCGCCCGACGGCGGCGTGACCGCGGCGATGGCCGGCATCGGTTGGGTGTTCGGGTACGGGATCGTCACGCCTGTCTTCTCCGCTCGCGCTGGCGGCGCTTGCTCGCGTCGCATTCGGCTGCGGCGCCTGGCCGGCACCGAAGGGGAATTGTGTCGTTTTCTGCTCGCCGTGCCGCGTCGACCTCCGCGCGCCGCGTCGCTTCGACGCCTCGGTCAGGCCCGAGCCTACGCGCCGGTAAGGATCAACTGAGCGCTGGTCGCTATCCTTCAGTCTGCGCGGTCGGCGGTTCCGAGACGCTACAGACTGGGCATGATAGCCGTGAAGGGGAGGGGCCGACATGGCCGCAGAGCAGTCGTTCGACGTCTACCGGTTGCCCGAGGAGCACGAGGCGGTCCGCGAGGCGGTGCGTGAGGTCTGTGCGGCGAAGGTGGCGCCGCACGCCGCCGAGGCGGACGAGACGGGCGAGTTCCCGAAGGCGTCCTACGACGCGCTGCGCTCCGCCGACTTCCACGCCCCGCACATCCCCGTGGAATACGGCGGCGCGGGTGCGGACGCCCTGGCCACGGCCATCGTGATCGAGGAGGTCGCCCGGGCCTGCGCCTCGTCCTCGCTGATCCCGGCGGTCAACAAGCTGGGCACCATGCCGCTGATCCTGGCCGGCTCCGACGAGCTCAAGCGCGCCTACCTGACCCCGGTGGCCGCCGGGGAGGCGATGTTCTCCTACTGCCTCTCCGAGCCGGAGGCCGGCAGCGACGCCGCGTCGATGACCACCAGGGCGGTCCGCGACGGCGACCACTGGGTGCTCAACGGCGTGAAGCGGTGGATCACCAACGCCGGAGTGTCGGATTTCTACACCGTCTTCGCCGTGACGGATCCCACAGCCCGATCGAAGGGCATTTCGGCGTTCGTGGTCGAGAAGTCCGACCAGGGCGTCAGCTTCGGCGCCCCCGAGAAGAAGCTCGGCATCAAGGGCTCGCCGACCCGCGAGGTCTACCTCGACAACGTCCGCATCCCCGCCGACCGCATGATCGGCGCGGAGGGCACCGGCTTCGCCACCGCCATGAAGACCCTGGACCACACCCGGGTCACCATCGCCGCGCAGGCCGTCGGCATCGCGCAGGGCGCGCTCGACTACGCCAAGGGGTACGTGCAGGAGCGCAAGCAGTTCGGCAAGGCGGTCGCCGAGTTCCAGGGCGTCCAGTTCATGCTCGCCGACATGGGCATGAAGCTGGAGGCGGCCCGCCAGTTGACGTACGCCGCCGCCGGCAGGTCCGAGCGGGGCGACGCCGACCTGACCTACTTCGGCGCGGCGGCCAAGTGCTTCGCCTCCGACGCCGCCATGGAGATCACCACCGACGCCGTGCAACTGCTCGGTGGGTACGGCTACACCCGCGACTACCCGGTCGAGCGGATGATGCGGGACGCCAAGATCACCCAGATCTACGAGGGCACCAACCAGGTCCAGCGCATCGTGATGGCCCGCCAGCTGCTGCGCGGCTGACCCGTCGGCTCTGCCCTCGGCTCGGGCCTGCCCCTGGCCTCGGGCCGGCGGCGCGGGCGTCGGGGCCCGGGGCGCCGGCATCCGGTTCGTTCGACGTTGCCGGGCACGGGGTGCCGGCCTCCGGTTCGTTCGACGTTGCCGGGCACGGGGTGCGGTGGCGGGGGAGGCCCCGTCCGCGCCCCGTGCCCGACGGCGGTCTCGTCAGCGCAGCTCGGTGGTGGTGTCCTCCGGGCGGCGCGGCGGGGCAGACCAGGGGGACTCCCCGGCCGTGCGGCGGGGCAACGGCTCCGGCGGCGGCTGGTCCGGGTAGCCCAGGGTGAGCGGCGCGGTGTCCCGCTCCGCCGCGCTGCCGCCCGACGGCCAGTCGGTGAGCGTGAACGTGTTGGTGGCGGCGTCCTCCGGCCGCTGCGCCGGCACGGGACCGGCCGCCGGCCGGGGCCAGCGCCGCCACCGCTGCCGGCTGAACGTGGCCATCAGCAGCAGAGCGCCGACCAGGAAGAGCGTGCCGTTCTGCACGGGCAGGAACAGCGGCAGCGGGTCGCCCAGCGCCTTCCAGCCCTCGGGGACGCGGTCGCGCACCTCGAACGGCGCGACGAACATCCCGACGTACGGGGCGATCAGCAGCAGCCCGGCGACCAGCGGGCCGAGCGGCGAGACACGCAGGGTGCCGAGCAGGCCGAGCAGGACGCCGGCCACGGCCAGGTAGACGCCCGGCTCGATCAGGTTGGCCGTGTTGAACGTGCCGATCTCCACCCACCGGGTGATCGTGCGGGTCGACCCGTCCTGCCCGAGCGCGAGCAGCACCCAGGTGACGGGCGCCACCACCAGCCCGGCGAGGAAGCTCCAGAGATGTCGCATTGGCGCACCGTACCGTTTCCGGCATGACAGATCACCTCTCCACCGCGCCGCATCCCGCTGCGTCCCCGCAGGGCAAACCCACGTCGTACTCCCGCGTCACGCTCAGTCGCATCATGACCGCGGTCGATGTCAATCTGTACGGGACCGTGCACGGAGGGGTGTTGATGAAGTTCGTCGACGACGTGGCGGGCGCGGCGGCGGCCCGGCACAGCGGCGGCACGGCGGTGACGGCCGCGATCGACGAGATCGTGTTCTCCGAGGCCGTCCGGGTGGGCGACCTGGTGCACGCGCACGCCCAGGTGAACTGGACCGGGCAGACCTCGATGGAGGTGGGCGTGCGGGTGGTCGCCGAGCGCTGGGACTCGGCCGAGGACGAGCCGGTCCCGGTCGCCACGGCGTACCTGGTCTTCGTGGGGGTGGACGTGGGCGGCCTGCCCCGTCCGGTCCGGCCGGTGCTGCCGGAGACCCCGGAGGACGAGCGCCGCTACCGGGAGGCGGAGATCCGCCGGGCCCACCGCCTGGCCCGCCGCCGCGCCATCCAGGCCCACCGCGAGGGCTGACTGTCCCCCTCCCGGCCCGACCCGGCCTGGCGGCCGCTGTGAGAAGGGTGCCCTTCTCTACCGTATGCGTTAACAAGGGGCCCTTCCTTACACCCCACACAGCGCGGGCGCCGGGGGTGTGGGGCGGGCACGCCCCGGCGGTGGGTACCGGGGCGGACAATGTCCCTGCGACATAGGGCAAGATGGCATCACGGCCCACGTGACGGGGCGGTCCGGGGCCTGGAGGAGGGTGAAGCTGTGGGTGACGTGCTGTGGACACCGCCGGCGGACGTGCGCGAGCGGTCCCGGATCGGTGCCTACCTGCGTTGGCTGGCGGAGCACCGGGGGCTGGAGTTCGCCGACTACGCCGCGCTGTGGGAGTGGTCGGTCACCGACCTCGACGGGTTCTGGCGGTCCGTCTGGGACCACTTCGGCGTCGTCGCGCACACCGAGCCGACGGCCACGCTGGCCGACCCGGCGATGCCCGGCGCCCGCTGGTTCCCCGGGGCCACGCTCAACTACGCCGAGAACGTGCTGCGCATGCCGGGGCTCGGCGACGACGACCCGGTGGTGATCGCGCACGGGCAGACCCGCGCGCCGCAGACCCTGACGGCCGCCGGGCTGCGCGAGCAGGTCCGCCGGGTGGCGGCCGGGCTGCGTCGCCTCGGCGTCGGCCCCGGCGACCGGGTCGCCGCGTACGCGCCGAACATCCCCGAGACGTACGTGCTGCTGCTGGCCACCGCCAGCCTCGGCGCGATCTTCTCGTCCTGCGCGCCGGAGTTCGGCACCCGCAGCGTCACCGACCGATGGCGGCAGATCGAGCCGAAGGTCCTCGTCGCCGTCGACGGCTACCGGTACGGCGACAAGCCCGTCGACCGGCGCGGCGAGGTGGCCGCCATCCGGGCCGCCCTGCCGTCGCTGGAGCACACCGTCGCCGTCGCGTACCTCGACCCGGACGGCCCGGCCCCCGACGGCGCGCTGCCGTGGGCGGAGCTGGCCGCGCCGACCGACGAGCCGCTGACCTTCGCCGGCGTGCCGTTCGACCACCCGCTGTACGTGCTCTACTCCTCCGGCACCACCGGGCTGCCCAAGCCGATCGTGCACGGCCACGGCGGGATCCTGCTGGAGCACCTGAAGATGCTCGCCCTGCACCACGACCTGGGCCCGGGCGACCGGTTCTTCTGGTTCACCACCACCGGCTGGATGATGTGGAACTTCCTGGTCTCCGCGCCGGCGGTCGGCGCGGCGATCGTGCTGTTCGACGGCAACCCGGGCCACCCCGACCTGGGCGGGCTGTGGCGGCTGGCCGCCGAGACCGGCACCACCTACTTCGGCACCTCCGCGCCGTTCCTGCTGGCCTGCCGCAAGGCCGGCCTGGTGCCGCGGGAGGTCGCCGACCTGTCCGCGCTGCGCGGCGTCGGCTCGACCGGCGCGCCGCTGCCCGCCGAGGGCTTCACCTGGGTCTACGAGACGGTCGGCACCGACCTCCAGCTCCAGTCGCTCTCCGGCGGCACGGACGTGTGCACCGGCTTCGTCGGCGGCGTGCCGCTGCTGCCCGTCCACGCCGGGGAGATCACCTGCCGGGCGCTCGGCGCGCGGGTGGAGGCGCGCTCGGCCGACGGCACGCCGGTCCTCGGCGAGCTGGGCGAGCTGGTGATCACCGCACCGATGCCGAGCATGCCGGTCGGGTTCTGGAACGACACCGACGGGTCCCGCTACCGGGAGGCGTACTTCGAGCTCTACCCGGGCGTGTGGCGGCACGGCGACTGGATCACGATCAACGAGCGGGGCGGCTGCGTGATCACCGGCCGGTCCGACGCCACCCTCAACCGGGGCGGCGTGCGGCTCGGCACCGCCGAGTTCTACTCCGTCGTCGAGGGCCTCGACGAGGTCGTCGACTCGGTGGTGGTGCACTTGGAGGACGACGAGGGCGGCGCGGGGGAGCTGCTGCTGTTCGTGGTGCTCGCCGCCGGCCTCGAACTCGACGACGCGCTGCGGAAGAAGATCTGCCGCGAGCTGCGCACCGCCCTGTCGCCCCGGCACGTCCCCGACGAGATCCACCAGGTCCGGGCCGTCCCGCGCACCCTGAGCGCGAAGAAGCTGGAGGTGCCGGTCAAGAAGATCCTCACCGGCACGCCGGTGGACGACGCGGCGGCCAAGGGCGCCCTGGCCAACCCGGAGTCGCTGACGGCGTTCGCCGCGTTCGCCCAGCGCCGGCCCGCCCCGGAGGCACCGGCCCGCTCCTGACGCCCGTCAGGCCAGGGTGCGGGTGACCCGTTCCGTCTCGGCGCGGGCGGGCAGCCGGGCCGGGTCCGCGTTGGCGCACAGCACCGTCGACGCGCCGGCCACCAGCGGGGCGAGCAGCCAGTCGACCGGGTCCGGGTGGGCGGTCACGTCCAGCAGGACCCGGTCGCCCTGGGTCAGCCCCAGCTCCGCCGCCCGGGCCGCCGCGCGGCCCAGCAGCTCCGCGTCGGCCGGCCCACCGGCGGCGTACGGGGTGAAGGGGGCGCGGTGCGCGCGCCCGGCGACCACGTAGTCGGCGAAGCCGGCGGGCACCTCGCGCAGCGGCAGGGCGAACGGGGCGAGCGCCAGCGCGTACCGCTCGGCGGCCGGCCAGGCGTCGGCCTCGCCGACCCGGTCGGCGGCGGCGAAGAGCACCTCCACCGGGCCCGGCGCGTCGGCCACCACCAGCCCGGCCGACCAGCAGCCCAGCAGCACGGCGGCGGTCTGCCAGTGCGGCGGGAGCAGCGCCCCGGCCGACTCGCCCGGGCCGGCGGCCACTTCGTCGGTCAACAGGTTGGCGGTCTTGGCCACCCAGTTCGCCAGCGTCGCGCCGGACAGTTCGGTGCGCTCGCCGGTGGCGTCGTCATACCAGGTCAGCAGGGGTTGCGCGGGGTCGGGTGCGATCGCTGCGGCGAACACCCGGGCAATGTTGTCGGCCATCGGCGCGAACGATACGCCGCCGGAGTCCGTATCCCACGACAGTGACAAGTCGGCGAACGGTCGGGTCGCAGTCAGCGACCGGGCCGGGCTCCGGCGTAGGCTTGCCCGGAGTGTTGTTCCCCACAGATTTCGCCACCGCAAGGAGTCGCCCCGTGACCGCCGGTCGTCCGCCCCGCGTACTCATCGACGCCACGAGTGTCCCCGCCGACCGGGGCGGCGTCGGTCGATACGTCGACGGCCTGCTCGGCGCCCTCGGGAAGGTGTGCGGCCAAGGGATCGACCTGGCCGTGGTCGGCCTGCGCACCGACCTGGAGCGCTACTCCCGGATGCTGCCCGGCGCGGAGATCGTCGCCGCTCCCGCCGCCGTGGCCCACCGCCCGGCCCGGCTCGCCTGGGAGCAGACCGGCCTGCCGCTGCTGGCCCAGCAGGTCGGCGCGCAGGTGCTGCACTCGCCCTTCTACACCTGCCCGTTGCGGGCGGGTTGTCCGGTCACGGTGACCGTGCACGACGCGACCTTCTTCACCGAGCCGGAGCACTACGACAAGTCCCGCCGCACGTTCTTCCGCAGCGCGATCAAGACGTCGCTGCGCCGGGCCGCCCGGGTGATCGTGCCCAGCAAGGCCACCCGCGACGAGCTGATCCGGCTGCTCGACGCCGACCCGACCCGCATCGACGTCGCCTACCACGGGGTCGACCACGCCGCCTTCCACGCGCCCGGCGAGGAGGAGAAGGCCCGGGTCCGGGCCCGGCTGGGGCTCGGCGACAGCAGCTACGTCGCGTTCCTCGGCGCGAAGGAGCCGCGCAAGAACGTCCCGAACCTGATCCGGGGCTGGGCGCGCGCGGTCGCCGACCGGCAGGACCCGCCCGCCCTGGTGGTCGCCGGCGGTCAGGGGCACGACGACGACATCGACCGGGCCGTCGCCGAGGTGCCGTCGCACCTGCGCCTGCTGCGCCCGGGCTACCTGCGCTACGCCGACCTGCCCGGCTTCCTCGGCGGCGCGCTGGTCGCCGCCTACCCGTCGTACGGCGAGGGGTTCGGCCTGCCGATCCTGGAGGCGATGGCCTGCGCCGCCCCGGTGCTGACCACGCCGCGGCTGTCGCTGCCGGAGGTCGGCGGCGACGCGGTGGCGTACACGAGCGAGGCCCCGGAGCAGATCGCCACCGACCTGGCCGCCCTGCTCGACGACGAGCAGCGCCGGCTGTCGCTGGCCAAGGCCGGCTTCGACCGGGCGAAGGAGTTCACCTGGGAGTCCAGCGCCGAGGTGCACATCGCGGCGTGGACGCGGGCCCGCGCCTGACGCCGCGCGGCGTGACGATGCGCCCGTAGCGTGCGGGTTCGGGCATGATGTGCTGATGCTCTACGCCGTCATCCCGGCGGGCGGCAGCGGCACAAGGTTGTGGCCGTTGTCCCGTGCGGGCCATCCCAAGTTCCTCCACCCGCTCACCGGCACCCCCGCGTCCCTGCTCCAGGCCACGGTGGACCGGCTGGCGCCGCTGACCACGCCGGAGCGCACCCTGGTGGTCACCGGAGCCGCGCACGTCGCGGCGGTGGCGCGGCAACTGGCCGGCCTGCCCGAGGAGAACATCCTCGTCGAGCCCTCGCCCCGCGACTCCTGCGCGGCCATCGCCCTCGCCGCGGCGGTGATCGCGCAGCGCGAGCCGGGCGCGGTGATGGGCTCCTTCGCCGCAGACCACCTGATCCGCGACGCCGACGTCTGGCGGGCCACGGTCGCCGAGGCGGTGACCGGCGCGGAGCAGGGGCTGCTGATGACGGTGGGCATCACCCCGACGCGCGCCGAGACGGGGTACGGCTACCTGCACACCGGCGACCCGACCGCCGACGGTCCACTGCGGCCGGTGCTGGAGTTCAAGGAGAAGCCGGCCGCCGAGGTCGCCGAGGCGTACCTCCGCTCCGGGCACCACCTGTGGAACGCCAGCATGTTCGTCTGGCGGGTCGACGTGTTCCTGGCGGAGCTGGCCCGCCAGCAGCCGGCGCTGCACGCCGGGATCACCGCGATCGCCGCCGCGTGGGGCACCCCCGAGCAGGACGACGTCCTCGGCACGGTCTGGCCGACCCTGCCGAAGATCTCCGTCGACTACGCGGTGATGGAGGGCGCGGCGACCGCCGGGCGGGTGGCCACCGTCCCCGGCGACTTCGGCTGGAACGACGTCGGCGACTTCCACACCCTCGGCGACGTCCTGCCCGCCGACGCGGCCGGCAACGTGGTCCTCGGCACCGACGCCAAGCCGGGCGTGCTGCTGCGCGACGCCAGCGGGCTGGTCGTGGTGCCGCACTCCGGCCGGCTGGTGGCCGCCCTCGGCGTGCACGACCTGATCGTCGTCGACACCCCCGACGCCGTGCTGGTCTGCCCCCGCGACCGCGCCCAGGACGTGAAGGCCCTGGTCGACGAGCTGAAGGACCGGGGCGAGGAGAACCTGGTCTGACCCCGCGCCGAGCGGGCGGCTGCCCAGGCCCCCGGCCGCCCGCTGTCCGGCCGTCCCGCCGCCCGGCCGGCTGCGTGGCCCGGCGGTCCGCTGCCGGCCGGCGTGGCCGGGTCAGCCGCGGCGGCGGCGCAGGGCGGCCAGGGCCGGGGCGACGAGCTGGGCGGTCCCGCCGGCCAGCGGCTCCGGCAGCCGGTCCGGCGGGAACCAGCCGAGCGCTTCGGACTCGTCGCTGACCTGCTCCGTCGCGCCCGCCGGCGCGAAGACCGCGAACCGGACGTCGTAGTGCAGCGACCCGCCCTGGCAGGCGACCGAATGGACGTCCACGTCGATCGGGACCGGGTCGACGACCAGGCCGGCGATGCCCGACTCCTCGCCCGCCTCGCGCAGCGCCGCGCCGGCCAGGGTCCGGTCGCCGGGCTCGCAGTGCCCGCCGAGCTGCACCCACTTGCGGAACTTGCCGTGCAGGCAGAGCAGCACCCGCCCGCCGGTCGGGTCGAGGACCAGCGCGCTGGCGGTGACGTGGCCCGCCCGGTGCTCCCGGGCCAGGGCCGCCGGCCCGGCGGCCAGCAACTCCAGGGTGCGGTCGCGGGCCGCGCCGGCCGCCGCCCCGGTCGGCGTCCACCCTTCGAGTACGCGCGTCGCGTCGCCGTGCAGCGCCGCGTAGCTGGGGACATGGCTGTTAAGCGGGGCCCCTGCTCGACAGAATGCGTTAACAGGGGGCCCTTCCTTGCATCTGGCACGGGTGCCACCCTATGCGGGTGACCTTGCGACTTGTCGAGTTCGTCGTCGCCGGCAACGAGGCCAGCGATCTGCTGCCGGTGCGCTCGCCGGCCGTGCTCGCCGCCCACCGCGCCCGGCGCGGCTTCTGGACCGTCCTCGACGAGGGCCCGGTCGAGCAGTGCCTCGCCCTGCTGCTCGAACACGACGACGGCGAGTGGTCCGCCCACCACGTCGACGCCGACGCCGGCACCGAGAACGGCCGCACCGAGGACGGCGAGGCGCTGGCCCACCACGACGGCTGGGTGTACGTCTTCGGCTCCCACTTCGGCTCGAAGGCCGGCCCGCTGCGCCCCCGCCGCGCGTTCGTGGCCCGGTTCCGCGAGGACGACGCCATCGGCGGCCGGCTGCCGGTGCGGGTGGTGCGCAACCGGTTCCGGCTGCACCGGGCGGTCAACGACGCGCTGGCCGCCGCCGAGCTGACCACGCTGCCGCCGGGGCAACGGGTGCGGGAACGGTTCATCGCCGAGACGGTGGCCCGGGGCACCGCCCGGGCGAAGGGCTGGGTGAGCCGGCTCGCCGAGGGCGACCTACCGCTCAACGTCGAGGCGGCGGCGTTCACCCCGCGCGGGACGGTGCTGCTCGGCCTGCGCTTCCCGGTGACCACCGACGGGGAGCCGATCCTGGTCGAGGTGGCCGGGGTGCCGGAGATGTTCGACGGCGGAAACTGGCCGCGGGCCCTCGGCGCGTACGCCCTGACCGGCGTGACCCCGCCGGGCGGGCTCACCGGCTTCCGCGCGCTCGTGCCGCTGTCCGACGGCGGCTACGCGGCGATCGCCGGCTCGATCGACGCGCTGGGCAAGGGCTCGGTGCTGCTCGACGACCACCCGCACGGCGGCGACGTCACCTCGCGGCACGTCCGGTTCCGGCTGGAGAAGGCGGCCGGGCATCTCGTGCCGGGCGAGCTGGTGGCGGACCTGGCGCCGTTCCACCACGTGGAGGGGCTGGCCGAGGCCGACGGCCGCTGCTGGTATGTCACGGACGAGGACCACCGGGTCGCGCTCTGGATCGGCTGACCGGGCGCGCGGAACCGGGCGGGCGAGCCTCGGCCCGGCCGGGTTGGCGGACGGGGACACCTCTGCGGAGCAAGGGCCGCAGACCCTCGTGGTGCCGCCCGTCCGCCGGATCCTCCCCGGCCCCGGTGGCCGGGCCGGCGTCGGTGACGGACGGCCCGTGCGGGACAACCCAGAGCATGCCGAAGGTCGACCGGGGACGTCGAGGTTTTTCATCCCACGCTTAAAAGTGGAGATAACTGCCGCCCGGGTACAGTGCGAACGGTCGGCAGTGTCTCCCCCCTCTGCCCGCCGCACGGGAGCGATCCAATGCTGAAGATCTATTTCTCACCCGACGACATCCTCCGGACCCGGGTGGCCCCGGGCGCGGACCCGCTCTGGGAGCTGATCCTCAGCGTGCACGTGCTCCAGGTCCGCAGCCAGGACCCGCTGACCTCCGGCTGGCGTCGGGGCGTCTCCCGGGAGCTGCGGCGGCTGGTCGGCGCGGAGCCGATGCGGCTGCTGTTCGCGCTGAACCCGGGGCGCGGCTACTTCCCCGACTTCCTCACCCCGCACGAGGGGCTCCAGGGGCTGGCGGAAGGGCTGGAGGCCATCCGCAGCACGCCCGTGCGGCTGCTGCACCGGGACATGACCCGGATGGCCGGGGAACACCCGCTGCCCGCCTCGGCGGGGGCGCTGGCCCGGGGCGAGCCCGAAATGCTGCGCCACCTGACCGACTCGATGGAGCGGTACCGCGAGCTGGCGCTGAGCCCGTACTGGGCGCACATCCAGGCCGCGATCGACTCGGACCGGATGCGGCGCGCCCGGGCCCTGCTCGACGGCGGCGTCGAAGGGCTGCTCGACAGCTTCCGCCCGCTCGCCCGCTGGGACTCGGGGGTGCTGGAGATCCACGGCTACCCGGAGAGCCGGGAGTTGCACCTGGACGGCCGGGGCCTGCTGCTGGTGCCGTCGTTCTTCTGCGCCGGCACCCCCGTGGCGCTGGCCGACCCGGACCTGCCGCCGGTGCTCGTCTACCCGGTGGACCGGCTGGGCGGGCTCGTCACGGCGGGGACCGGCGGCGGCGCGTCGGCCCGGGCCGGCATGGGGCGGGAGGCGCTGGCCGCGCTGCTCGGCCGCACCAGGGCGGCGGTGCTGGAGGCCACCGACGACGGCTGCACCACCGGCGAGGTGGCCCGCCGGCTGCGCATCTCCCCGGCGGCGGCGAGCCAGCACGCCACCGTACTGCGCAACGCCGGCCTGCTGGTCAGCCACCGGGACCGCAACACCGTGCTGCACACCCTCACCCCGCTGGGCCGCGCCATCCTCGACGCGTGACCCCTGCCGGGGTGACCCGCGGCCGGAGCGCCGGTCGGGCGGCCTCAGAGCGCCAGGCAGGCGGCGGCCGTGCTGCCCGGCGGGGGCGGCAGCAGGGTCGACGGGACGCCCTCGGCGGCCAGGGCGGTGCGCAGGCGTTGCAGGTCCGCGCCGAGTCGCACCAGGCCGGCCGGGTCGACCGGCGTCGGCGGCTCCCCGAGCACCAGGCCGGTGGCCCGCTGCGGCCAGCCGGGCACGGTGGCGGCCAGCGCGGCGCGTACCTCGTCGTCGGTGACGGGGGTGAAGACCGTGCCGGGGGCGACCACGCCGCCCACCGCGGCGATGGCCCGCGCCACCGCCGCCGGGTCGGCGGGGGCCGCGCCGGGCCCGTCGGGCAGGGTCGCGGCGGCGGCCAGCCCGGCGGCGCGCGCCTCCGCCGTGCCGAGCGAGAACAGGTCCAGCTCCGCGTCGCGGACCAGCGCCCGCGCGCCGAGGCCGTCGTCGGGCGCAGTCGCGGTGAGGTACCCGCGCACCACGGCCACGGGGACCTGGTCGCACTTGCCCTTGATCAGCTCGCCGGCGCCGGCCAGCTCGTCCACCACCGCCATCTGGGTGAGCTGAAGCTCGTTGCCGTACGGGTCGACCTCGCCCCGGTGGTCGCGGATCGCCGGCATCCCGGCCACCCCGAGCGCCACGTCGGTGAGGCCGTTGCGCCAGGGCCGGCCCATCGTGTCGGTGACGATCACCGCGACGTCCAGGTCGTAGCGCTCGCGCAGCGCCGCCCGCAGGGCCCGCGCCGAGGCGTCCGGGTCCTGCGGGAGCAGCACCAGCCGGGTCTTGTCGACGTTCGAGGCGTCGATGCCGGCCGACGCCATCACGAAGCCGTGGTGGGTCTGCACGATCCGGGTCGCGCCCCGGGTGGCCACGACCCGGGCCGTCTCGGCGGCCAGCACCTCGTCGCGGGCGGCCAGCCGCTCCGGCCCGTCGGCCGGCACGTCCACCAGCCGCCCCTCCGCCTTGGAGACGATCTTGCTGGTCACCACGAGCACGTCGCCGTCGCGCAGCCACGGCGCGGCAGTGGCGATCAACGCCGCCAGGTCGTCACCCTCGGTCACGTCGCCGATGCCCAGCACCGGCAGGATCTCCAGCCTCACGCCAGCTCCACCGCCGCCCGCACCATCGCCGCCGTCGCCGCCTCGTCGGTCATCAGCAGCGGGACCGCCCGGACCGGCACGCCCGGCACCACCGCGTCGGCGTCCTCGGGGGCGACCAGCCAGCCGTCCAGCAGCCCGCCGGAGGACCGGGCGCCGTACAGGCCCCCCACCCCGGCGGCGCTGCACTCGACGCCGAGCACGGCCAGGCAGCGGTCGGCCATCCCGCGCACCGCCGCGCCGCCGATGATCGGGGACACCCCGACCACCGGGGCCGGCCCGTCGGCGAGCGCCTCGCGCAGCCCCGGCACGGCCAGCACCGGCGCGACGCTCACCACCGGGTTGCTCGGCGCGACCAGCACCACGTCGGCGGCGGCGATCGCGTCGAGCACGCCGGGCGCGGGCTTCGCCGCCTCCGCGCCGACGAAGACGAACCGGTGGGTGGGGATGCCGGCGCGGTGCCGGATCCACCACTCCTGGAAGTGGATCGCCCGCTGGCCGCCGCCGTCGGGGTCGCTCACCACCACGTGCGTCTCCAGCCGGTCGTCGGTCGCCGGCAGCACGCGTACGCCGGGCTGCCAACGCGTCGCCAGCGCCTCGGTGACCGCCGACAGGGGGTACCCGCCGGTGAGCATGGTGGTGCGCACCAGGTGGGTGGCGACGTCCCGGTCGCCGAGCCCGAACCAGGTCGGCTCCGCGCCGTACGCGGCCAGCTCCGACTTCACCGCCCAGGTCTCGTCGGCCCGGCCCCAGCCCCGCTCGGCGTCGGCCCCGCCGCCGAGGGTGTACATGACGCTGTCCAGGTCGGGGCAGACCTTGAGCCCGTGCAGGTAGAGGTCGTCGCCGACGTTGACCACGGCGGTCACCTCGGCGCCCACCTCGCGGGCGTACGCCCGGACGCCGAGCAGGAATCGGGCACCCCCGATGCCGCCGGCCAGTACGACGATGCGCATGCCGCCCATCCTCCCGCACGCCCCGCGCCGGGGTCGCCGGTGCCCGGGGAGACTAGGCTCACGTCGGCAACTGTCCGTTACCGCCCCGAGGGGGAGTTCGTGACCAGCCCCGCCGAGCCCGCGTCCGGTGACGCGGCGCCCGCGTCCCACCCCGCCACCCCGGCCCGTCGGCTCACCGACCCGTTACGCGAGCTGATCGCGCTCGCGCTGCTCGGCGCGAACGCCGTGCTGCTGTTCGTCGGCCTGATCCGGCTGCTCGCCCCGGCCGACTACAGCACCTTCTACAGCCGGGCGGGCAGTGGCTTCTTCTCGTTCGCCGGCCTGGAGGCGGCCGTGCTGCCGGTGCTGGCCGTGCTGCTCGCCACGCACGTCGCCCCCGTGGCGCAGCGGGCGAAGCTGATCGTCCAGGTGGCGCTGGGCGAGTACGCCTTCGGCGCCCTTCTCGCCGCGCTCACCCTGCTGATCTGGACGGTCGACCGGCTCGCCAAGGCGGAGGTGCTCGACGCGTTCCTCGGCCTGCTGACCCGGGCCGCCTGGCTGGCGATCTTCGCGTCGGGCGCGTTCGTGGTCTTCCGGGTCTGGCGCGCCCTCTACTTCACCCCGAAGCCGAAGCCGGCCCCCGGCATGTACGGCCAGCCGCAGCCGGGCTGGCCGCAGCAGCCCGGTCAGCCGGGTCAGGGCGGTCCGCAGGGCTGGGGCCCGGGGCAGCAGGGCGGCTGGCCGTCCGCCGGGCAGCAGCCCGGTTACCCGGTCGCCGGGCAGCAGGCCGGTTACCCCTCCGCCGGTCAGCCGGGTGGATTCCCGGCCTCCGCACCGCCCGCCTCCGCACCGCCTGCCTCCGCGCCGCCGTACCCGGCCCCGCCGCAGTCCGGCTCGCCGTTCACGCCGCCCCAGGCGGGCGCGCAGCCGGCCTCGCCGTTCCCCCCGCCGCAGCCCATGGCGCCCGCCGCGCCCCCGTTCGGGCAGCCGCCGTCGGCCGACCCGACCCAGGCGATCCCGCGCCAGCCCGGCGAGCCGGGCGCGTCCGGCGGCGAGCGGAACTCCGACGCCGACCGCACCCAGCGCTTCCCGCGCGAGGACTGAACCGCCGCCCGTCGGGTGGGCTCCCCGGCCGGTCGCGGCCGCCGGGGGAGCCCACCCGACGCGCTTTTCGGCATGCCGGTCACCGCCGCGTGGCAGAGCGTCACTTCCCGAGGTCGGAGCGCACCATCCCGGTCCGCCCCCCTTTGCTCTGCACCCGGATACGCAACGCACTACGCACCGCGCCGGGATCGCCGAACCCGCCCCATCCATGGCCTTGCATCTGCCCAGCCCGCCCCCGGTGTTGCGTCCGTGGGTGCAGAGCAAAGGGAGCGAGGGATGTCTGGCGGGGTCGGCCAGACGTGACGGACAGTCAGCCCGGGGAGCCGCCGTGGGTCGCCGCTCGCCCGTCACCGACCGTGTGCGGGGAGGCCGGCGCGGCAAAGGTGGCCTGGCCAGCGGATCAGGGCCGCAGGCAGGGCGCATAGGCTGGGCGGATGGTTGATCGCACCGAGCCCCGCCCCACCGCGGCCAGCATCGAGCGCGCCCTGCGCCGGGCCGCCTCCGGGCTCGCGCTGGACGTCGACGAGGCCGCCGCCCTGCTCGCCGCCCGGGGTGCCGCCCTGGACGAGCTGCTCCGCGTCGCCGGTGACATCCGCGACGCCGGCCTGCGCGACGCCGGCCGTCCCGGCGTCGTCACGTACTCGAAGAAGGTCTTCGTCCCGCTGACCCGGCTCTGCCGGGACCGCTGCCACTACTGCACCTTCGCCACCGTCCCGCACCGGCTGTCGGCCGCCTTCCTCGACCGGGACGAGGTGCTCGCCATTGCCCGGCAGGGCGCGGCGCAGGGCTGCAAGGAGGCGCTGTTCACCCTCGGCGACCGGCCCGAGGAGCGCTGGCCGGCCGCCCGGGAGTGGCTGGACGCGCGCGGCTACGACTCGACCCTCGACTACCTGCGCGCCTGCGCGGTGGCGGTGCTGGAGGAGACCGGCCTGCTGCCCCACCTCAACCCCGGGGTGCTCTCCTGGTCGGAGCTCCAGCGGCTCAAGCCCGTCGCGCCGAGCATGGGCATGATGCTGGAGACCACCGCGACGCGGCTGTGGTCGGAGCCGGGCGGCCCGCACTTCGGCTCGCCCGACAAGGAGCCGGCGGTGCGGCTGCGGGTGCTCGACGACGCCGGCCGGGTCGGGGTGCCGTTCACCACGGGCATCCTGATCGGCATCGGCGAGACCCCGGCCGAGCGGGTCGACGCGCTCTTCGCGATCCGCCGGGCCCAGCGCGCGTACGGCCACCTCCAGGAGGTGATCGTGCAGAACTTCCGCGCCAAGCCGGACACGGCGATGCGCGGCATGCCCGACGCCGAGCTGCACGACCTCGCCGCCACGGTGGCGGTGGCCCGGGTGCTGCTCGGCCCCGGCGCCCGGATCCAGGCCCCGCCGAACCTGATCGCCGGCGAGTACGCCCTGCTGCTGCGCGCCGGCATCGACGACTGGGGCGGCGTCTCGCCGGTGACCCCCGACCACGTCAACCCGGAGCGCCCCTGGCCGCAGCTCGACGAGCTGGCCCGGCGCACGGCGGAGGCCGGCTTCACGCTGCGCGAGCGGCTGACGATCTACCCCGAGTACGTCCGGGCCGGCGACCCGTGGCTGGACCCGCGCCTGCTGCCGCACGTGTCCGCGCTGGCCGACCCGGCGACCGGCCTCGCCGTCGAGTCGGCCCGCCCGCAGGGCCGGCCCTGGCAGGAGCCGGAGGAGGTGTTCGGCGGCGGGCGGACCGACCTGCACGCCACCATCGACACCACCGGCCGCACCGGCGACCGGCGTGGCGACTTCGACAACGTCTACGGCGACTGGTCGGAGGTGGCCGCGCAGGCCGACGCGAGCCGGGCGGGAGCAGGGGCGGCAGCGGCGGCGGGAGCGGCAGCGGCAGCGACGGCCGGGGAGGGCGCCGGGGACGCCGAGCTGCGGGCCGGGCTGCGGCTGGCCGCCGACGACCCGGCGGCGCTGCTGACGCCGGCCCACGAGGCGAAGGCGCTCGCCCTGTTCGCCGCCGACGGGCCGGCGCTGGACGCGCTGTGCCGGATCGCCGACGACGTGCGCCGCGACACCGTCGGCGACGACGTCACCTACGTCGTCAACCGCAACATCAACTTCAGCAACGTCTGCTACGTCGGCTGCCGGTTCTGCGCGTTCGCCCAGCGGGAGCGCGACGCCGACGCGTACCGGCTCTCCGTCGACCAGGTGGCCGACCGGGCCGAGGAGGCGTGGGCCGCCGGCGCGACGGAGGTCTGCCTCCAGGGCGGCATCGACCCGAAGCTGCCGGTCACCGGCTACGCGGACCTGATCCGGGCGATCAAGGCCCGGGTGCCGGGGATGCACGTGCACGCGTTCTCGCCGATGGAGATCGTCACGGCGGCGGCGAAGGCCGGCGTGCCGGTGAAGGAGTGGCTGACCGGGCTGCGCGAGGCCGGCCTCGACACCATCCCGGGCACCGCCGCCGAGATCCTCGACGACGAGGTGCGTTGGGTGCTCACCAAGGGCAAGCTGCCGGCCGCCGCCTGGGTCGAGGTGGTCTCGACGGCCCACGAGCTGGGCATCCGGTCCAGCTCCACCATGATGTACGGCCACGTCGACCACCCCGGGCAGTGGCTGGCCCACTTCCGGGTGCTGGCCGGCGTGCAGGACCGCACCGGTGGGTTCACCGAGTTCGTGGCGCTGCCGTTCGTGCACACCAACGCCCCGATCTACCTCGCCGGCATCGCCCGGCCCGGCCCCACGTGGCGGGAGAACCGGGCGGTGCACGCGATGGCCCGGCTGCTGCTGCACGGCCGGATCGACAACATCCAGTGCTCCTGGGTGAAGCTCGGCGACGCCGGGACGGCGGCGATGCTCAACGGCGGCTGCAACGACCTGGGCGGCACCCTGATGGAGGAGACGATCTCCCGGATGGCCGGCTCGGGCAACGGCTCGGCGCGCACCGAGGAGCAGTTGCGGGCCATCGCGGCGCTGGCCGGACGACCGGCGCGCAAGCGGACGACCGCGTACGGTCACCTTCGGCCGTAGCGTCGAACCTTTCCGACGTGCGGGCCGTACCACTGCTTGCCGGCGGCGGCTGAGGCCAGAGCCGCGGTCGGCGGCCCCCTGCGGGCCCGGCGGTCGGCCGGCCCCGCCTTTCGTCACCGCGGGCGCGGACGCGCCGCGCGCCGGAAAGGTTGCCCATGTCCAGTGATCAGCGGAAGCGGCGTTGGCCGCGACTGACCCGCCGGCAGACGTTGACCGCCGCGGCGAGCGCCACCCTCGGGGCCGCCGCGCTCACCGTGCCCGGGTTGTCCGCGGCGCAGAACTCCCCGTCGTCCGGCGGGAAGAAGGACGAGCCCATCGTCGTGCACCTGCGGGGCGGCGACGCCATGGACGTCTTCGTCGGCACGTCCCGGATCGAGGTACGCGACCGCGGCCTGGCGGACCGGCTGCGGCGCGCCGCCGGCAAGCGCTGACGCCGGCCCGGTCCCGTCTCTCCGGCGCGGCTCCCGGCGCCGGCCCTCTCCACTCTTCCCCTGATCGCTTGCTGCCCAGTGAGGTTGGTCCGCCATGTCTTCCCACCGCGAGGCCCCGGAGATCGCGAAAGATCCGGTCGCCGACAGCTCCGACCTGTACGCGTTCGTCAGCCCCGACCGCCCCGACTCGGTCACGCTGATCGCCAACTACGTGCCGTTGCAGCTCCCCTCCGGCGGCCCGAACTTCTTCGAGTTCGGCGACGACGTGCGGTACGAGATCCATATCGACAACGACGGCGACGGCAAGCCGGACGTCACCTACCGGTTCGAATTCACCACCGAGATCACGAACCCGAACAGCTTTCTCTACAACACGGGGCCGATCGAGTCGCTGGACAGCAAGAACTGGAACCGCAAGCAGTTCTACTCGCTGACCCGCATCGCCGACGGCAAGGAGCACCGGCTGGCCAACAAGCTGGCCTGTCCGCCGTGCAACGTCGGCCCGCTGTCCACCCCGAACTACGCCGCCCTGGCCCGGCAGGCGACGTTCAGCCTGTCGACGGGGGAGAAGGTCTTCGCCGGGCAGCGCGCCGACGGGTTCTTCGTCGACCTGGGGGCGATCTTCGACCTGGGCACCCTGCGGCCGTTCCAGCAGTTGCACGTGGCCGGCAAGAAGCTGTTCAAGGCCGAGGGGGAGCCGGTCAACGCCACCGACCGGATGAACGTGCACACCCTCGCCGTGCAGGTGCCGCTGAACCGGGTGCGCCGCAAGGCCAACCGGTACGGCACGCACGACCGCGCCTCGGTCATCGGCGTGTGGACGTCGGCGTCGCGGCAGCAGGCGCGGATCCTCGGCAACGGTTCGGCGAAGGACACCGCGACCGGCCCGTTCGTGCAGGTGTCACGGCTCGGCAACCCGTTGTTCAACGAGGTCATCGTGCCGATGTCCAAGAAGGACGAGTGGAACACGCTGCCGCCCACGGAGGACAAGCGGTTCGCGAAGTTCGTCGAGCAGCCGGAGCTGGCCGCCCTGCTCCCGGTGCTCTACCCGGGCGTGTTCCCCAAGCTGGACGCGCTGAACAAGACGAAGAAGCCGCGCGCGGACCTGCTGGCGATCCTGCTCACCGGCATCCCGGCCGGGCTGATCCAGGGCTTCTCCAACAACACCGGCGACGTCCAGGCCGACATGCTGCGGCTGAACACGGCGATCAGGCCGAGTGCCAAGCCGGACCGGTTCGGGGTGCTCGGCGGCGACCTGGCGGGCTTCCCGAACGGGCGGCGGGTCGCCGACGACGTGGTCAGCATCGCGCTGCGGGCCATCGCCGGGGTCACCGTGCCGCTGGTCGACAAGGGGTTCACCCCGGACGCGGCGGCCGGTGCGGTCACCCCGGGCCTGAGCGCCGCCGACGTGACGGCCCCGTTCCTGCGCAACTTCCCCTTCCTCGGTACGCCGTACGACGGGTTCAACAACCCGCCGGCGTCGTCCTGACCCGGACGGAGCGAACCGATGCACTCCCACCATCATCACCACGCGTACGGGCCGACGGAGACCGGCACCGTCGTCCTCGATCTGGGTGGCGACACGGGTGCCCTGATCATCTACACGGGCCGGGCACTGCACGGCCGGGAGATCGAGATCAGTCGGGTCGACGGGGTGGACGCGCCGCGCACCCACGTCGCGGTGCGTGAGCGCATCGTGCAGGACGGCACCTTCCACAGTGCCGTCTACCCGGATCTTGCCGCAGGGCTCTATACCGTCTGGTGGGATGAGGACACACCCGCCGGGACGGTCGCCGTGACCGGGGGAGCGATCGCGGAGTTCACTTGGCCCACCAGCGCACCTTCGGTGGCGATCTGACCCACCGCTCAGTTCTGACCGCTGCGCCCCGTCCACCATGTGGACGGGGCGCTGTCGGCGTTGTGGGCGCGATGGGCAGTCGCGGCCAAGTCGCGTTAACCTGTGCCCCACCAAGATCAGCATCGCGTCGTGGCCCCGCCCCCCGGGGCCGCGCCGGCGGCTTCGCCGTGTCGGCCGGCGGGCCGCCGCGGCAAGAAAACTCGGGCAACTCGCCGGGGAGGGCGTTACTCGTCCGGGGTCTGAATCGATAGGGCAGGTTGCGAGGCCGGACGGCCGCAAGGGCCGTCCACGGCGTGTCGGGAGGGCGACTCCATTATCAAGTTCGGCTTGACGGCGCACGCATTACACGCGTGTAATTTGAATGGGGTTGTTCGCACGGAACGCAACAAATGGGGACCGGACGGACACGCACGCCTTTCGCGTGGGGGGTTGCAGCGGCGACGACGCCGGTGCGCGACAAGGAGGCATCTTTAGATGGACGGCCAGCTTGAGGTGGCCGACCTGCTCGGGAACGCGCCGGAGTGGCAGGAGCAGGCACTCTGCTCCCAGACCGACCCGGAGGCGTTCTTCCCCGAGAAGGGCGGCTCGACCCGCGAGGCGAAGCGGATCTGCTCGCGGTGCGAGGTCAAGACCGAATGCCTGGAATACGCTCTCGGCCACGACGAGCGGTTCGGGATCTGGGGTGGGCTCTCGGAACGGGAGCGGCGCAAGCTCAAGCGGCGGGCCGCCTGAGCGTTGCCGGGCCGGGGCGGTGGGGGCCGCCCGGCCCGGGCGTCCGGAGCGTGCGTCGGGGGGCGCGCGCCGGGGCGCAGCGGGGCTGCGGGGCGCGGCTGGGCGGGCGGGCCCGGGAGGCGGTCGGCTACGCCAGCTCGTCCGGGTCGACGCCCAGCAGGTTCGCCACCTGCTCGATGATCACATCGTGCACCAGGTCGGCCAGGTCCTCGCGGTCCATGGCCCGGAACTCCAGCGGCCGGCGGTAGAGCACGATCCGGGGCGGGACCTCCTGCCGGCCGGGACGCCCCGGCAGCAGCCGGGCCAGCGGCACCTCGCCGTCCTCCAGCACGTCGGAGTCGTAGACGTTCAGGTCCGGCGGCACGTCCTCCACCGCGAACTCCACGCCGGCCAACTCCTTGGCGAACCGCCGCTCCAGGGTCTCGACCGTGTCGAGCACCAGGTCGTCGAAGACCTCGGCCTTGGTCCGGGCCAGCGGCACGGTCGCCGGGACCAGCCGCCCGCGCAGGCCCCGCCCGTGGCGGTCACGGTGGGCGCGCCGGCCGGGGCCGGGGCGGCGGTGTTCCGGACTGGTCATGACGCACAGGGTAGCCCGCCGAGTCGCCCCGCCCACGGCTGTGCGGCTGTCGCGGCGCGCCGACCCCGCCCGTCACCGCCCGACGCGTCGGATGTTGCGAATTGTGATCTCGATGACGGGCGTGTCGCAACGCGAACCGGTGCGCCGGACCCGGTAATGGAGATACCCTCCCGCCGTGAGGTCACCACGGCGCTGCTCAAGAAACGGCTGCCCCCGGCAAGCGGTCGCCACATTGACCTATGTCTACAACGAGTCGACGGCCGTGGTCGGGCCCCTCGCGGCCTTCGCCGAGCCGCACACGTACGACCTCTGTGAGCCCCACGCGCGCAGCCTGACGGCCCCCCGGGGCTGGAACGTGGTCCGCCATGAGGGCGAGTTCGAGCCCCCACCGCCCAGCGCCGACGACCTGGTCGCCCTCGCCGAGGCCGTCCGCGAGGCCGCCCGGCCCGCGCCGCCCCGCCCGCCGAGCGACGACCAGGGCGGCGGCCCGCAGCACCACCACAACCCGCAGACGGGCCGCCGTGGCCACCTGCGGGTGATCCCGCCGAACCACTGACCGCCGGTCCACCGTGCCCGCCGTCGGCGCGGCGCGGAGGCGCGCGCCGGGCCGCTCAGTGGCCGAGGAAACGCTGGAACACGGCGGCCCGCTTGGCCGGCCGTCCCGTGCGCAGCTCCGCCCGGTCGGCGGAGAGCATCACCCGCAGGCCCGCGTTGACGGCCAGCCAGCGCAGCGGCTCCGGCTCCCAGCGCGGCGAGCGGTGTCCCACCCACGGCAGGTCGGTCAGGTCGCTGTCCGCGCTGAGGATCAGATCGGCGAGGGTACGCCCGGCGAGGTTCGTCGTCGCGACCCCGTCGCCGACGTACCCGCCGGCCCAGGCGAGCCCGGTCGCCCGGTCGAGCCCCACCGAGGCCGACCAGTCGCGGGCCACGCCGAGCGGGCCGCCCCAGGTGTGCGTCACGGGCACCTGCGGCCCGAGCTCCGGGAACAGCTCGCCCAGCGTCCGGCGCAGCGCGGCGAAGACTTGGGGCTCCCGGTCGAACTCGGGCCGCACCCGGGACCCGAAGTGGTACGGCGCGCCCCGCCCGCCGAAGGCCAGCCGGCCGTCGGCCGTGCGCTGCCCGTAGATGATCACGTGGCGGTGGTCGGAGAACGTCTCCCGCTCGGCCAGCCCGATCCGCGCCCACGTCTCCTCGGGCAGCGGCGCGGTGGCCACCATCAGCGAGTAGACCGGCGCGACGACCCGCCGCTGCCCGGGCAACCCCGGCGTGTACCCCTCGGTCGCCCGCACCACCACCGGCGCGCGGACCACCCCGGCCGGGGTCACGGCCGCCCCGGCCCGGATCGCGGTCACCGGCGTCCGCTCGTGGACGGTCACCCCCCGACGCTCGACCGCCCGGGCCAGCCCGCGCGCCAGCCGGGCCGGGTGCACCACGGCGCAGTGCGGGGTGTACGTCCCGCCGCGTACCCCGTCGGCAGCGCAGCGGGCGGCGGCCTCGGCCGCGTCGAGCAGCACCAGGTCGTCGGCGGTCAGGCCGTGCGCGTGGGCCTGCGCCACCTCCGCGCGAGCCCGGCCGAGCTGGGCCGCGCTGCGGGCCAGCGTCACCGTCCCGCCGAGGTGCCAGTCGCAGTCGACGCCCTCGGCGGCGGCCACCCGCCCCACCTCGCGGACGGTGGCCTGCATGGCCCGCTGCATCCGCAGCGCCGCGTCGCGGCCGTGCCGGCGGGCCAGCGCCGGCAGCGAGGTGGGGAACAGCGCCGAGCACCAGCCCCCGTTGCGCCCCGACGCGCCGTACCCGGCGATCTCGGCCTCCAGCACCGTGATCCGCAACGTGGGGTCGGCGAGCGCGAGGTAGTACGCCGTCCACAGCCCGGTGTAGCCGGCTCCGACGATCACGACGTCCGCGTCGGCGTCCCCGCCCAGCGGCGGGCGGGGCGTCAACGGTTCGTCCACGGTGGACAGCCAGTACGACAGCTCCTGGTAGCGCATGCGACGGCCCGGCTTCGCGTCGGCTCGGCGGTTACAGCCGGGCCCACGCCTCGGTGAGCACCGCCCGCAGGATCTGCTCCATCTCGTCGAACTGCTGCTGCTCGGCGATCAGCGGCGGCGCGAGCTGCACGACGGGGTCGCCCCGGTCGTCGGCCCGGCAGTAGAGCCCGGCGGAGAACAGCGCGGTGGAGAGGAACCCGCGCAGCAGCCGCTCCGACTCGGCCTCGTCGAACGTCGCCCGGGTCGCCTTGTCCTTCACCAGCTCGATGCCGTAGAAGTAGCCGTCGCCCCGCACGTCGCCGACGATCGGCAGGTCGTGCAGCTTCTCCAGGGTGGCGCGGAACGCGTCCTCGTTGGCCCGGACGTGCCCGATCAGGTCCTCCCTGGCGAACACCTCCAGGTTGGCCAGGGCCACCGCGCAGGAGACCGGGTGGCCGCCGAAGGTCACCCCGTGGGCGAACATGCCGGTCTCGGTGAGGAACGGCTCCATCAGCCGGTCGCTGGCGATCATCGCGCCGAGCGGGGCGTACCCGGAGGTGATGCCCTTCGCGGTGGTGATGATGTCCGGCCGGTAGCCGTAGCGGACCGCGCCGAAGTATTCGCCGAGCCGCCCCCACGAGCAGATCACCTCGTCGGAGACGAGCAGCACGTCGTACGCGTCGCAGATCTCGCGGACCCGCTCGAAGTAGCCGGGCGGCGGCGGGAAGCAGCCGCCGGAGTTCTGCACCGGCTCCAGGAAGACCGCCGCGACCGTGTCCGGCCCCTCCCGCTCGATGGCCCGCCGGATCTCCTCGGCGGCCCACCGGCCGAACGCCTCGGGCGAGTCGCCGTGCTCCGGGGCCCGGTAGAAGTTCGTGTTCGGCACCTTCACCGCGCCCGGCACCAGCGGCTCGAAGTCGGTCTTGATGCCGGGCAGCCCCGTGATCGACAGCGCGCCCATCGACGTGCCGTGGTACGCGATGTAGCGGCTCACGACCTTGTACTTGTTGGGCTTGCCGGTCCGCTTGAAGTAGGCCCGGGCCAGCTTCCACGCCGCCTCGACGGCCTCCGAGCCGCCCGTGGTGAAGAAGACCCGGTTCAGGTCGGCGGGGGTCAGCGAGGCGATCTTCTCGGCCAGCTCCACGGCCTTCGGGTGCGCGTACGACCACAGCGGGAAGTAGGCCAGCTCGCCGGCCTGCTTCGCGGCGGCCTCGGCCAGCTCGGTGCGCCCGTGGCCGGCGTTGACGACGAAGAGACCGGCCAGCCCGTCCAGGTAACGGCGGCCCTGCGAGTCCCACACGTACGCGCCCTCGCCGCGCACGATCGTCGGCACCTCGCCTGCGGAGTAGCTGGCCATCCGGGTGAAGTGCATCCAGAGGTGGTCGGTGGCGTTGGCCATGTCAGCCCCATCGGGTCTCGGGCCGGTCAGGGGTGACACCGGCCGCTCTGCCCACGGTTATCCCACAGCCGCACGCCGAAAGGCAAGTGGTATCGGTGGCACTTGACCCGCTGGGCAACGGATTCGGCGCGCTCAGGCGCTGTGGGCAACGGAATCCGCATCGTGATTGATCTCTCGCATCTCCCGGCTTCCCTGCCGCTCTCGCGGCTCTTCCGGCTCTCCCGGCTGTTCCGGCTCTCGCGGCCCTCCGGGCTCTTCCGGCTCTCGCGGCCCGCGCGGGTCCTGCGGCTTTCCCGTGCCGTGCGGGTCTCGCGGGGCTCACTGGGCACGCGGGTCCTGCGGCTCTCCCGGGCGGTGCCGTTGCGCGGACGGCCGGGTGCGGGCATGCGTGGGCCCTAGGGAGCTGAGTCACCAACGACATCACCCGCCCCCGACCACCTCTCCCGCGGCGGCGGCTGGTGGACGCGGGCGCGGTGGAACTGGTCGGGGTCCCCGCATCCCCGCCACTCCCGCCACATCCCCACGCCACATCCCCACGCCACCAACCCTCGGCCGCCACCCCAGCCCCCGCCGCATCGGCCGCATCGCGCGCCCCAGCCGCATCCCACGCCACCCCGGCCGCCCCCACGCAGCCCTCCACGTCACCTCCCAGGCACCTCGCCCGCCGCGATCCGGCCGTCCCGAACGCAGATCTTGGAGCGAAATGGCCCCTCCAGGGGCCGAAATCTTCCAAGATTCACCCGTCTCCGTCTCCGCTCACGCCCCGTCCTGTCCCGTCCCCGCCCTGTTCCGTCCACGCCCACGCTTACGCCCCCGCCCATGCCCCCGCCCCCGCGCACGTCTCCAGACTGTGAGGGCTGGGGCCGGGGTGAGTCATCTACGACATCAGCTCCCTAGTGGCGTGAGGGACCTCGCCCTGTCGGACGGGCGCCCCTGAGGCCGGGCGGCCGGGCAGGCGGGCGGGCGGATGGTCCGGTGGGTGGTGGACGTTGTCGGGGCATCCGGCGGGCGTTCGACACCCATCTCGAATGCGCGCGAGACGTGCGGAATAGGTCCCGCCGCCACCTGCCGTTCCGGGCCCACCGTCGACACCCTGCGTCGCTATCGTGCCCACTGCACGTGACCGCGACAGGAGGCTCGTTGGGCAACGAGACGCTGCGGGTGGCGCTGCCCGGCCGCGGGTCGACCGCGCTGATCAGAGAGGTGGCGACGACGTGGAGCTGACCGACGCGCTGGCCGGTGCCCGGTGGCGCACCGCGACCCGCAGCAGCAACAACGGCGGAAACTGCGTCGAGGTGGCCGACAACCTGCCCGGCCGGGTGCTGGTGCGCGACAGCAAGGACCGCGACGGCGGCACCCTGAGCTTCGCCCCGGCCGCCTGGCGGGCCTTCGTCGGGCAGGCTCAGGCGGTGCCCCAGCTGTAGGTCTGCTTGCGCAGCTTGAGATAGACGAACGCCTCGGTGGCGAGCACCCCGTCGACGGCGCGCAGCCGCTGCAGGATCTCCAGCAGGTGTGCGTCGTTGCGGCACACCACCTCGGCGAGCAGGTCGAACGACCCGGCGGTGATCACCACGTAGTCGACCTCCTCGAACTCGGCGAGCCGGTCGGCCACCGTCTCTAGGTCCCCGTCGGTGCGTAGGCCGATCATGGCCTGCCGGGGGAAGCCGAGCTGGAGCGGGTCGGTGACCGCGACGATCTGCATCACCCCGGCGTCGAGCAGCCGCTGCACCCGCTGGCGCACCGCCGCCTCGGACAGGCCGACCGCCTTGCCGATCGTCGCGTACGGCCGGCGGCCGTCCTCCTGGAGCTGCTCGATGATCTGCTTGGCGACGTCGTCCAGCAGAGCGTGACTGGCACCTTCACGCACGGTGACGCGCCGACCCCCGCCGCCGCTCTCCTGCTGTCGGATGACCATCGTCAGCTCCCCATGTCCGCTTCTCCTCCGGGATCGTAATGCCCCGGCGCAGTCTGGCGTAATTCGTGGTGCATTGCTATGCCCGCAACGGAATCCCTTGTGAGGCAGGTCGGCTCATGTCAGGATCAGTCGTCCATCGCCTGAAGACCCTCCCGCCGTCGGGCCTCCCCCGTCCCGCCCGCCGACGATGACCCCCTAGGAGTCGTCACATGCGAACTCCCCTCCGGCCCCTCACCCGGCGTGGTCTGCTCACCGGCACCCTCGGCTCGGCCGCGATGCTCGCCACGGCGGGCGCGCTCGCCGGCTGCGGCACCAAGGGCGCCGTGCAGACCGAGGCCGGCTGCGTCAGCGAAGACCTCTCCGGCACGGAGAAGAAGCTGGCGTTCTCGAACTGGCCGCAGTACATGGACGTCGACGAGAAGGACGAATCGAAGCGTCCGAGCCTGGACGCGTTCGTCGCGAAGACCGGCATCCAGGTCACCTACACCGAGGACATCAACGACAACAACGAGTTCTTCGGCAAGGTGCAGAACCAGCTCGCGGCCTGTCAGGGCACCGGGCGGGACATCATCGTGCTCACCGACTGGATGGCCGCCCGGATGATCCGGCTCGGCTGGATCCAGAAGCTCGACCCGGCGAAGATCCCCAACGTGGCGGCGAACCTGTTGCCGTCGCTGCTCAACCGCTCCTTCGATCCGGACAGCCGCATCGCCGTCCCGTGGCAGTCCGGCCTGGCCGGCCTCGCGTACAACGGGTCGGTCACCAAGGAGATCCGCACTGTCGACGAGCTGCTGACCCGGCCCGACCTCAAGGGCAAGGTCACCGCGCTGTCGGAGATGCGCGACACGATGGGCCTGCTGATGCAGTCCAACGGACACGACCCGGCGAACTTCACCACCGCCCAGTTCGACGACGCACTCAACAAGCTCAAGAAGGCCGTCGACTCCGGGCAGATCCGCAAGTTCACCGGCAACGACTACGCCCCCGACCTCGCCAAGGGCGACATCGCGGCGTGCGTCGGCTGGTCCGGCGACATCATCCAGCTCTCCGGGGAGAACGACAAGATCAAGTTCGTCGCGCCCGACTCCGGCGTGATGCTCTTCAGCGACAACATGATGGTGCCCAACAAGGCCACCCACAAGGCGAACGCCGAAGAGCTGATCAACTACTACTACGAGCCGGCCGTCGCCGCGAAGCTCGCCGCGTACGTCAACTACATCTGCCCCGTGCAGGGCGCGAAGGCCGAGATGGAGAAGATCGACCCGGAGTTGGCCGCCAACCCGCTGATCTTCCCCGACGAGGCGCTGCTGTCGAAGTCCAAGGTGTTCATGGCCTTGGACGAGAAGCAGGAGAAGGAGTTCGAGGGCAAGTTCCAGCAGGTCATCGGGGCGTGACGGGGATGAGCGCGAAGACGACGGGACACGACGCGCCGGCCGGCGACCTGCGGCTGGTCAACCTGACCAAGAGGTTCGGCATCTTCACCGCGGTCGACGACCTCGGCCTGACCATCCCGCAGGGCTCGTTCTTCGCCCTGCTCGGGGCGTCCGGGTGCGGCAAGACCACCACCCTGCGCATGATCGCCGGCCTGGAGCAGCCGACGAGCGGGCAGGTGCTCCTCGGCGACCGGGACATCGCCCGGCTGCGCCCGTACAAGCGGCCGGTCAACACCGTGTTCCAGAGCTACGCGCTCTTCCCGCACCTCGACATCTTCGACAACGTGGCGTTCGGGCTGCGCCGGCGCGGCATCCGTTCGGTCGACGCCGAGGTCAACCGGATGCTCGCCCTGGTGCAGCTCGCCGACTTCGGCCACCGCCGCCCCGCCCAGCTCTCCGGCGGGCAGCAGCAGCGCGTCGCGCTCGCCCGGGCGCTGATCAACCGGCCGCAGGTGCTGCTGCTCGACGAGCCGCTCGGCGCGCTCGACCTGAAGCTGCGCCGGCAGATGCAGATCGAGCTCAAGCGCATCCAGACCGAGGTCGGCATCACCTTCGTGCACGTCACCCACGACCAGGAGGAGGCCATGACCATGGCCGACACCGTCGCGGTGATGAACGCCGGGAGGATCGAGCAGCTCGGCGCGCCCGCCGACATCTACGAATACCCGGCCACCGCGTTCGTGGCGAACTTCCTCGGCCAGTCCAACCTCCTCGCCGCCGAGGCCGCCGGGCCCGCCGGGTCCGACGTGCCGGTCACCGCCCACGGCGCGCGCTACTCCGTGCCCGCCGGCCGCGCCCGGGTCGCCTCGGGCCCGGTCTACCTGGGGGTACGCCCCGAGAAGCTGCACCTCGTCGACGCCGCCGATCGGGTCCCCGCCGGCCACCAGTACGTGACCGGGGTGGTCACCGACGCCTCGTACGTGGGGGTCAGCACCCAGTATCTGGTGCGCACCGGCTGGGGCAGCGAACTGACCGCGTTCGCGGCCAACAGCGGCCTCGGCGGCCGGGTGCCCGTCGGCGCGTCCGTGGTGGCGCACTGGGACCCCCGGCACGCGTTCCTGCTGCCCCGCCCGCCCGGCGCGGACGACGCCACCGCCGGCCTGCTCGACGAGCCGGTGGGTGCGTCCTCGTGACCGCGCTGGCCCACGTTCCCACGTCGACGGGGCAACCCGCGACGCCCCCGCCGCCGCCCCGGGGCGGGCGGCACCGGCTGCTGCCGTACCTGCTGCTCCTGCCCGGCGCGGCCTGGCTGCTGCTGTTCTTCGCCGTGCCGCTGTTCCAGCTCGCCGCCGCCAGCCTCTACGACCCCAGCGGTTCCCTCTCCACCGGGTACGCGCTGACCTGGGCGTTCGGCAACTACCCCGACGCGGTGCAGGCGTACTGGCCGCAGCTCGGCCGGTCGTTCCTCTACGCCGGCATCGCGCTCGTGCTCGGCCTGCTGATGGGCTACCCGCTGGCGTACGCGATCGCCCAGAAGGCCGGCCGGTGGAAGAACCTGCTGCTGGTCTGCGTCGTCGCCCCCATGTTCACCAGCTTCCTGGTGCGCACCCTGGCGTGGAAGACGATCCTGTCCGACAACGGCTGGTTGGTCGGGCTGCTGCGCGACGTGCACCTGCTCGGCCCCGACGGCCGGCTGCTCGCCACCCCCGTCGCGGTGGTGCTCGGGCTGACGTACAACTTCCTGCCGTTCCTGGTGCTGCCGCTGTACGCGAGCCTGGAGCGGCTCGACTACCGGCTGCTGGAGGCGGCCGGCGACCTGTACGCGAGCCCGGTGCAGACGTTCCGCCGGGTCACCCTGCCGCTGTCGATGCCCGGCCTGATCGCCGGCACGCTGCTGTTCTTCATTCCGGCCACCGGCGACTACATCAACGCCGAGCTGCTCGGCACCCCCAACGAATACATGATCGGCAACGTCATCGACTCGGCGTTCCTGGTCCGGCTGGACTACCCGCAGGGCGCGGCCCTGTCGTTCCTGCTGATGGCGGCGATCCTCGCGGTGGTCTTCGTCTACCTGCGCCGCGCCGGCACGGAGGAGGTGCTGTGAAGGTTTCCCGCTGGCTCGCCGACCACTGGGTGATGGGCGTCGCCCTGCTCGTCCTCGGCTACCTGTCGCTGCCCATCGCCGTGGTCGCCGCCCTGTCGTTCAACCGCCCGTCGAGCCGCCTGTCGTACGACTTCAACGAGTTCACCCTCGACAACTGGCGGCAGCCCTGCGCCACCTCCGACATGTGTGACGCCGTGGTGCGCAGCGTGCAGATCGGCTTCATCGCCACCGTCGTCGCCACCGTGCTCGGCACGCTGATGGCGTTCGCGCTGGTGCGGCACCGGTTCACCGGCCGCTCCGGCATCAACGTGCTGATCTTCCTGCCGATGGCCACCCCCGAGCTGGTCATGGGCACCTCGCTGCTGGCCCTGTTCGTCTCCGCCGGGGTGCCGCAGGGCTTCTGGACCGTCGTCATCGCCCACGTCATGTTCTGCGTGTCGTTCGTGGTGGTCACCGTCAAGGCCCGGCTCGCCGGCATGGACCGCCGGCTGGAGGAGGCCGCCGCCGACCTGTACGCCAGCCCATGGCAGACGTTCCGCCTGGTCACCCTGCCGCTGGTGCTCCCCGGCATCGTGGCCGCCGCGCTGCTGGCGTTCTCGCTCAGCTTCGACGACTTCATCATCACCAACTTCAACGCCGGCACCACCGTCACGTTCCCCATGTACGTCTGGGGTGCCGCCCAGCGGGGCATCCCGCCGCAGGTCAACGTCATCGGCACGGCCATGTTCGCCATCGCGCTGCTGCTCGTCGGGCTCAGCTCGCTGCGCGGGCGGCGGGCCCGCCGGCACACCCTCCCGGTCGCACCGGCGACCGGCCGGCGGGCGAAGAGCCCGTCATGATCCTCCCGCATACCGGCCGGGCGCTCGCCGACGCGGCGCCCGTACCGTACTGGCTCGACCGGCCCGAACGCCCCGACCCGCTGCCCCCGCTGACCGGCGCGCACACCGCCGACCTGCTGGTGATCGGCGGCGGGTACGGGGGGCTCTGGGCCGCCCTGCTCGCCAAGCAGGCCGACCCCGACACCGACGTGCTGCTCGTCGACGCGGGCACCTGCGGCTGGGCCGCGTCGGGGCGCAACGGCGGGTTCTGCTCCGCCTCGCTCACCCATGGCCTCGCCAACGGCGTCGCCCGGTTCCCCGGCGAGGTCGCCGAGCTGGAACGCCTCGGCCGGGAGAACCTCGCCGCGATCGCCGCCACCGTCGACGCGTACGGCATCGACTGCGACTTCGAGCGCACCGGCGAGCTGGCCGTGGCCGTGCGGCCGTACCAGCTCGACGGGCTCGCCTCCGACGCGGAGCTGGCCCGCAGCCACGGCCACGACGTGCGGCTGCTCGGCCGCGACGAGGTGCGCGCCGAGGTGGACTCGCCGACGTACCTCGGCGGGATGTGGGACCGTGACCGGGTGGCCATGCTCGACCCGGCGAAGCTCGCCTGGGGCCTGCGCCGCGCCTGCCTCGACCTGGGCGTCCGGATCCACGAGCACACCCGGGTCACCGGGCTGCGCGGCGACGCCGCCGCCGTGGCCGCCAGCACGGCCGGCGGCGTCGAGCAGGCCCCCGGCGTCGTCCGCGCCCGCCGGGTCGTGCTCACCACCAACGCGTTCCCGCCGCTGCTGCGCCGGCTGCGGGCCTGGGTCGTGCCCGTCTACGACTATGCGCTGATGACCGAGCCGCTGACCGACGCCCAGCGCGACGCGATCGGCTGGCGCAACCGGCAGGGCCTCGCCGACACCGGCAACCAGTTCCACTACTACCGGATCACCCGCGACGGGCGGATCCTGTTCGGCGGCTACGACGCCGTCTACCACCACGGCAACCGGGTCGCCCCCGAGCTGGAGCAGCGCCCCGCCACCTTCACCGCCCTCGCCGAGCACTTCTTCACCACGTTCCCGCAACTCGCCGACGTCCGGTTCAGCCACCGCTGGGGCGGCGTCATCGACACCTGCACCCGGTTCTGCCCGTTCTTCGGCACCGCCTACGACGGCCGGCTCGCCTACGCCGCCGGCTACACCGGCCTCGGCGTCGGGGCCACCCGGTTCGGCGCGCGCGTCATGCTCGACCTGCTCGCCGGCGCGGACACCCCGCTCACCCGGCTTGCCCTCGTCCGGGGCAAGCCGCTGCCGTTCCCGCCGGAGCCCGTCCGGGCCGCCGGCATCCACCTCACCCGCTGGTCGCTGGCCCGCGCCGACGCGCGCGACGGCCGGCGCAACCCGTGGCTCCGTACGCTCGATCGTCTTGGTTTGGGGTTCGATTCCTGATGCGTATCCTGCTCGTCGGCGCCGGCGGGGTCGGCTCCGCCGCCGCCGCCATCGCCGCCCGCCGAACATTCTTCGACACCATGGTCGTCGCCGACGCCGACGCCGCCCGCGCCGCGCGGGCCGTCGCCGGCCACGGCGACCGGTTCGTCGCCGCGACCGTCGACGCCTCCTCTGCCGACGCCGTCGCCGCGCTGTGCCGCGAACACCGGATCACCCACGTGCTCAACGCCGTCGACCCGCGCTTCGTCATGCCGATCTTCGACGGCGCGTACGCGGCCGGCGCCGACTACCTCGACATGGCCATGTCCCTGTCGCACCCGCACCCGAAGCGCCCCTACGCCGAGACCGGCGTGAAGCTCGGCGACGAGCAGTTCGCCGTCGCCGACCGCTGGGCGTCCGCCGGCCGGCTCGCCCTGTGCGGCATTGGCGTCGAACCGGGCCTGTCCGACGTCTTCGCCCGCTACGCCGCCGACGAGCTGTTCGCCGAGATCGACGAGATCGGGGTACGCGACGGCGCGAACCTCACCGTCGAAGGCTACGACTTCGCCCCGTCGTTCTCCATCTGGACCACGATCGAGGAGTGCCTCAACCCGCCGGTGATCTGGGAACGCGAGCGGGGCTGGTTCACCACCGAACCGTTCAGCGAGCCCGAGGTGTTCCACTTCCCCGAGGGCATCGGCCCCGTCGAGTGCGTCAACGTCGAGCACGAGGAGGTGCTGCTCATCCCGCGCTGGGTCGACGCCCGGCGGGTCACCTTCAAGTACGGCCTCGGCGAGGAGTTCATCGAGGTCCTGCGCACCCTGCACAAGCTCGGCCTCGACTCCACCGAGCCGGTCACCGTGCGCGGCGTGCGGATGTCCCCGCGCGACGTGGTCGCCGCCGCCCTGCCCGACCCGGCCACCCTCGGCGACCGGATGCGCGGCAAGACCTGCGCCGGCACCTGGGTCACCGGCGTGGGCAAGGACGGCGAGCCCCGCGAGGTCTACCTCTACCACGTCGTCGACAACGAGTGGTCCATGGCCGAGTACGGCCACCAGGCCGTCGTCTGGCAGACCGCCGTCAACCCGGTCGTCGCCCTGGAGTTGCTCGCCACGGGGGAGTGGACCGGCACCGGTGTGATCGGCCCCGAGGCGCTGCCCCCGCGCCCGTTCCTAGACCTGCTGACGATCTACGGCTCCCCCTGGGGCCTGGAGGACCGGCGGTAAAGGAAGGGCACCTTGTTAACGCTTTCGGTATAGGAAGGGCCCCCTATTAACGGCCCGTACGGCCGGAAGGCCGGGCAGTGGCGACCCCGTACGGCGGCTCCCCGCCGACCCGTACGACCCTCCCCGCCCGGATGGGGCACGATGCCGCCTGCCCGGTTTCCGCCCCGGACTGTACGTATCGGCCGGTTTGCCGATCGACGTCGTTGAGGATCGGTACGGCGGTTACCGAGCCGCCCCTCCCTGGTGACACTCGGTGTCGTGACCCACCAGCCGCCGTACCACCGAAACCCCGCCGCCCCCGTCGTGCCATCCGTTGCCCGGGCGGGATGGTTCCGTCGCCTCCAGCCCGGGCAGCGGGTCGGTGTCGTCCTGGGCGGCGTGCTGTTGTCGACCGTGCTGCTCTGCTGCGCGGGAGCCGCCGTCGTCGGGACACTCGCCGACGACCCGGGGCAGGGGCGTACCGCCGTGGCGGCCAAGGCCAGCCCGCCCGCCGCCGCCCCCGAGCCGGCCGTGTCCGATGCGGCCGCGCCGGCTACCGCGCCGCCGCCCACCGTCTCCGCGGCTCCGTCGTCGCCGACGGCCACGCCCCCGACCGTGGAGACGCGCACCGAGAAGGAGACACAGACGATCCGGTACGCGGAGCGGACCGTGAAGGACCCGTCCCTGGTCAAAGGCAAGCGGGTCGTCCGCACCCGGGGAGTCAACGGGGTCCGCACGCTGACGTACCAGGTCACCCTGACCGACGGGGTGCCCACCGGTCGGAAGCTGCTCCGGTCGGTCGTCACGAAGCAGCCGGTCATCCAGGTCGTCGCGGTGGGCACGAAGCAGGAGCGCCAGTGCGACCCCAACTACAGCGGCTGCGTGCCGATCGCCAGCGACGTCGACTGTGCCGGTGGCGGCGGCAACGGCCCCGCGTACGTCACGGGTCCGGTGAAGGTCATCGGCGTCGACATCTACGACCTGGACCGCGACAACGACGGCTACGGCTGCGACGACTAACCCCCTGCCGCCCCACCCCAAGTCGCCGGCGATCTTGCACTTTGGGCCCCGTCAAATATCGTGAATCGCCCATTCCTGGGGCCGCAAGTGCAAGATCGCGGAGGTGGGCCCCCGGGATTGGAAACCTTCCTGACGGATGGCTGAACCCGGCAGCGCTCCCAGGCCGTACCGCTCGGCGTAGGCCGATCATCGGACGACGGGAGAGGCACGTGAGGGTACGGCGGACGCATGTCCTGGCAGCGGGGATGGCCGTGGTCGCCTCGGCGGTGGTGGCGGTCGGGACGGGTCTCGGTTTCGCCGAGACGGCACCGGCGCGGCAGAGCGTGTGCCAGGGTTCGGTGACGTTCTCGGCGGAGGGGGGTGGGCCGGCGGCGACGAGTGACCGTTTTCCGGTGGGTACGCGGTTGCGGGTGACCAATCTGGACAACGGTCGGGCGGTGACGGTGGTGGTTACCGGCCCGTCGGGCAGCTGTGTGCTGCTGAACGTCGCCGCGATGGACCTGGTGCGGGAGCCGGGGAAGAACGTCGTGCGGCGCAACGTGGTGGAACGCCTCGATGGCGGCGGCACACCCGCGCAGCCCGGCGGGGCGCCGGCCCAGCCCGGTGCACAACCCGGTGCCCAGCCCGGGGGTGCGACAGCGGCCCCACCCGCACGGCCGAGCGCCTGCCAGGGTTCGGTGACGTTCTCGGCGGAGGGGGGTGCGCCGGCGGCAACGAGTGACCGTTTTCCGGTGGGTACGCGGTTGCGGGTGACGAACCTGGACAACGGTCGGGCGGTGACGGTGGTGGTTACCGGCCCGTCGGGCAGCTGTGTGCTGCTGAACGTCGCCGCGATGGACC